>CABUQZ010000015.1 GCA_902493795.1 uncultured Clostridium sp.
AAAAATGTAAGTGATCGTGGAATTGAGATAAAAGTAGGTACGGAATTTGAAAATGCTAGAGTAGCTGCATTGGAAGAAATGACAAAAAGGTTGATGGATACCAAAGAAGTAGACAATATTGCAAAACTTTATATTAGCCATTTAGATCAGAAGTCAAAAGAAACAATAATATCTAGTAAATCTGATGATGTATCAAAAGAAGTACTAAAATCAATGCAATCTGATGGAAGAATAAAATTGGACACTATTACTGAGAATGCTTTAGAGAATATTAAATCTACAGGTTATGTATTAGATGTTAATAGACCACTTACAAGTGATGAGATTTTGTTATTAAGTAAAAGTGATATTAAAGTAGACGTCAATTCAAATCCTAATGCAGACCCTATATCAGCGAGAGAATATGCCATTGGTGAAATGATTAAATCAAAAGTAATAGATGAGGTTGTTATAAATAATTATTTGGAAGGTAAGCCTAATTTACTAGAAGTTGATGAAAGAATTATTAATTTTGTATCTAATGAAATTTCAATTAATTCATCAGCATATAGCAGTGATGTAATAGAATATGTATCTAATGCTGTAGCAACAAGATTTGGTAATATTAGAGAGAATTACTTTTCTAAGGTAGCTAGTTCTTTAAAAGATATAGGTTATGGGGTAGATCAAGGTATTTTACATAATTTGATGACATTTGAGTCAGATGGTAAAAGATATAGTTATCGTCAAGCTGTAGATCTAGTAAATCAAGCAGAAGCTCAAGGAAAACCAATACCTAAATTTATAAAGAGATGTACGCAAGAATATTTTGATGTAAAGAATTATCTTATGAATAATTATAAGTTCTCGAAAGAAGATGCATCAGTTGCAATTTTAGCTATAGATTCTAATGTTGGAGCATGTACATATGCAAGTTTTGCAAATGAAATATTTGCATCATTTATTGGAAAAGAAGCAGCTTTTGAAAATGCTTTTGGATTCCCAATGTATATAACAGTTAATGGTGTTAGAAGATTTAATGCTTCACAATTAATGGCAGATATATATGTATCAATAAATTCATCTAAGTATGGTGGTAGGTTATTTAATGTAGATGCATTTGGAAATTACACAATTAATCCATATGTTATTAGTGCACAAAAAGATTTATCAGGAAGAAAGAAAATAGATGCTAATTTTCAAAATTATTTATCAGGAAGAGATGCTTCTAGAGTAAAATTATGTAGTAAATATTTAGAATCAAAAGGTGTAAAATATGAATCAGTAAATTATAAATACTATTCTGGACTTGGAAGCAATGCTACTCTTGCTAAATTTAAATTAGATATAGCAAAAGGAATTAGAGATGGAAAGCATTATTCAATATCAATTCATGGAAGTAAAGATGGTTTTATAAGATTGATTGATCCTCTAACGGGAAATGCGAGAGTATTTAAAGGAAATGGAGGTCATTCAATGTATATAACTGGAATGACAAACGGTGGATTCGTAGTAAGCTCATGGGGAAAACAATATGTAATTCCATTTACAGATTTGATTAACGGAAACTTTAATTTGAATTCTTCTACTTTTAAAGGTTCGATTTACGAAAATTCACAATTTAATAGTAACAATAATACAAATAATAATAACCATTTACATAATAATGTAATAAATTTTGTAAATAATCTTTTAAATAATAATAATAATAATGGACTAAATCCTAATTTAACAACTGAAGAAATAGTTGAAAGGTTAAAATCTAAAAAGTTTGTAACACCAGATGTTATAAGTTCTATTGGAAAGTTAGATCAAAGGTCAAAGGAACTTATTTTGGATAGTAAAGTTGATAATGTATCTAAAGCGGTACTCGATTCAATGGCAATTAATGGAAAAGTAAAATTGAATGCTATTACTGAGAATACTTTAAAAAATATTAGTAAGTATGGTTATACTTTAGAGGTTTCAGGATATCTTACTGATAGTGAGTTAAAAGTTTTAAGTGATGTTGATATCCCTGTTAATGTAAATGGGAAAGTTAAATCATCAAGAGAATATACACTTACTGAAACTTTGAAAAAGAATATCGTTAATCCGACAATTGTTAAAAACTTTTTGAAGGGTAATCATTATGGGTTGTTGTATGATAGAGATGTAGTATCATCTATTACTAGAGAAATCGCGAATAATAGATCTTTATATGATAGTGAGTCAATAAGAATTGCTGCTGAGGCTTCTGTTAATATGTTTGGAAATGAAAGAAGTAATTTCTTTGAAAACTTCTCAGAGTATGGTGTAGATCAGGGAGCATTATACAAATTAATGGAGTTAGATTTAAATGGTGTAAATTATACATATTCACAAGCCCAGAAATTAATTAATGAAGCAAGACAAAATGGTAGAGTATTGCCTTTCTTCCAAAAAAGATGTACTCCTGAATACTTTGATGTTAAAGAATTTATTATGAATAAGTATCATTTTTCTAAACAAGATGCATCACTTGTTCTAACTGCAATAGATAATAAAGGTGCTTGTACATATGCAAGTTTTGCAAATGAAATATTATCTCATTTTAAAGGAAAAGAAAAACAATTTGAAGAAAAATTTGGATTTCCAATGTATACAACATTGCCAAATGGTGTAAGAAAATTAAATTCTTCTTATTTAATGGCTGATTTATATGCTTTCATAAATTCGAGTGAAAATGGTGGAGTTCTTTTCAATTTAACTTATGATGGTAGACATGTTGTTAATTCAAATGTTATTGGCGAAACTATTGATCCATTGAGAAGAAAGCTTCCTGATTCTAGTAAACAAAAATACTTAACTAGGCATGAAGATGGAAGAAACAAAGATTCTATTAAAAGATATTTAGCTTCAAAAGGACTTAATTATTCATCATCTTCTGTTTGGAGTCAATCTGAAATTAAAACAATGGATGATGTAGAATATTTTAAAACAAAAATACTAAATGATATGATGAATGGATACCAGTATGAGATTTCTATATGGGCATCTGATGACCAAATTAGAATGATTTCAACTGATGCTGACCGACCTAATTGTTTCTTTTCAAATAAAAGGGGTAACATGAAAAATACTCGTTATTCAACTGGTGCACATTCAATTTATATAACTGGTGTTGATGGAGATAATTTGATTGTTAGTTCATGGGGACATAAATATAAAATACCATTTGTCGATTTAATTAAAGGTCAATATGTTATAGACCGTTCTATAATATCTTAATAGTAGGTTCTTTTAATTATATTATTATGTTTGAAAAGGAAAATACTTGATTTTCTTTAAAAAGAATAGTTAAGTGTTGCTCTGTGATTTATCTAAATCACTTTCCTTTTCAAATTGTTATATTAATAGAATATGGATTATTATATAAAAATGTTTATTTACTAAGATTTATATGATAAAATTAATTTAGAGTTTTAATATAAAAAATTGTGAGGTATAAAATGGAAGAAAAATACGATTATCTTTTTGTAAAATATTTATATGACAAGTTAAACTTAAATGAATCAGAAAAAAAATTTGATGAAAAAGGAGTTTTACCATATTATAGTGACTTAACAGAAAATAAATTCTTTTGTATATTGAATGATGGTAATTTAGAAAAGCTTAGTGATGACGAAAAGAAAAAATTAGAATTTTTTGGCTTAATGAATTATTCAGAGATAATGCAAAATGAAAATTTAAAAAATGAGTTATATTCTTTTTTAGAAACTACATATAAGAAATTTTATTTTGATGAGTCTGAAGAGATTACTTATAATTATTATGGTCCAACTGATTTTGAATATATGGCACCATCTGATGCTATTGTTTTAGGATTTGATTATCGTAAGACAGTTCCTGAAAAAGATGGAATTCCATACGACACACTTCTTGAAGAAAATGATAAAACTGTTTGTGATGAACTAAATCATATTCAAGATAGTGCTGAAGGACTTGGATTAAAAGTAGCAGTGATAAGAAGAGATGAATTTTTAATTAATTCTCCTTCTGTAATCTTATAATTTGTTGTATAATAAAAGATAGATTTTATCTATCTTTTTAATTTGGTGGTGAGGTTATGGAAAAATTTGAAATGGGTAAGGCTTCTAATATGGACTTAGATGTTAAGTTTAATAAAGCTTTAGAAAACAAATATTTTGCTAAAATATGTAAAAGTTTAGATTTATCAAATGACATTTTAAGAATGTATACATCTAGTATAATGGAAGCTAGTAAAGAGTTTGAAAACTGTAGTAATTGTAAAGGACTAGATAAATGTCCTAATTCGATTCCTGGATGCCTTTTTAAAGCTTTTAAAAATAATTCTGGAGTAGTTTTTTCTTATGTAGAATGCGAAAATATGGCGAAAGATAAATTTAAGAAAAACGTTGTATATTTTGATTTACCTAAAAAGTTAAAAGAAGCATCTTTTGCTTTAATATATCGAGATGATAAAAGTAGGGTAGAGATAATTAAGAAGCTTAAAGCCTTTTATGATTCTTATTTAAAAGGAGAATGTTCTAAAGGAATTTATTTATATGGTAATTTTGGGTGTGGGAAGTCTTATCTTGTTGCAGCTTTATTTAATGAACTTGCTAAAAAAGATGTTAAAAGCGTTATTGTTCATACACCTGAACTTTTAAGATCAATTAAAGATTCTTTTGATGATGATTATAGTGAAAGATTTGATGCTGTTATGAATGCGCCTTTATTACTTTTAGATGATATAGGTGCAGAGTATTTGACTTCTTGGGCAAGAGATGAGGTTATTGAGCCAATTCTTCAATATCGAATGGATCAGGAGTTACCAACATTTTTTACTTCTAACTATTCAATAAAAGAGCTTGAGAAACATTTTATTATAAATGACGATAAAATGAAGGCAAAAAGAATTATAGAAAGAATTAATCAAGTGTCAACTCCAATCGAGTTGATTGGTGAAAATAGAAGAAAATAAAAAGACTGGAAGTATTTCCAGTCTTATTTATTTTAATTATTCTACTGTTACAGATTTAGCAAGATTTTTTGGTTTATCAATGTCGCATCCTCTTAATTTTGCTGTTTCAAAGGCAATTAATTGAAGAGGGATAACTGCTACTATTGGCATTAATAGTTCATTATATGTTGGTATAATTACATTTTTATCTATAAAGTCATATTCTTTTTCTGTTATAGCGATAGTGTAAGCTCCACGTGCTTTAACTTCTTTAATATTACTTATTGTTTTTTCTATAATTTTCTTAGATGTTAGTATACTTATTACAGGAGTATTTTCTTCAATTAAAGATATAGTACCATGTTTTAGTTCACCTGATGCGTAAGCTTCACTATGAATATAAGATATTTCTTTTAGTTTTAATGATCCTTCAAGAGCTATTGCATAATCAATATTTCTTCCTAAGAAGAAGACATCATTTTTATCTTTTAGAGTTTTTGCAATATCTTGGTAGTCTTTATTAATTAAATTTTTTATATCTAATCTTTCAAAATCTTTTAAAACATTATTTATTTTTTCTTCAGTCATAGTTTTGTTTTGATATCCTAGATATAGTGTTAAGAAAATTATTATAGTTATTTGAGCGATAAACGCTTTAGTAGTTGCAACAGCAATTTCTGGACCTGCTTTAGTGTATATAACTATATCACTTTCTCTTGCTATTGAACTTCCAACAACATTTACAATACTTAGAGTAGTAATATGTTGTTCTTTTACTTTTCTTAGGGATGCTAATGTATCAGCTGTTTCTCCTGACTGAGAAATAAATATTGCTAAAGAGTCTTTATCTAAAAAATTATCTTTATAACGATATTCACTTGCTATTTCAACGTTTACAGGAATTTTGGCGTTCTGTTCAATCATGTATTTAGCAATCATACCAACGTGATAAGCTGATCCACAGGCAATAATATCAATTTTATTGTATTTTTTTAAATCCTTAAAATTATTTAGTATTTTTTGAAGTGTGTTGTATTCTTTATAAAGATTTATAATAATATTTTCTTCTTCGTTTATTTCTTTTAACATAAAATGGGAATAACCATTTTTTTCTGCAGTATTTTTATCTCCTATAAATTCGTTAACTTCTTTTTTTACTTCTTCTTTATTATCATTTAAAAATGTTATTTTATTTTGCTCTAGAATAGCTAGTTCATTTTCTTCTATTAAATAATACTTATTAGTATAGTTTAATATTGCAGGAACGTCTGATGCAAGGTAGCTTGAGTCTTTGCTTTCTGCAACTATTAAAGGACTATCTTTTCTTAAAGCATAAATTTTATCTTGTTCATCACTACAAATAATTGCAAGAGCGTATGATCCTCTTAGCTTTTTCTTTAACTTTAAAATAGAGTTAACCATATCTTTTTCTTTTTTATAGATATCATTTAATAAAACTGCAACTACTTCTGTATCAGTATCTGATAAAAACTTATAGTCTTTTTCTAAATCTTTTTTAATCTCCTCATAATTTTCAATTATACCATTATGAACTAATGTAATTTTTTCACATCTATGAGGGTGAGCGTTAATAGAGTTTGGAACTCCATGAGTTGCCCATCTTGTGTGAGCTATTCCTATAT
Organism: uncultured Clostridium sp.; assembly: GCA_902493795.1. Lineage (GTDB taxonomy): Bacteria > Bacillota_I > Bacilli_A > RF39 > UBA660 > RUG13868. The sequence goes on from CABUQZ010000015.1 coordinate 6,568, forward strand.
TTGATTTCTTTTTAAAATCAATTTTCTTTTCTAACTCACAAACTTTTCCTTTTTCCTTAACAATTTCAATATCATTATTATATATATAAGCAATACCACTTGAATCATATCCACGGTATTCTAGTTTTTTTAAACCATCAATTAATACGTCTTTAGCACAATTTTTTCCAACGTATCCAACGATTCCACACATAAATTTCCTTTCTTATATACTTTTTGTTACAATCTTGATTTTGTTTTTTGTAGTATATATTTTAATAGCATCCGCCGAATATTTCGATAACTATTAACCTCGTCACCTTAAAAAGGCCTGGCGCTTTTAGTATTCTATTCCTCCACTAGCAATACTTAATTATATTATATAGTAATGAATAAAAATTTATCTACTTTTTTATAAAAAAACAAAAAAATATGGTATAATTTTTAATGATATAGGGAAGGAGAATTATCATTGAAAAGGGTTTTACGTCAAGAAAAGAAGTATTTATTAACTTATGATAGCTTTTCAAAAAACAATTTTTATTTTAAAAAGATTCTTCATGAAGATGAACATAATGATTCTTGTGGGTACACTATTAGATCATTATATTTTGATACACTTAATGATGATGACTTTTATAATAAAGTTGATGGATTAGAATTGAGAAGGAAAATAAGATTGAGAATATACTCAACGAATGATGATTTTGCTTATTTAGAGCTAAAACAAAAACAGGGCAACTATCAAGAGAAAAGATCTTTAAAAATTTCAAAAGATGACGCTATTTCATTAATTAATAAAAAGTATGAAGTTTTATTAAAGTATCCTGATTCTTTTGCAAAAGAGATGTATGGTATTATGAGTACATATTACTATGTCCCTAAGACAATTAACCAGTATAAAAGAGTTGCTTATGTTGTTAAAGAAAACTCGATAAGACTTACATTTGACAAAGATATAAGAGCAACTGAGACTTCTTTTGATTTATTTAATCCAAATTTATTGTTAAATCCTGTATTTAATCAAAATCTTGTTGTATTTGAAGTAAAATATAACGGATTTTTGCTTTCATATGTTAAAGATATTATTAAAAATGTTGATTTAATTCAAACACCTATTAGCAAATATTGTTTGGGAAGAACAAACACGATAAAGTATGTTTATTAGGAGGCGTTTAAAATGGATGAGATTTTATCGAATGTTTTTGAATCTACTGGTACGTTAAGTAACCAGCAAATAATGGTTAATTTAGTTATGTCACTTATACTTGGTCTTGTTGTTTTTGCATCATACTTATACACACATGCTGGATCAATATATTCAACAAAGTTTAATATTTCCCTTGTTATGCTTACAATTGTAACTTGTATTGTTATGACTGTTATTCAAAATAACATAGCATTATCATTAGGTACAATTGGGGCACTTTCAATTGTACGTTTCCGTACAGCGATTAAAGATCCTAGAGATACGATTTATATATTTTGGGCTATATCAATGGGACTATGTTGTGGTATATCATGCTTTAAAATTGCAGTTTTAGGAGCCTTAGTAATATTTGTATTTTTATTGCTATTTGGAAGAATTAAAAACACAGATCGCTTGCTTTTAGTAGTTAGAGGTGGAAGAAAAGAAGAAAGAGATATAGAATCCACTGTATTTAAATATTTTCAAGGAAAAGTAAATCTAAGAGTAAAGAATACAGATAAAGATAATGTCGAGATAATATATGAATTATCTAGAAAAGTATATAATAAGTACAATAAAACTGAGGTTTCAATTACTGATTCCTTATATAAAATAAAAGATGTTGATTATGTTAATTTAGTTGTCCAAAATGATGAAATAAACGGGTAAGAAAGATGAAATATAAGGTTACATTTTTTGTAATAATTATAATTGCTTCTATTTTCTCTTTTTTCTGTAATGGATATGTTAAATCTTTGGAAAAAAATAGAGTAGATCAACACTTGGATTATAAAGTAAATAATACTTGTGATGGTTCTTCTTTTTGTAGTCATTTACCAATTATTTCAATAGACACTCATGGACAAGAGATTCCAATGCCAATTAAGTCGGAAATAAAAGAAGATAATACTTCAGTAGTTGGAAGTTTTAGTTTAAAGTTTAATGCTAACGAAAGTACTTATTTAACTGATGAAGATACTATTTCTAGTTCTGCTTTAATAAAATATAGGGGAAAATCATCAAGATATTATCCAAAGCATCAATATAGTATTTCTTTTATAGATGGTAAGGGAAATAATAAAGATATTTCACTTCTTGGAATGACAAAAGAAAATAAATGGGTTTTAAATGGACCATATTTAGATAAAACATTAATTAGAAATTATTTAGCATACAATATTTCTGGTAAGTTTAGAGATGATGTTCCAGAAGTAAGATTTTGTGAAGTTTTTGTTAATGGAAAGTATCAAGGTGTGTATTTACTTACTGAAAGTATTTCAAGAAGTTTAACAGAAATAACAAGATTTAAGCCAAAATGGACAAACATAAGCAGTTATCTAATTAGATATGATAGATATGATGAAAATAAACATAATATTGAAAACTTTACAAAATATACAGGTAAATTGGTTCCTGGAAACATCATAAATGTAATTTATCCACCTACAGATAAATTATCTAGTGATATCTTAAAATATATAACAGATGACTTTTCAGCTTTTGAGAAAGCTCTTTATTCTTATGATTATAAAGAATATTCAAAATATATCGATGTAGATAGTTTTGTCGATTATTTTATAATTAATGAATTCTTTAAAAATAATGATGCAGGAACACATTCTACTTATTTTTATAAAGATGTAAGGGGTAAGATTCATATTGGTCCTATATGGGATTTTAATAACTGTCTTGATAATTACGTTGCTGAGGTGTCTTCTATAGATGGGTTTATGTTTCAAAATAAAACTTGGTATAACATACTTTTAAAAGATGAAGAGTTTGTAAATAAAATAATAAAAAGATATAAGGCTTTAAGAAAAAGTTATTTGGATTATCAATACCTTGAAAACTACATAGATGGTGCAATTGAGTATTTAGGGGATTCAATTGATCGTAATTATGAAGTTTGGGGTTATACTTTTACTAAATTACCAGTGGATGGAATGCTTTTTCCGTATGAGAGAAATTACACTAGTTATGAAGAAGCAGTTACACAAATGAAAACATTTTTAAAAGAGCGCGGAGAATGGTTAGACGAAAATATTGAGACTTTAAAACAATATTGTCATCGTTCTGTAATTAAATCTTACGAAGGTGAATAGTATGAAAAAATATTTAATAATTTGTTTAACAATATTTCTTGTAGTTTTTGGTTATTATTATTTAACGTATTTTACTTCTTTTAGTCTTAATAATTATAAAGATGCAGAAAGCATAGTAAGAGTTGATGGTAAGAAAATACTTTTAAATGATCAAGAGTTTAAAATAAAAGCTATTAATATTGGTTCTTCTTTACCTGGATATGAGACGCATACATATCCAATTAGTTATGATACTTATATTAGATGGTTTAATTTAATAAGTGATATGGGAATTAATACTGTTAGAGTGTTTACTATTCAAAATCCAAGTTTTTATGAAGCGTTAAGAGATTATAATAAAGAAAGTCCTCTAAAGCTTTATTTAATTCATGGAATTGGAGTAGGAGATTACGAGAAGAATTCTTCGGTTGATTATTTTGATTCAACTTTATTTGATACTCTTTTGGAAGACTGTTATGTGACAGTTGACGTTATACATGGAAAAAGAATAATTCTATATAATGAAAGATATGCATCTGGAAGTTTTCTTTATGACGTTTCAGAATACACTTTAGGATATATTATAGGAACAGAGTGGAATGATTTAACAGTAAGTTATACAGATCACTTAAACAATGATAATTCGTATAGTGGAAAGTATATTAGCACAACTTCTAGTGCCACTCCTTTTGAAAGAATTTTAGCAGAAGTAGGGGATAGCTTACTAAGTTATGAAACAAAAGTATATAAAGAACAAAGATTAATATCTTTTGGTACTACCCCTTTAACAGATCCTTTTGATTATGAAAATTCTATAACAGATTATTTTGATAAAATTGTAAAAATTGATTTAAATCATTTAAAGATTTCTAATAAAGTTAAATCTGGAATGTTCGCATCTTTTCAAGTTTACTCAGATTATCCAGATCTTTTAAGTTATTCTTTGAAGTCTTATGATGATACTTATTACGAGTATTTGAAAAAGATAAATGAATATTATTCTTATCCAGTAATAGTTAGTGAATTTGGTTATTCTACCGCAAGAGTTGATACAACTGTTTCATTAAATAATAATTATGGCACTGGTGTATATGATGAGGTTTCTCAGGGAGAAAACATTGTTAAAGCAATAAAAACAATGGATAAAGCTGGAATAAGTGGATTTATTCTTTATGAGTGGTGTGATGAGTGGGATAAAAATGTTTGGAATAGTATGCATGCAGTAAACACTAATAACTCAATGTATTGGCATAATGTTGAAACACAAAATCAAAATTATGGAATACTTGAGTTTGAATCCAAAAATAAGAATACAATTGTATTAGATGGAGAAAGAAACGATTGGAACGAAAACGATTTAATAACAGAAAACAATGGTACTAAATTATATAGTAAGTATGATGAAAGTTATGTTTATTTTATGATTGAAAAAGATAATTTAAATATCGATAAAGACACATTTTACATTCCACTTGATATAACTAGTAATTCTGGAAGTAAAACATATCGTAATGCAAAACTTGGATTTAATCGTTTTAGTGATTTTATTATAGAAATAAATGGCAAAAATTCATCTAGAGTAGTAGTTCAAGAGTATTATAATGTTTTAAGAGCGATTTATGGAAAAGAAGTTTATGATATAAATCAATATGAAAAGAAGAATATACCTTTAAAAAATGATGATAAGTTTATGGATATATTAAAGATTCAATCTTTTCAAACATTAAGTAAAGATGAAGATGATTACGAAGTTTTGTATAATGCAAATACGATACATACTGGAAAACTAGTGTACGGAAATGGCGATAAAGAAGCAAGTAACTATAATTCTTTAAGTGATTTTTATTTTTCATCTGTACTTGAAATTAGAATACCTTGGGAAATGTTAAATTTCTATGATCCATCAGATATGATGATACACGATGATTACTATAAAAACTATGGAGTAGAAGATATACATATAGATAAGATGTATATGGGAGTTGGAACTTATAACGGGTATATAACTTTAAGAGAAATGCCTTTGAAAGGGTGGAATCATAAAGTAGATTATCAAGAAAGATTAAAGAAATCATATTATATTATTCAAAAATATTTAAAGGAGAATGGTAAATGATAGAACATGTCGAATTACTACTTTTAATTTTTATCTATTTTTACTTTTTTGTATTATTATATGATTTTGGTGTCTTGGTAAGAAAAAAGAACGAAAAGAAAAGAAATGAGAAAAAAAGAAAACGTATTTTTAAACTTATAAATAATAGTGATAATCCTAATAATTTGAAGAAACTTGAAAGATATTTAAGAAATATAAATAACTTATATATTCTTTGTTCTTTGATGGAAGAAGGTAATTCTAATATTGTTACTGTGCTTAATGAGTCTAAATTTAACTCGGTATTTATAAGTTTGATGTACACGTATAAAAGAAAAAGTACAATTGAAAGAGCTTATTTTTCCTATGTTTTAAGCTATATTGTTATTGATGATGATAGAGTAATAGAATTTCTTAAGACATGTTTATATGATAAATCTGTTTATTCAACTGAAAATAGTCTTAATGCATTATATAAGATAGGAAATGTCGATAGTATTATTGCAGCTTATAAAATTATTTCTAATAATAATCTTCCATATAATCATAGATTACTTACTGATGGAATGAATAATATTACACTTATTGATTTAGATGACTTTTATAAGAAAATAGTAGCAAACTTTTATTATTTTAATTCTGAACTTAAAATTGGTTTAGTTAATTATTTTAGAGAAAAGAAATACACGTTATGTAAAGAGTTAATCTATAAAGATTTACTAGAGAATAGACAAGAAAAAGAAATAACTATAGCAATGATTAGATACTTTACTAAGATACAATATGTAGATGCTTATAAACTATTTATAGAAAGATTAAATAATAACTTTTATAAGGATTTTGAATATGACGTTGTAATGATTCAGACATTAAGAAATTATGATTCGAAAGAGACACTTCTTTTATTAACTAAACTTTTAAAAAGTAGCAATTATTATGTTAGATTAAATTCTGCAAAAGTTTTAAAATATCTTGTAAAAGATTTGAGGGAAATAGATATTCAAGATGATAATTTTGCTAAAGATATGCTTATATATATGATGAGTCAGGAAGGATAGAATATGGGATTTTTAAGAGATTTAACATTATTTATTAATAATTTCTTCTTATATTACATTATAGTTTATGGATCTATTTTGTTTTTTTCTGCAATTATTGGAGCTTTTATGTTCTATGCTATTGATAGAAGAAAAAAGTTAAAAAATGAAATAAATCGTGAATACTATATACCAGTATCTATTATTGTTCCTGCTCATAATGAAGAAGTTACAATTATTAGTACAATAGAGTCTTTACTTCAACTTGATTACAAACTTTATGAAATTGTAGTCGTGGATGATGGATCAAAAGATAAGACACTACAAAAAGTAATTGATCATTATAATTTGAAGAAAGTTAAAAAAGTAGTTAAAAGAAGTCTTAATACCAAGAATGTTTTAAATTATTATGAGGGTAAAAGAAAAGTTAATATCGTTCTTGTCGAGAAAGAGAATGGTGGTAAAGCTGATGCTTTGAATGCTGGTATTAATGCATCAAGTAACCCTTATGTTTTAACAATTGATGCAGATAGTATATTGCAGAAAGATTCTTTAACTAAAATTGTTAAACCTGTAATGGAAGATGCTTCTGTAATAGCAGCGGGTGGTGTTATTAAGCTTTCTAATGGATTAACTTTCAAAGATGGAGAAGTTTATAAGTATGAGTTACCTAAATCTTATCTTGAGATGATTCAAACTCTAGAATACGATAGAACTTTTTTAGCAGGAAGAACTATTTTTGATTTATATAATGGTAATTTAATTATTTCTGGTGCTTTTGGACTATTTAATAAACAGATGGTTATCGATGTTGGAGGTTATCTTACTAATACAGTAGGAGAGGATATGGAGCTTGTTTTAAGACTTCATGACTTTTGTATAACTAATAAAATTGACTACAAAATAAAATATGTAACAGATGCAATTTGTTATACCCAGGCTCCAGATAACTTAAAAGACTTTAAAAAGCAAAGAAAAAGATGGCATACTGGATTAATTCAAAGTTTAAATTTACATAAAAATATGTTTTTTAGTCCTAAACATGGGCTTTTAGGAACTTTCTCGTTTTTATATTATTTTGTTTATGAGCTTCTTGCTCCACTTACTGAAACAATTGGGTTAGTATTTATTTTTATTTCATATTTTTTAGAGATTATTAATATAAAATTTATGTTTATTTATTTAGCAATATATATTATGTTTTGTACAATTTTTAGTATAACAGTATTCTTTAATAGAACTTATACAATATTTGATAGAATTACAATAAAGTCATTTTTCAAAGTTGTATTTTATTCATTTATTGAGAATATTGGATTTAGACAATTAGTAAACTATTTTAGATTATCTGTATTTTTTACTTACCATAAGAATAAGAGTGCATGGGGAAAAATAGAAAGAAAGAAGATTTAATATGAAAAAATACATTTGTATTGTAATTATATTATTGGGTATTGTTTGTTCTATGATTTGTTTAGCAGGCAAGGATATGGAAGAAGAAAAAAATTATAGTGTAATGTATTCGTGGAATAATGATATTTTTGAACAATCTAATTCTTTAGAACTATTAAAGGATAATAATATAAATGTTGTCTATCAGTTCTTTAATAAAGATTTTGATTACAATCTATTAGATAAATTTAAAGATATTGACTTTTATTATCTATGTGGTGAAAGAGATTGGATAGATGATGATATATCATTAATAAAAAAAGAAATAGATTATGTTTATGAAGTTAATAAAGAAAAAAATTTTTTAAAGGGAATTGTTTTTGATATTGAACCTTACGTTGATAATAAAGATAACTTTGACTTTAAAAAGTATGTTCGTGCTTTCCAAGAAGCTTATAAGTATGCAAAAAGTAATGGCGTTAAAATGATTATTTGTATTCCAACATGGTTTAATACAATTGATGAAGAACTACTAGAGAAATTGATTTTTAATTCAGATGGTGTATCTTTAATGAATTATGATACAAAATACACTTTAGAAAATATTAAAGAAGAAGTAGAGTATGCTAAAAAATATAATAAAGAAATAAATACGATTTATGAGCTTGATTTTAGCAAAGATTATTTTAAATCTATGGATGAAATAAAAGAAGATTTTTCGAAAATAGAGAAGTATTATCGTTATGATAAGCTTACAATTTCATATCATTATTTTACTAATTTAGTTGAGAAATAAAGATATAATGGTGCACTGATGGTGCGTAAATTTTTAGACTAAATGCAGTTTTAGAAAAAAATTAATAATTTACTAGACTTATTTCAGCTTTTTGTAATAAAACGGAATTACAAATGAAAATTTACATTTTTTTTTAAAATATAAATAAAAAGTTGAACTTTTTTTAAATTTGTGTTAGTATTTGTTTTGTAAATGCGATGAATAAGATATGATTTAAAGTTTTGATTTTAAAGAGAGTTATCGTTTGGTGGAAGATAATAAATTGGTCTTTAAGTTACTCCTTAGGAGCAGAGTTCGAAAGAAATATCCGTTGATTACGTTATAATTTTTAATTAAGTTAAACCTTGGATGGTACCGTGTTATGCACTCCTATATATTTTTATATAGGAGTTTTTTATTTTTTGTAGAGGAGGTAAAATATGAGAAATATTAAAGAAGATGAAAAACTAAGTGTTTTAAATCACTCGTGTGCACATTTACTTGCTCAAGCTGTTAAGCATCTTTACAAAGATGCTAAGTTTTGGGTAGGTCCTGTTATTGAAGATGGGTTCTATTATGATATCGATTTAGGTGATAAAGTATTAACTGAAGAAGACTTACCATTAATCGAAAAAGAAATGAAAAAATGTGCTAAAGATGATAAGTTAATAATTAGAAAAGAAATAAGTAAAGAAGAAGCTTTAAAAGAATTTAAAGATGATGAGTACAAGGTAGACTTAATTAACAATATGGACGAAGATAGTACTGTTATTTCTACTTATACTCAAGGAGACTTTACTGATTTATGTCGAGGACCTCACGTAAAAAGTACTAAGCTTTTAAAGAATTTTAAATTATTAAAATTTAGTGGAGCTTATTACAAAGGTGACTCAAATAATAAAATGCTTCAAAGAATTTATGGTGTTTGTTTTGAAACACCTGAAGAACTTGAAGAAAATTTACAAGAACTTGAAGAAGCAAAAGCAAGAGATCATAGAAAACTTGGAAAAGATCTTGGCATTTACATGATGAGTGATTTAGTTGGTCGAGGACTTCCTTTATGGCTTCCAAATGGATATGACTTATGGAGAAAGTTACAAAACTATATTACTGATAAAGAAATAGAACATGGATATAAACATGTTCATACACCTGATATTGGAAGTGTAAATCTTTACAAGACTTCAGGTCACTGGGATCATTATAAAGATGATATGTTCCCTGCAATGGAACTTGATAATGAAAGCTATGTTCTTCGTCCAATGAACTGTCCACATCATATGGTAATATATGGAAATAGTTTGCATTCTTATCGTGATTTACCACTTCGTATAGCTGAAATAGCAAATGACTTTAGATTTGAGGCAGCTGGAGCAGTAAAGGGAATTGAAAGAACAAGAGCATTCACACAAAACGATTCTCATATTTTCTGTACAAAAGAACAGATAGAAGAAGAATTTAAAGGTGTAGTAGAGTTAATTCTTGAAGTTTATAAAGATTTTGATATTACTAATTATAAATGTCGTTTATCCTTGAGAGACCCAGAAGACAAAGTTAAGTATTTTCAAGATGATGAGATGTGGGAAAACGCTGAAAGTTCATTAAGAAAAGTTTTAGACGATATTGGGATAGAGTACACAGAAGCAGTAGGAGAGGCTGCATTCTATGGACCAAAACTTGACGTATTAATTAACCCTGCAGTTGGAAACCCTGTTGCACTTTCAACTATTCAACTTGACTTTTTACTACCTAGAAGATTTGAATTAACTTATGTTAACGAAAAAGGAGAAAAAGAAACTCCAGTTGTTATACATAGAGCTATAATTGGATCTATTGATAGATTTATTGCATTCTTACTTGAAGAAACAAAAGGACTTTTACCATTATGGCTTGCTCCCGTTCAAGTTATGGTTATGCCAGTTAACTCTGAGTATCAAGGAAAGTATGCTTCAAAAGTATATGACTATTTAACAGAACACAATATTAAAACTGAAATTGATATTCGTAACGAAAAGCTAGGATACCGTATGAGAGAATCACAACTTAGAAAAATACCTTATACACTAATTCTTGGAGATAATGAGATGAAAGAAAATAAAATTAGTTATAGAGTATTTGGTTCTCAAGAGACTACTACTGTAACTTGGGAAGAATTCTTAAGTCTTCTTGAAGAAAATGTAAAATCTAAAAAAAGATTAGATAAATAAAAAAATATATATAAATTGTTCAAAAAAAACTTTTGTCAAATTGACAAGAGTTTTTATTTTTTGTGTACCTAATTTATTTACAAATTTATTTTTATGGGGTAGTATAATAGTAGCAGTGGTTGAAAGTGGTGAAAAGTGGGGGATAAATATGTTATTGGGAGAATTTCATCATAATATTGATGAAAAAGGTCGACTAACTCTTCCTTCTAAGTTTAGAGAAGAGCTAGGAGAAAATTTTATTATTACTCGTGGACTAGAAGAATGTTTATTTGTGTATACGATGAGCGAATGGGAAAAAATTACCAAAAAACTTAATACTCTACCATTCACTAAGAAAGATGCTCGTAGTTTTATGAGATTTTTCCTTTCAGGTGCTACTGCAGCAGAGTTTGACAAGCAAGGTCGAATTAATATTACCTCTCCATTGGTTTCATACGCCGATTTGAAAAAGGAATGCGTTATAATCGGCGTAGGGGACCGACTTGAAATTTGGTCAAGTGAAAAATGGAATGATTTTTATAATACAAATAAGGATAATTTGTCAGACATTGCAGAAACTTTGTTTGATTCCAACTTTGAAGAGAGTGATTAGATGCATATTAGTGTTTTATTGAATGAGTCAATCGAAGGATTAAATTTAAAAGAAGACGGTATTTATGTAGACTGCACATTAGGTTATGCAGGGCATTCCAGTGAGATATTAAAGCGAGTTAGAAGGGGTTATCTATTCGCCATAGATCAAGATAAAGATGCGATTAAAAGTAGTGAAGAAAGACTTTCTAAAATAGGTTCTAACTTTACTATAATAAAAAGTAACTTTTCTTGTTTGAAAAAAGAATTAAACGAAAGAAATATTAATTTTGTAGACGGTTTTTTATTTGATTTAGGTGTTTCGTCAGTTCAACTTGATGAAGATTCTCGTGGTTTTAGTTATCATAATGATGCAAGACTTGATATGAGAATGGATCAAGATGCAAAGCTTACTGCTTATGACGTTGTAAACACTTACAAGGAAGAAAAATTAAGAGAGATTTTCTATAAGTTTGGGGAAGAAAAATATTCTAGTAGTATTGCTAGAAATATTGTTAAGTATCGCCAAAATAAGGAAATTTTAACAACATTAGAACTAGCAGACATTATTATAAATTCGGTTCCAATGAAAGAAAGAAGAGATCACCATCCAGCTAGGAAGGTGTTTCAAGCTATTAGAATCGAAGTAAATCATGAACTTGATATACTAGAAGATTCTATTAAAGATGCTTTATCTATGCTTAACGTTCATGGAAGAATTTGTATTATTACATTTCATTCATTAGAAGATAGAATTGTAAAAAATGTCTTTAAAGAATATACAGAGGTAGATCCTCTTGTAAAAGGGTTACCTGATATACCTGAAGAGTATTTACCTGATTTTAAATTAGTTAACAAAGATGTAATTATTCCATCTCAAGAAGAATTAGAAAGGAATAATAGGTCTCGTTCAGCAAAACTTAGAATAATCGAAAGAATAAAATAAGGGTGATAAAAGTGAAAAAGAAAAGGTTAAAGAAGGTTGTAAAAATTGGTAGGTTTGAGAAACTATTTTATAGTTTTGTTGTTATGCTTATGATTGCACTTCCATTTACAATCGTATTTTTACAAGCTACTTTATCAAAAATAAATGTGCAAGTTGAAAAAGTTAAAAATGAGATAGAGTCACAAGAAAAAAAGAATGAATCACTTGCTATGAAAATAAACGAACTTGCATCCCTTGATAAGATTATCGAAGTTGCACACAAACAGGGATTGAGTTATAATAATAATAATATAAAATCTGTTGATTAGCAAAAAGGCGTGATAATAAATGAAAAAGGAAAAGAGCGAATTAAGAAATATAAGATTTAGTAAATTATATATTTTTCTCGGTCTTTTTCTTTTTTTTCTTATAATTTATCGCGTTTTTTTACTTTCTACTGGTGAAATAGTTGAAGGAACTGATCTTCAAAAAATGGCAAGTAATAGAATTACTAGGCAAGAAACATTATATTCTAGAAGAGGTACAATTTATGATGTAAATGGAAATCCACTTGCCCAAAATATATCTTCGTATACTTTGATTGCGTATTTATCACCTGAAAGGACTGGAAGTAGTGCAACACCTAAGCATGTTGTAGATCCAGAGTATACAGCTGATGCTCTTTCTAAAGTACTTGATATTCCGAAGGACAAGTTACTTTATTATTTAACTAAAGATGCTTATCAAGTAGAACTTGGTCCAAAGGCCAAAAATCTTACTGAACTAAAAAAAGATGAGATAGCAGCATTAAACTTACCAGGAATTGATTTCATTGAGACTCAGCAAAGATATTATCCATTTGGAAGATTTGCTTCTTATACAGTAGGGTATGCTAAAAGAAAAGAAACGGACTCTAATGATTCTAGTGATAATTTAGTGGGTGAGATGGGAATCGAATCTTATTACAATAATACGTTAACTGGTACAAATGGAACTAAAATTTATCAGAAAGATAGAAACGGATATAAGATTGCTGGTACTAAAGAAGTAATTGTTCCTGCAGTTGATGGAAATGATGTTTATTTAACAATTGATAGTAACATTCAGTTGTTTGTCGAAGATGCTATTGATAAGTTATCAAAATCTTGTAAATCTGATTTTATTAGTGTTATGCTTGCAGATGCTAAAACAGGAGCAATACTTGCAAGTGGAACTTATCCATCATTTGACCCTAATACTAAAAATATTGGTTCTTACTTAAATTTAAATATTTCAGTTCCTTTTGAACCTGGTAGTACTATGAAAATTTATTCTTATATGGCTGCTATGGAAAATGGTGTTTATAATGGAGCTGAAAAGTATAAGTCAGGAACGTTTACAGCCAAAGATGGAACAGTAATTGGTGACTGGAATAGAAATGGTTGGGGTAATATTACATATGATGCTGGGTTTGCATTGTCAAGTAATACCGCTGTTATGAACTTAATTGATAAGTATATGAATGCAGAGATGCTTAGAGAATATTATAAGAAACTAGGATTTGGTAATAAAACCGGAATTGAGCTTTCTGGTGAAGCAAGTGGTAAAATTAATTTCAAATACGAAACAGAAATACTTAATGCTGGGTTTGGTCAAGGTATTACAACAACTCCAATACAGAATATTCAAGCGTTAACTTCAATATCAAATGATGGTGTTTTATTAAAACCATATATCGTTGATAGGATAGTAAGTCCAAATGGAGATATTATATATAAGGGCGAGAAAACAGAACTTGATCGTGTTGCTAGTACAAAAACAGTTACAAAGATGAAAGAATTAATGAGAAGTGTTATTACAGGAAATTCATCAACTTCAACTGGATATGTATATTATATGAAGGGTTATGACCTTATTGCAAAAACAGGAACAGCGCAGGTTGCAGATGAAAATGGAAAAGGATATTCTAGCGATTATGTTATAAGAGGTCTTGCTGGAATGTTTCCTGGAGAGGACCCTGAAGTACTAGTTTACGTTGCTGTTAAAAGTAAAAGTTGTAAAGCAAGAGATGTGTCAGTAATGGTACAAAGCATTGTAAAAAATACTAGTAAGTATTTAGAAATATATGATGAAACTAAAGAAAATACTCAAAAACTTAAAGAGTATAAAATACTTTCTTACACAAATAAAGATTTAGCAAGCGTTACTTCTATTTTAAAAAGTAATGAAATAAATTATGTTGTATTAGGTGATGGAGACACTATTGTTAATCAGTATCCAAAAAGTGGGGAAGTAATTAATAAAATTGATAAAGTATTTTTACTTACTAATTCATCTAAAATTAAGATGCCTAATATTATTGGTTATAGTGTTAAAGATTTTTATAGTTTTATTAATCTTGTTAATATTCCATTTAAGATGGAAGGTGCTGGATACATTACATCTCAAAGTATTAAGGAAGGAACAGAACTAGATAATAATTTAGAGTTAGATGTTAAATTTAGTTCTAAATATTAAAAAAACTTTGGATTTTTCCAAAGTTTTTATATTGCTCTATAAGTATCTTTATATTTAAACGGATTTTTTGGATCTATTTTATCGATAAATAATATTCCATTTAGATGATCTATTTCATGTTGGAATACTATTGCAAGTTCTTCTCTTGCTCTTATACTTATTTTGTTTCCGTCTATATCGTATCCTTCAACAGTAACTCTTGCGCTTCTTGGTACTATTCCTATTGTTTCTCTATTGATACTTAAACATCCTTCACCGTCTTCAACATATATTTTTTCGTTTGATTCACTTACGATTTTAGGATTTATTACTACATATGTATCAAATTTTCCTTCTTCTTTTTCATGTACAATAGTGATGTATCTTTTTAGCACACCAATTTGTACTGCTGACATACCCATACCAGGACGAAGGCTGTATTTAGCTGCTAACTCATCAATTTGGCTATTAGTTAAATATTCAACCATAAGTCTTATATTTTCTTTATCTTCATCACTTAAGGGAAAAGTTACTTCTTCACTTTTCTTTCTTAGTATTTTATTTTTTTCATCAACAATATCTTTAGTTAGTAGCATACAATACACCTCTTCGTGGTATATTTTATCACATTTTGTCTAATTGTTAAAGATTTTTTTATCTAGAGTTTCTTGCACCAATTACAATTACTAATAGGATGAATAATACTAATACTATTGCGTAGTTATTATTGTTTCCAGTGTTTCCACATCCATAATACATAGGATATGGTTGAAAGTTGTTAGAGCTACCGCAGCAGCTTCCTCCACCATAATAATACATACTTATACCTCCATTTCTAATATAGTTTATTAAAAAATATTTAAAGTGCTACTACATTAGTCTAAAGGTGTAAATTCTCTTTCTTTTTTTTCTTAGAAAATTTGGTTATAGTTGTTTATCTTTTTTTAAATAATATAATTTAGTTGGTGGTAGTATGGACAATTCTTATGATAATCAAAGAAGAAATTAGTAGGTAAAGATGTAGTTAATAGACTTGGTATTAGTTGTGACGATATACATGGATGGAATGTTGTTTATAAAAAAGATAGGGAATATTATATAGATGTTTTACAAGCAGTACCTTATAAAAATAAATCAACTTGAATTATTACACCTAGAATTTCTTGTAATTCAAATTTTTTAGTTAGTATAGGAAAGCTTAATAAAGGACCATATCCTCATAATAATGGTATAATTGATGAGATAAAAACTAGATATGTTAGATAAAGTATTTTTTAATACTTTTTTTAATTTTAAGAAAAAATGTTTCTATGTGTTATAATAATTATTACTGAGGTGCAATATGGATGATTATATAGTAGGAAATGTTAGAAGAATTATATATAAAAATACAAATGGATATATTGTAGGAGTGTTTAAAGTTTCTAGTGGTACTGGAAATTTCGAGTCATTAAATAATTTGACTTTATCTTTTACTGGGTATTTTCATGAGTTAAGTGAAGATGAAAACTATAAGTTTTTTGGTAATATTGTTAATCATCCTAAATATGGTGAGCAATTTAATGTAACCTTTTATGAAAGAGTTATGCCTGAAGAAAAAGATTCGATTGTCGAGTTTTTAAGTTCTGGAACATTTAAAGGGATTGGTAAGAAGACAGCAGAGAAGGTAGTTGATGTATTAGGGTCAAATGCTTTACAAATGATTATTGATAACCCTAGTAATTTAATGCTAATTCCAGGTCTTTCTAAAAAGCAGATTGAAACATTACAAATTACTTTGCAAGAATACTCTAATTCATATAATACAATACTAAAACTTAATGATATGGGCTTTTTATCTAGAGAGTCTTTAGATATATACAATAAATATAAAGCAAATACACTTAATGTAATTGAAGAAAATCTTTATATGCTTGTTCAGGATATTAAAAATATCACATTTAAAAAAGTTGATGCAATTGCCTTAAAAAATAATTATCTTCGTGAAGATAAAAGAAGAGTAGTAGCAGCTATTTTGTGTACTATGGAAGAGTTGTGTAATACGTTATCTCATTGTTATTTACATATTGATCATATTTATAAATATACAATTATTACCCTTGGAAATAACATAAGTGAAGAGTTATTTATTGAAGCATTAAATAGCTTAATCTTAGATCTTAAAGTCATTAAATTAGAAGAAAAGTACTATTTAAGAAGTATGTGGGATGCAGAGGAGACAATAGTTAATAGAATTTCTTTTTTAACTAGTAGAAAAGATATTAGAATAGATAAACTTGATGATATTATCTGTGAAATAGAAGAAGATAAACATATTAAGTATAATGATGAACAGAAAAATGCTATTATTAGTTCTTTAAAAAAGAATTTTCTAATTATAACAGGTGGTCCTGGTACTGGTAAGACAACTATTGTATCTACTATTATTGAGTTATATAGAAGAGTACATAATCTAAGTTATGATAATTTAGTTAATGAAATGGTTTTACTTGCACCTACTGGAAGAGCTAGTAAAAGATTAACTGAAAAAAGTTTGTTTCCTGCTTCTACTATTCATAGTTTTCTTAAATGGAATAAAGAAGCTGATCGATTTGCTATTAATGAGTTTAATAAGAGTGACGCTAAAATAGTTATTATCGATGAAGCTAGTATGATAGATGTTGTTTTATTTAGTAGTTTACTTAAAGGACTTAGAAGTGAAATAAGAATAATTATGGTAGGAGATTATGATCAGTTACCTAGTGTTGGTCCCGGACAGCTACTAAAAGACTTAATAGAATCGGATATGCTTCCTGTTGTTTCTTTAAAAGAGCTTTATAGGCAAGGATCAGACTCTTCAATAATTAGTCTTGCACATGACGTTAATTCTGGTGTTGTTAATGAAGGATTATTTAATGTTAATGAAGATTTAGATTTTATTTCAGCAACAAACGTGATGGATCCATTAAGCAAGATTGCTGAAAAATATAAAAAAGTTTCTTATATGGACTTTCAGGTATTAGTTCCAATGTATAAAGGAGTAAATGGAATAGATAATATTAATAAAAATTTACAAGCTATTTTTAACCCACCAGCATACAATAAAAAAGAAATTGAAGTAGGGGATGTTATTTATAGAGAAAAGGATAAAATACTTCAACTAGTTAATATGCCTGATGAGCGAATATATAATGGTGATATAGGTGTAATAAAAAGAATTGATAACAAAGATATAATAATTGACTTTGATACAAGTGAAGTAAGATTTACTCCTGCAAACTTTAACAAATTTAAACATGGTTATGCGATTAGTATTCATAAAAGTCAGGGTTCTGAGTTTGACACAGTTGTAGTTCCTGTATTTAAAACATATAATAAAATGCTTTATAGAAAACTATATTATACTGCTATTACAAGAACTAAGAAAAAGCTTATTATGATTGGTGATATTTCTTCTTTAAAACTTGCATCAACAAACAATAATCAAGATATTAGAATGACTACTATTAAAGATAAAATTATAAAAAAACTTAGTATATAAAACCATTCTTTGAAAATAATAATAGTGTACTAGTACAATATCATATTTTATAGAGGTGGTTAGTTTGGATTGTATGTGGAAGTATTTAGCTGTTTTTAGCATTGGATTAGGAACTGGGATGCTTTGTAAGATTATGAAACCTGAGTGTATTCATGATATGAAAGAGTCTTTATCTAACATAACTAAAAAAGCTAACGAAAAAATGCAAAATATGATGAATTAAGTCGAGCGAAAGCTTGGCTTTTTCTATGTCTAATTTCTTCTTGTTGTTGACTCTTACATATTAAATAAAATATAATTAATAGTAGGTGAGATAATGAGTGAAGAAGATATTTATAACAGAATTGTAAATAGCAAATCTTTTCAAAAAGAAAAAGAATTTATGCAACATGGTAGTACAAGCGTATATGATCATTCTTTGTATGTTACAAAAACTTGCTTTTCACTAGTAAAAAAACTACATTTAAAAGTTAATAAAGAATCACTTATGAAAGGCGCTTTACTTCACGATTATTTTTTATATGATTGGCACGAAAAAGACTCATCTCATAGACTTCATGGATTTAGACATGCAAAATTTGCTCACGACAATGCATTAAGAGACTTTGGACTTAATAAAAAAGAAAAGAATATGATTTTAGCTCATATGTTTCCTTTAGGATATATAATTCCAAGATATAAAGAAAGTATTATACTTTGTTTAGTTGATAAATATTGTGCAACTGTAGAAACTTTCTCTCCAATATTTAAAAAAAATAAAGATAAAAATAAAGAAAGAAAGTGATTACAATGTATAGATATATATTATTCTTCTTAATATTTTCTTTTTGTGGTTGGCTTATGGAAGTAATATTTAAGTTTATTCAAAATGGTAAGTTTGTAAATAGAGGTTTTTTAGTTGGACCAGTATGTCCAATATATGGAGTATGTGGAATAATCTTTTATTTTATTTTTTCTAATATTTCATATAACTTCTTATCGGTTTTTATCATTTCGTTTTTACTCTGTGCTTTTGTCGAGTATTTCGCAAGTTATATATTAGAAGAACTTTTCCATGCAAGATGGTGGGATTATTCGCATAAAAGATTTAATTTAAATGGAAGAATATGCTTAAGAAATCTTTTGTTTTTTGGAGCGATGGGGTGGTTTTGCGTATACTTCTTTAACTCATTTGTTCTTGATTTTATCGATAGCATATCACTTCTTTATTCTGTAACACTTGCATATATTTTACTTCCATTATTTATAATTGACATTGTTGTATCCGTTCAATTAGTAAGTAATCTTAAAGATATGATATCATTTGTAAAAAAAGACGCCACTGAAGAAATATCGAAAAAGATAAAAACTATATTATTATCTAAGAGTATTTACTTTAGAAGAATAATATATGCTTATCCAAATTTCAGATTTTCTCCTAAGTATTTAAATGATTTAAAAGATAGAATTACTAAACATAAAAAAAGAAGAAAATCTTAATTGATTATTCTATGTTGTTAGTTTATAATATTAATTAGAATAGAGGGTGTTTTTATGGAACAAGAAGAATCTGGAAACTACTTGTATATTTTATTTATACTTATAGGAGTTAGTTTACTTGCTGTTGGGGCATTTTATTATTTTACTGATGATACCATTGAACTTGAAGGGACAACTAATAAACCTAAGGAAGAAGAAAAGTGGATTAGTTTGAAAGAATCTGATATTGTTAAAGTTAATTTTACAAAAACAGAAGATGAAACTGAAGATTCTATGAAAGCATCTTTGAATATCAATAATAAAACAATAAATGCTACGATATTTAAATACGATGATAAGACAAGTCTTTCCTTTAATGATAAATCAATAGCATCTGTTTATAATGATGAAACATTAAATGTTTATGTCCTTCAAAATACTCATTTGTTAGTTGAAAAGTCTGAATCAGATGGATTTAAGAGTTATATTATATATAATTCTAATCTTAATTCTTTAGGGGAACTTCATATTACTAAGAATGGTACTTATACAAATTCATTAGATAAAAATATGATTGTAGCTAGAAGATATGATAAAGATAATAATTATATAGCAAATGATTCAACTAAGGTTTATGCCTGTGACGTTGATAAACTAGAGGATAATGGAATTTCTTTTGATTCTATTGTCGAAGAAAAATATGCAATAATGCATAAGAAAGACGATTTCAAATTTGAATTAGTTGAAGGAACTTCTTTAACCTTAATTGGATTACAAGAATTAATTTGTAATTAAAATGTTTGATTATTTTTCATTATTTTGTTAAAATATATTTAAATTTATATATTTAAAGATGTTGACTGAAGATGAGTACTGATATAATTTCTTAAAGAGAGATCTTGGTGGTGAGAAAGATTAGAATAGTATTAGGAAGCTACTTTATGAGTCTTTCGGGATGACCGTTATGCAAATTAAGCCCAAAATAGGATGGTACCGTGATTTTTCACTCCTATGTTTAGGCTTTTTTTATTTGGGAGGAATAATATGAATTATAAGATTGCAATTGATGGACCTAGTGGAACTGGTAAAAGTACAGCTGCAAAAAGATTAGCTAAGAGACTTTCATTTATCTATATTGATACTGGAGCAATGTATAGAGCAGTTGGATTATACTGCTTTAGAAATAATATTGATATTAATGATGAGAAAGCTGTTTGTGATTCTTTAAAAGATATTAATATACGTATTTATTACGATAATGGAAATCAAGAAGTTGAACTTAATAACGAAGTAGTAAGTGCTGCTATTAGAGAAAATGAAATATCTTTCTATGCTTCTTGTGTAAGTAAATATAAAGATGTAAGAAAAAAACTTGTGGAACTACAAAAAGAGCTTGCAAGTAAAAATTCAGTTATTATGGATGGAAGAGATATAGGAACTGTTGTTTTACCTGATGCTGATGTTAAAATATTTTTAACGGCTTCAGTTAGTGTTAGAGCATCAAGGCGTTATAACGAGTTAATTCTTAAAGGAAAAGATGTTGATTTAGAGACAATTTCAAAAGAGATGGAAGAAAGAGACTATCAAGATACTCATAGAAGTGTTGATCCTTTGAAAGCAGCAGATGATGCGATACTTCTTGATTCAACTAATTTAAATGAACAAGAAGTAGAAGATGAAATTTATAATATTTTTGTTAAAAAGGTAGGTTATATAAAATGAAAAAATTAACAAGTACAGAAATAAGAAATATGTGGCTTGATTTCTTTAAAAGTAAAGGACATCAAGTAATTGAAAGTGCATCCCTTGTACCAGAAAATGATGATTCATTGTTTTTTGTCAATGCTGGTGTTACTCCATTAAAGAAATATTTTGATGGAACAATAGTTCCTGAAAATAAAAGATTAACTAGTATTCAAAAGTGTATTAGAACAAATGATATAGAAAATGTTGGTGTTACAAAACGTCATCAAACATTCTTTGAGATGATGGGTAACTTTTCAGTTGGAGATTATTTTAAAGAAGAAGCACTTGATTTTGCTTATGAATTCTTAACTAGTCCTGATTGGTGTGATATACCAGTTAATAAGCTTTACTGCACTATTTATATGACAGATGAAGTTGCATACAACAAGTGGGTAAGTCTTGGAATGGATCCAACTCATATCGTTAGACTTAAAGAAAACTACTGGGAAATTGGAAGTGGACCATGTGGACCTGATTCTGAAATATTCTTTGATAGAGGAGAAAAATACGATCCTAATAACGATGCTTTAGAAAAGTTTAAAAATGATGAAGATCAAGAGCGTTTTGTAGAAATCTGGAATAACGTATTTAGTCAATATAACTCAGAACCTGGTGTTGATAGAAGTCTTTATAAAGAACTTCCTCATAAAAATATCGATACAGGTGCAGGACTTGAAAGATGGTGCTGTATATTCCAAGATGTCGATTCTAACTTTGATACTGATTTATTTGTACCAATTATTAATCAAATAGAACAAATTTCATCTGTTAAATATAATGGTGAAAGTAGTTTTAAAATTATTGCTGACCATATAAGAGCTATTACAATGGCTTTATCAGATGGTTGTGTATTTGAAAATAGTGGTAGAGGTTATGTACTTAGAAGACTTTTAAGAAGAAGTGTTAGAAGTGGAAGAAAACTTGGAATTAATGAACCATTTATGTATCGACTAGTAGATACAGTAGTAGATATAATGAAGGATAGTTATCCTAAATTACTAGATGATAAAGCTTCTATTAAAACATTGGTTTTAGAAGAAGAAAATTTATTCCATCAAACTCTAAGAGCAGGAGAGAGAAAACTTCTTGAATTAATTAAAGAAAGTCATGATAAAGAAATAAGTGGTTATGATGCTTTCAAGTTATATGATACTTATGGATTCCCTTTTGAGTTAACTCTTGAATATCTTGAAGATGAAGGTATGACAGTTAATAAAGAAGAATTTGAAAAATATATGAATGCTGCTAAAAAGCTTGCTAAAGATAGTAGAACAGAACAAGCAAATATGAATATTCAAAATGAAGAATTATTGAATTTCAAATCTCCAAGTGAATTTTTGTATGATACTTATGAGATGTATGACGCTAGAGTAATTGGTTTGTTTAAAGATGGTAAGATGGTTGACTATCTTGATTCTGATGGTTACGTTGTGTTTGATAGAACTTGTTTCTATGCAGAAAGTGGTGGACAGGTTGCTGATGATGGCGCTATTAAAAACGATAAGATGAAAGCTAAAGTAGTTGCTGTTTCTAAAGCACCAAATGGACAACATATGCATTTAATCGAGTTACTTGAAGGTTCTTTGAAATTAGGAGATGTTTGTACTTTAAAAATAATGGAAAAGAATAGATTAAGAACACAAGCAAACCATAGTACAATTCACATAGTACAAAAAGTGTTACAAGATACTTTATCAAGTAATGTTCATCAAGCGGGAAGTTATGTTGACTCTGAAAGATTAAGATTTGACTTTACTTATTCTGGAAAAATATCAGAAGAACAAATTATCGATGTTGAAAATAAAGTTAATGATTTTGTTAGCAAGCATATTGAAAGTAGTATTACAAATATGAGTTTGGAAGAAGCTAAAAAGCTTGGCGCTATGGCACTTTTCACTGATAAATATAAAGATATAGTAAGAGTTGTTAAGATAGGAGATTCAATCGAGCTTTGTGGTGGTACCCATATTAAGAGTACTGATGAAATAGAAAGATTTGCTATATTAAAAGTAGAATCTAAGGGAAGTAATTTGTATCGTCTTGAAGGATGTACTAATGAAATGGTTCCAGTTTTGATTAGTGAAGCTGTTGCTAAGTACGTTGATGAAATTAAAATGTTACTTACTAAAGCTCAAAATTTAATTGATAAAGCTAAAAATGAGGGAATAGAATTAAAATTTGATATTAATCTAGATCAAAATGGATTAAGTAGTTATAAAGATATAATTTACAATAAGAACCAACTAGAATACATTCAAAATGAAGTAAGAATGCTTGAAAAGAGATACAATGAAGAAAAAGCTAAATTAACAAGTAGTGATATTGACAAGTATTTAGATCAAAAAGAAGAAATTAATGGTGTTAATACTATTATTATGGAAACTAAAGATTTAGAGATAAACGATTTAAAAACAATTGTTGATGAACTTATGAATAATCTTGGAAGTGGTGTTGTATTCCTTGCAAATGTTAAGTCTTCAAGTGTTAATTTCATTTGTAAGTGTAATGATGTTCCATATAAAGCTGGATTACTTGTTAAAAAGGCTAGTGAAATGGCAAATGGAAGAGGTGGAGGAAGCGGAACTTTTGCTCAAGGTGGAGCTAGTTCTTGCGATAATCTAGACAAAATAATCAAAACTGTTAAAGAATCATTAAAAGAAGAGTAAAAAATCTTCTTTTTCTTTTGCATTTTATTTCGCTATAGGTTATAATAACACTTGTTTTTGGGGGATTTTGTATGCTTAAGTATAGTAAAGATGATATTAAATTATATTTTGACCTATTAGGATATGATATAGGTGATGAAATTGAAAAGTATAACAAGGGTATTAAATTAGACAGTTTAGGTTCTTTATATATTAAGTATAAACTTGATAAGGTGCTTCCTAAAAGTAGTAAAGATTTGTCTGATTCACTTTCTGTTTTCTTTGCAATTTTAAATGATAGCTTTTGGTTTGACTCAAAAGAAAGTAGAAGGTTTGCTTTAAAGTCTTCTTTAGAAGTTATTAAAGATTTATCAAGCTTTCAAGTATGTTCAGAAGAGCCTGCAACTAATCAAGAATACACAACATATTATGAACGTACAAATAATTTGCTTTCTACTATTATTGCAGGATTATGTGAAGTAGAGGATATTAATCACTTTAGAATGTTTCAAAAAAATTCAGGTTTTAAATTAAATTATGGTGGAGTTGATCCTGATGATAGAACAGATAACTTTACAAAATTATATTTATTAACCGCCTATTCTAAGTTTGAAGACGTAGGACGTGATTATTTAATGTTTGATAAAGATAATAAAGTGTCAGCTGAAAGATTAAAAAGATTAATTGATTTTAATAAAAAGGATAATGTTCCATTTGTAGAAAATCAATTGGAAAAAGACGATGAATCAGAAATAAAAAGACCTACACTTGAAATGCTAAGAAAGTAAAGATTCGAAAAACGAATCTTTTTTTGTATCATTTTTTTCATTTAATTCATACTAATAGTGGAGGTACATATGGATGAAACAAATGAACTTTTAGAGTGTATTTATCAAGATTCATATATGGCAACAAAGAATTTAGAAACTTTACTCGAAGAGATAAAAAATAAAGATAATAAAGTTAAATTTGAACTTGAAAATATTCTAAAAGAATACGAAAAATATTTAAAAAAGGCTAAAACATTACTTAAAAGTAATAAAGTTAAGCCTAAAAAAACTAGTCCTTTTGCGATAATGGGCGCTAAAATGAAAATGAAAAAGGACGTAAAAAAAGATAATTCAGATTCTAAAATAAGTGATATTGTTATTCAAGGGTTAGTAATGGGAGTTATTGATATTAACAAAAGACTTGATAGTTACAGAAATGAAGTATCAAAAGATTTAGTTAATTTATGTAATGAATTATTAGTATTTCAAGAAGATGCGATAGATAAATTAAAAACATATTTGTAGTCCCATATTTTTACATATTTGTAAAACATTTTATCTATATTTCTTTTATATACTTTTATCTAGAAGGAGATGATGCTATCGAATTTAGATAAAATGTACGATTTAATTATTTCAAATGGTAGTGTATAATAAGAAATAGGTGATAGTATGTATACAATATGTTTAGTAGAGGATGAGAAAAGCTTATCAGATTTAATTAAGACATACCTTCAAAAAGAAGGATATAATGTAATTCAATTTTTTAATGGGAATGATGCTTTAAATTACGTGGGACAAGTATCTGACTTATGGATTTTAGATATTATGCTTCAAGATGATGTAACAGGTTATGATATCATAAAAAAAATAAGGGAAACAGATTCTAATATACCAGTAATATTTACATCAGCAAGAGATCAAGATATTGATAAGATTATTGGGTTAGAAATGGGAAGTGACGATTATTTAGCTAAACCTTTTTCTACCAAAGAACTTGTATTACGTGTAAATAAACTTATCAATAGAATATATAAAGAAAAAGAAGTTGAATCAATTGTTTACAATGATTATATAGTAGATTTAAACAAACGAGTTGCTAAAGAAATGAATGCAGAAATTAAACTAACTACTTTAGAATTTGATTTGCTACTTATGTTTTTAAATAATAAAAATATTACTTTTTCAAGAGAAGAGATTCTAAGAAAAATATGGGGAGAAGATTATTTCGGTAGTGATAGAGCTGTTGATGATTTAGTAAGGCGTTTAAGGAAAAAAATGCCTAAATTAAATGTTTCTACAATATATGGATATGGATATAGATTATCATGAAATATATTGAAAATAAGCTAGGAAGACAATTACTTTTAATACTTGTTATTGTCTTTGATATCATCCTTATAACAGTTGCATTTTTACTTCCTCGAATAATTGAACCAATTTATGAGACAGGTATTTATAATTCTTTAAAAGGACCTATTGATTTAATTGGTGTTGGTATTGATAGAATTAATATAAATAGAGAAGTAGCGTATGTTTATGCTACTAGCGATAATATATATGTAAGTAACAACTATATAAATATAGTTAAAATAGATAAAAAAGAACTAATTAAACATATTGATAAAGAATTTGGTAACTTTAAATATAAAGGAAGACTATATTATTATTATAGTATAGAATCAAATGATGAATTAAGAGTTGCTGTTGCAAATGAAACGTACTTACTAAAATTTAGAAATGAAATGATGGTTTCTATTATTACTATTTTCTTATTATCTTTTGCTCTTATAGCACTTATTGTATTTGTGTGGAGCTCAGTTGTAGTTAGAAAAATAACTAAACTCAAAACAAAAATAGATAATATTGACAACGATAATTTTAACCATAATATTATTTACAAATCAGATGATGAAATAAAAGTCTTAGCAACTTCTATAGAAGATATGAGAATATCTTTGAAAGCTCAAGAAGAATATAAAAATAATATGTATCAAAACATATCTCATGATTTTAAAACGCCTCTCACTGTAATAAAATCATATGTTGAAGCTGTAGAAGATGGTGTTGAAGACAAAGATAAAGCATTATCTGTAATTAAAGAACAAACTGATAAACTAGAAAAAAAAGTATATTCACTTCTATATTTAAATAAACTTGAATACCTTAAAGAAAAAAAACAAGACACTTATAGTGAAATTGACATAAGTGAAGTAATAAATAACTCTATCGAAAAATTTAAACACCATAGAAAAGATGTTAAAATAACTGCATCTATCGATAAGAGTAAATTTACTGGAACTTATGATTTATGGGAAACTATAATAGATAATATATTAAATAATTTTATAAGATATGCTAATAAAGAAATTAAAATTACAGTAAAAAACAATAAAATAGTATTATATAATGATGGACCTAATATAGACGAAGAATTAAAAGAAAATGTATTTAATCCGTTTAAGAAAGGAATAAAAGGCCAATTTGGCTTAGGATTATCAATAGTTAAAAAGACCCTTGCTTTATTAAACTATGATATTTCTATAGAAAATAATAAGAAAGGTGTATCATTTATAATAAAAAAATATAAGAGCAGGTGATAACTTGCTCTTTTATTGTAAAATAATACTTGAAATCTGTTCTTTTTTATGGTAGTATTTATATTGTGATTTATGGCGAGGTAGCTCAGTTGGCTAGAGCGCCCGGTTCATACCCGGAAGGTCGTGGGTTCGACCCCCTCTCTCGCTACCATATTGATATTTAACTCGAACATTATGTTTCGAGTTTTATTATGCCAAATTTTATGTTATAATAACCAATAACTTTTGAATTATATTATGTATATTTAATAAATACTTTTATGTAATGACATAATCATATTTTTAAAAAAAGTTTACTATAATAAGAAATAAATTTAAGGGTGGTTTTAATGATAGAAAATTGTATTACAGAAAATACTCCATTGTTTGAAATAGAAGTAGACAGTTTACCTGAATTATCTGAGGGTATGTATGATTATTATGATAAATTAGCTCAAGAGATGAGTATTGAAATGGGAGTACCAAAGGAGTTACTTTTTGTCGCACCACATTTTTTCTTTATAAATCACTGGCATAAAATAGATGGTAAGTGGTATTTCTATAAAAGTGATGGAAGTGATTTCCACTTTGTTAATGAATTACTTGGTGAAGTGATATCAGAATATTTTCTATTAGACACAGTACATTATAAAGTCGCATTATTAAAAGAAGCAGGTAAGAAAGAAGAATATGGATTGGTATCAGAAAATTTTTGTTCACCTAATTATAAATACACAAGAAGTTGGGATTATAATTTAGGTATGGGAGATATTTTTGAACTAGATAGATTAAAGAAAATCTGCAAGAGTTCTTTAGAGTTTAAGATATTATTATCTGATATGAAAAAATTTATAATTAGAGATTTTTATACGTCTCAATTAGATAGAAGTGGTAATAATTTTTTATTTATGCAAATAAAAGATGGAAGTGAAGGAATAAGATTAGCTCCTTTATATGATTATGAAAATAGTTATGAATCTTGTAGTCCAGAAATTTATCGTAATCAGATAGTACATTTAGATATGGAAAATCCTAACCTACCAGAATTTTTTAAAAGAGATTTAGAGTATCAAGAAAATTTATGTAAAATTAGAGATGCCAATATGGATAAATTTATAAATATGGTTCAAGAAAGACACAATATTTTAATTCCAAATGATATGAAAGAATATTATAGAAAAACTGATAAAGTAAAAAAAGAGATTATAAAAAATAATAGACTTGTTAAAGTTTTAAAACCTAAAAGAGAAGATAAAAAAATTTTTTAGATTATATAGTTGTTTCATAATAAGTAAAATATAAACATTTAGGTTACTATTGACAATTGTTTCTTTCGTTTATGAGTTATTATACCTTTTTCTTTAGGGTACCATATTGAATTTTGCTTGAATTTTCGAGTTTTGTTAATAACT
The DNA here is from genome assembly GCA_902493795.1 of uncultured Clostridium sp. Taxonomy (GTDB): domain Bacteria; phylum Bacillota_I; class Bacilli_A; order RF39; family UBA660; genus RUG13868. The sequence goes on from CABUQZ010000015.1 coordinate 35,423, forward strand.
AATTCAGAAATGATTTAGTTTTTTTGTTTTAAAAAAAGAAAAGGTTTTATTTTAGATTTATTAAATTGTTTTGTAAATTTATCTAGATTGTAATCTTTTTTATAAATAACTAGAAAAATAACATAAATGGTATTAAATTTTTATGAAATATGTATGTAAATATAGTTAAAAATTTTAAATATACTTATAGTATTTTGTTTCATTGTGTGCCATAATTATGGTTAAGATAGTGGTTATCATCTACAAATATTACATTTGTTATTTCAAAATATATAATTTCTCTATATTAACTGTGAGAAAGAATAGAAATGTTGATAAAAGACACAACGTTGTAATAAATTATCGATTTATGAAGTGTTATTAAGATAATTTTTAGTACACAGAACAACTTTTTTTATGTAATTAAAATATGTAATTAAGTATTATTGATAACATTTTGTTAAGTTTTATGTTTATACTTTTTTGGAATATTTAAGTAATAATCATAAAAATAGATAGAATGGTTAAGGAGGTATTTTATGAACGATTCTAATTCTAACAATGATTTGTTTAATAATGATGGTAATATAAATAATATTCAACCACAACAAACACCAATAAATGATAATAATGTTTATATTAACTCTACAGCAAATGCAAGTAACAATACTATAAATACGGTTTCAGAAATTAATACTAATTTTAATTCGCCACAAAATAATTTTTTGTTACCATCTAGTAATCAACCACAAATTAATCAAAATATAGTAGATTCACAAACACAAATGAATGCTAATTCTATAAATGAAACAAATACTATTAATTCACAGAGTTCAAATTCATTAAACACAGTAATAGATCCTAGTAGTATAGCTCAATCAACAAATCCACCAAATCCTAGTTTAAATAATAATAACTTATCACAACTAAATATCAATACTAATAATCAAGATAATAATGATGAATTATTAAGAGCATTTATTGGTAATAATTACGAGAAAATAACAACAAAAAAATTTAATTTTGCAGGATTCTTTTTTACATCTTTTTATATGTTATATAGAAAAATGTTTGTTCGTGCAATATTTGTGTTTTTAATTAATTTAGTAATACTAAACTATACAAATAATTTCTTTGTAACTATTGTATATTACTTTGTTATAGGATTATCAGTTAATAAATCTTATTTAGTATTTGCAAATGATAAAATTGCCAATATAAAGATAGAAAATACACAAAAAAGTACAGAAGAAATAAAAAAAATCTGTTCTATTAAAGGAGGAACCAGTGTTTTCTGTCTGATTTTTGGAATTCTTGCTAAATTTGTTATTGGTTTTGTTGTATTAATTGCTATGTCAATATTTGCTATTGGTGGTTTTTTTAGCAATATATTAAATATTGACAATTGGAATATAACTTTAAATGGAAATGATAATGATGATGCTTCTTCAACAGAAAAGGGAACTCTTATAGAAGATGTAAATGTTAGTGAAGGTTATGCTTGTTATGGATCAAAATGTTATATCAGTGTCTGGAAATCAAATGTTTCAACCGATTATGTAATATCTAATAATAGTGATTTATTTACAAAGCTAGGTCGTTATAAAAAGTATATTAAAGTAAACATATATTATGTTCAAAAAGGAGAGGAAAAAACTATTGTCGATTATAAGATATTCTTAAAATCAAATAATAAAGATATAAGTAATGTTAAATCAGAAGATGAGTTAAGAAATATACTAGGATTATATTCATCTGGAATACATACAGATATACTTACACTATCTAAAATTGGTTTAATGGGTTATGGGTATAAAGATGGTGAATCATTTAATTATATAGATTATACTTTTGTTGATGGTAAAAATATTGAGTATAATATGACTTACAAGAATCCAAAAGATAATTTGAATTTGGTTAAAGGTAAAAAGTATATTGTTACTTTTGAAGTTGAAGAATATATAATGTCATATGAATTTACTATTAAATCTATTGAACCTATTAATTAATATGAAACTATATGATTATTTTGAATCATATAGTTTTTTACTTGATTTATTTTATAAAGTAGTTCTTATTAGAAAAATAAAAATATCAAATATCACTTTGGGTGATTTGTATTGAAAATTCTTTGAATATAATATATTATTATGTATGTCAATGATAAATCGCTGTGAATTGAGGAAGAATATGAAGAAAAAATTTTTTATGATATTATTTTTGGTTTTATTAGTTGGATTTACTGGATGTAATTCATCTAGTAGTACAGAATCTAAAAATGTAAGTGAAATTAGTTTAGGTGATAAATATAATTATTCTGTAACAGTTAATGGTGTTACAATTGATGATTGGAAAGTATTTTATAAAGATAATGATGGTATTTATATTATTACAAGTAAGTACCTTCCAATAGAGGCAATTGGTACAAAGGATGATGCAGGTTCAATTCGTTCTAAAGCACGTCTTAGAGTTATGGGTGAAAAGTATGGTATGTATTTTTCTACTGATAGTTTAAGTTACCAAGAACCAAATCAAGATGTCATCGATAAATACTTTAAACTTCTAAAATTAGATTCTACTGATGGTAGTAATAAAGTAGTAAGTAAGATGTTACATTCAGAAAACTGGGAAGGTTTAGTAAATAAAGATATGGGTGCTGAGTACGCACTTGGTGGAGTACCTATAGAAATGTTTGTTGCAAGTTGGAATGAAAAATATCCTGATAGTAAAATATATTTAAGTACTAAAGAATATGGGTATGGAATTGGAAACAGTGAAAACCCAACGACATACGAACTTGATTTAAAAAATACAAAAGGATATAACGATAAACTTTATTTTCCAACACAAGATATTATAGAAGAAGGAAATTATGCCAATAGCATTGATTATAAAATAAAAGGTTATCAACTAGCAGCTCCAAGCTGGTGTGAGGATCCAACTTATGATAAATGTGGCTTAATAGAAGTTGTTAATGAAACATCAGCTACAGCTAATATAGATGGATTTTATACAGGAAGTTATGGTTATGCTTTAAGACCAATAGTATTTATTAGAAAAAAATAATAAATATTAAAAAAATAATAAAAAAATAACAAGACTAGGATAAACTAAAGTCTTGTTTGTTTTTGAAGTAAAGGAGAAATTTATATGGATTTTATTTTATTACTTTTGGGGTTTGTATTGCTGATTAAGTGTGCTGATATATTTGTAGATGGATGTTCTAATATTGCTAAATCACTTGGTATCCCATCACTAATTATTGGTCTTACTATCGTGGCTTTTGGAACAAGTGCACCTGAAGCTGCTGTTAGTATTACTGCATCTATTAAGGGAATGAATGATATATCACTAGGAAATGTTGTTGGATCAAATATATGTAATTTGCTTCTTATTCTAGGAATAAGTGGGTTATTTGGAAGTTTAACTGCAAAAAGAAAAATTATTACAAGAGACTTTGTATACGCCATTTTTTCTAGTGTTGTAATGTTTATATTAACTTTTTCCTTTTTCTTCAATGGTGGAAGAGAAGGGGTATTAACTAGAACTGATGGATTAATATTATTGTGTTTTTTAGGAATATACTTATATGCATTAATTGGAGATGCTATAAAATCAGCAAAATCTAAGGAAGAAAAAGTTAAATTTAATTTTGTAGATATTTTAAGAATAATATTTGGGATTGTTGGTATTATTTTAGGAGGACAATTAGTTGTAAATAGTGCTACAGAAATTGCTACAATGTTTAATGTTAGTCAAAATGTGATTGCTTTAACAATAGTTGCAATAGGAACGTCACTTCCTGAGTTAGTTACTTCAGTAATAGCATCACGAAAGGGAGAAGTTGATATAGCAATAGGTAATGTTGTAGGTTCTAATATATTTAATGTATTCTTTATTTTAGGACTTTCTAGTGCTATTAGTCCAATATCTTTTGGATTTAATTCATTTATAGATATTATAGTAATGCTTGCTGCTAGTATTGGAACTTACCTTTTACTTTTAAAAAATAAAAGAATTGGAAATAAAAAGGGAATAGTGTTACTTCTTTGGTATATATCATATATGATTTATGTTTTAATGAGATAATACTATTGTAAATAGTAATTAATTTATAAGACTAAGTAAAAGATAGTCTTTTTCTTTTGGTTTTAATTATTGTAAGTTAGTGATACTATTTATTTAGTGTGGTAAAATATGTAATAAGAAAGAAGGAAATGTTTATGGATACGATTGTTAAAACACATGTTGGGTCTTATGGAATTATTATAAAAGAGCATAAGATAGCATTAATTAAAAAAGCAAGAGGAGGTTACAAAGGAAAACTTGATTTACCTGGTGGGGGAATTGAGCATGATGAAACACCAATGGAAGCTTTAAAGCGTGAACTTATGGAAGAAATTTCTGGTACTTTAGTTGAAGCAACTTTGTTTGATGCAACATCAGTAACTTTTAAATGGCAAATGGAAGAAGATGTTATTGAAGACTTACATCATATTGGACTTTTATATAATGTTAAAATAGAAGAAGATGAATTAAAAAAAGATGCAGATGGACTTGATTCTAATGGAGCAGTTTGGGTTGATATTGATACTTTAACAGAAGATAAGGTTTCACCATTCGTTTGGCATGTATTGAAAAAAATAAAGTAAAGTTTGTATAACATTTCGTATTATAATATTACTATTTGAACTTAAAAATCATGCAATAGATATAGATGAAGATTATTGTAAAGCAATAAGTGATATTTTAAACTAAGAAAAATTTATGATTTATCTAACTCTACTTTGAAGAGGTGTTAAATTTTTTTGTGTTATTTTATATTTTTTACGAGGAGGAAAATTATGAATCAAAAACAAATTGGTAAATTAATTGCTGAATGTCGTAAAAAGAAGAAAATGACACAATCTTATTTTGCTGAACAATTGGGAGTAACTGATAAATCTGTTTCAAAGTGGGAAAATGGAGTATGTTTACCAGATGTTTCTCTTTATAAAGATATATGCAAAATATTAGAAATTACGCTTAACGAATTCTTTGCAGGAAAAAAGTTATCTGATGAAACATTTAAAGAGGTTGCTGATGAAAATTTATTGAATGCATTAGAAAATAGTATTTTCATTTTAAAGGGAAAAATTGATTTTTTAAAAAACAAATGGGAAAGAGAACATTTTCGGGAATTGTTTCTAGTTATGATAGTTATTGTCTTTTTTATAATATATGGTTTTATAAAAGATAATGGGATACAATACTTGTTTATGATTATTGGATTTATCTGTGGAGTAATAGAAAACAATAGAAAAATGTCCTATATCGAAAGAAATGTTTATCAGAAAAGTTTTAATACATCTATAGATGAATTTAGAGATTTGATAAAAAAATTAAAAGAATTTAAGGAAAAAATAAGTAAGTATGAAAATAAAAGAGATGCTATTAATTATTTAATGAAAGAAACATCTCTTTCAAAACAAGATTGCTTAGAAGCATACGATTTTGCTATGAAAACTGATATTGATAAAGTTTATAAAAAATTTATAAAAATTAAGTATAAGTAGCGTTTTATTGATAATGAAGGATTTGCTAATTTTATTGAAAACAAACTATGCGAATTTACTGGCTCATTAACATAAAAATGATATAATTGAAGTATTAAAGGACGCATAAATAGTAATTTGTAAAGGATATTGATTTATGAAAGAAAAAATATGGAATCATAATTTAGCATATAATAATTGGATTAAAAAGAAGGTAGAAGGTAAAAAATATATATTAGATGTTGGTTGTGGAAAAGGTTATTTAGACTTTGAATTGTATAATGATACAAGGTTTATAACAGGAATTGATATTGATATATCAAACAATAATTATGATAATAATAAATATCCAAACTTAACATTTATAAAAGATGATTTTATAGAATATGATTTCAAAAATAAAAAATATGACGCAATTGTTTTTGTGGCTTCAATTCATCATATGAATATGGAAATTGCATTGGAAAAAGCAAAACATTTGTTAAACAAAGAAGGAGTTATTTTAATAGTAGGAATATCTAAACCAACAAATATTATTGATTGGTCTATTGATATTGGAAGAATAATTCCATGCAAGATAATATCTAGTTTAAAGAAAATGAAGACTTGTGAAGATTTGAATATAAAAGTAAACTATCGATATGATTCTTTATCCAATATAAAAAAAGTATTTAAAAGAATTATCCCTAATTACAAATTAAAGTATGGCCTATATTATAGATATTTACTATATTGGAAAAAATGACAAATTATAATTTAGGAGTGAGATAATATGACAGAATAAATTAAAACGAAAAACATAGGAAAAGAACTAGAAAGAAAATTAAAAATAATAGGAATCAATTCAGCAGAAGATATGATAAAAGTTGCAAGTAAAGAAGCATTTTTTCAATTAAAAATGAGATTTCCTAAAGTATGCCTAGTTCATTTATACACTCTTGAAGGAGCAATAACTGATATAGATTTTAATAAATTATCAGAACAAACAAAAAAAGATTTAAAACAATTCTTTGATGATTTGAAATAATAAATTATTATTAAACGAGGTAGAAATATTATGGATATAAATGATTATAAAAATACATTAGATAATAAAATAGTTTTGATAACAGGTGCAGGTGGAGGAATTGGTTTTGAAACTGCTAAATGTTTTGCAATAATGGGAGCAAAAGTAATCATTTTAGAGATTGATAAAGAAAAAGGGGAAAGTGCAGAAAGAAAAATCAATTCAATATATAAAGATAAAGTTGAGTTCTATAATATAGATTTAGCAGAAGAAAATAGCATATTAAAAATGAAAGAATATGTACTTGATAAATATGGCTCTCCTGATATAGTCTTTAATAATGCTGCAATACTTCATTTAGGAGAAATAGGAAAAGTTAGTAGTAATGAATGGGATAATAGTTATCTTGTGAATTTTAAAGCACCAGTTTTATTAGTAAGCTGCTTTTTAGATGAAATGAAAAAGAGAAATAGAGGTACATTTGTGTTTGTTTCTAGTTCTGGAGCAGCCTCATATATGGGTGCTTATGAAATTTTTAAAACAGCTCAAGTAGAATTAAGTAATACTTTATCAATGGAATTAGAAAACACTAATATATATTCATATACAATAAGTCCAGGTTTAGTAAAGACAGAAACTGCTATGAAATCAATAGAAGTTGTTGCAAGGAGTATGAATATTTCATTAGAAGAATTTTATGAGATGAATAAAGAACACATTATAAGTGTAGAAGATGCTTCTCTTGGTTTTGCATTATCAGTATTAAATGCTAAAGATTATAACGGACAAGAAATTGGTTCTATACAGGTATTAAATGGATTAGAAAAGAGAAATGAATCGTATAGAAGTTGTAATTTTGAACTCCTATTACGAATTATTAAGACTTATGAAGAACAATACTTTGGATGGAAAAAACGAAATATCTTTGAAAGGCAATGGGTATTACGAGATTTTAAAAAGTGTGTTGGAAAGTCAGCAGATGAAGTATATAAAATAATGAAAAGTATGGAAAAAGGTAAAGGGATTTTAACTCCTCCTGAATATAAATTATTAGAAACATTAATAGTCTATTGGGAACATCAATATCAATTATTACAAGGATTTGAAAAAAATAAAGAAAAACTACAAGAAAATGGTAATATTATAAAGGGTTGGATATTAGATATTAAAACTTGTATAAATAAAAGTGATTGCTAAATTACAAGTATACTTTAAGATGTAAATAATTTAATATTTATATCTTATTTTTTTATGTTAAATTATTTACCAAGAGTTTAAGTGAGAACGGCAAATTACAGAGGTCATAGAATCTA
>CABUQZ010000016.1 GCA_902493795.1 uncultured Clostridium sp.
AAAAATGATATTCTATATAAAAAACACTTCAAAAAGGGAGTGATTAGGAAAAATATAGAAAATCGTTGAAATATAAAGAAAAAGTAGGTAGATGTTGTAGAAACTCTACACACTACCAAAGTATACAGGAAGGTGTTAGTATGGAAAAAATTAACTTATATGATAGAAATGGTAATCCAACAGATATAGTAATAGATAGGAAAGATAAATCTTACCCATTAACTGAAAATGAGTTTATACCAACCTCTATTATATATATTGAAAATAGTAAAGACGAATTTTTAATGCAACAAACATCTTTAAATAAAGGTGGAAAATATTCTTCAACTGGTGGACATGTTGATAGCGGAGAAACACCACTATTAGCAATCATTAGAGAAACAAAAGAAGAAATAGGTGTAGATGTAACCAAAGAAGAACTAAAATATTTAGGATATATTGTTGACGGAAAAGTATTAAGATTTATTTACTATATTAAGAAAGATGTTGATATAAATGTAGTAATAGTACAAAAAGAAGAAGTTAGCGATGTACTTTATATGAGTGTTGACAAAATAAAAGAACTACACAATAAAAAACAAATGTTAGAATCTCATTACAAAGTTTTTGAAAAAGTACTGGAATATTTAGAGGAAAATAAATAAAGAAGTGAGGATAATATGGCAAAAATATATATTGTAAGACATGGACAGACTGATTGGAATAAAAAAGAATTAATTCAAGGATCTAGTGATATAGAATTAAATGAAGTAGGTATAAGACAAGCACTTGAGGTAGCTAAGAAAATTGATTTAGGTAAAATAGATGTATGTATTTCTTCTCCTCTTAAAAGAGCTAGAAAAACTGCTGAATTAATTGTAGATGGTAAAATGGAAATAATAAATAATGATATGGTAGTAGAAAGACGCTTTGGTAAGCTTGAAGGAGAAAAGGCTGATGAAGATTTCTTAAAAAGAATATGGGATTATAAATTAGATGATAAAGAATATGAAATAGAAAGTATAAAAGAAATACTAGAAAGAGCTAGAAAATTTTTATTTTTTATTAAAAAACAGTATAAAGATAAAACACTATTAATTGTATCTCATGGAGCATTTATGAAAGCGCTTCATTTCAACATAGTAGGATATGATGGAAATACAGACTTTAATTCATTTTTCCCGGATAATGGAGAAATATATGAATATGAATTAAAGTAGATTTTAAAAAAGATAACAGAAAAATATGTGTAATTATTATTACAAACTTTACAGAAATATTTTATATTTAGCTATTTTATAAATATAATCCTTATAGTATAATTAATACGATAAAAGATTTTTCTAAAAATAGATAAAGGAGTGAATGAAGTGAAAAAAAATTTATTAAGTGTTACAGGAAAAATCATGTTAGCAGTATTATGTATGGGGTTATTAGTAGGATGTTCAAATGACTCTAAAGAAAGTTCGACAGGAAAAAAACCAAATGGTACTGGCTCAAATGATAATGAGCAAAAAGAAGAATCTCAAGGTGTTGATTTAGGAAAAAAAATCACTACCACTGGAACAGTTCTAAAAGATGGAAAATTGTTAGTAATAGCTAAAAACAACAATAAAGTAGCAGTTGAAATGGAAATAGAAGTAGAATTCTATGATGCTGATGGTAAAATAGTTGGAAGTGATAAACAACAATTATTTGCTGTTGGTCCTAATAGAGAAATAGCGGTTCAAATGTATGATACACCTGATAATTTTGATAATTACAAAATATATGCAGACGCTGAAAAAGCAGAAGAATCATATACAACATACTTTGATCAAATCGAAGTTGTCCATAACAATAATGGTGAAGAAATCATTGTTCAAGTAAAAAATAATTCAAAAGATGTTATCGATGAAATGGATGTTTCTGTTGTTTATTATCAAGGAGATAAAGCTGTAGGTATTGATTACGATATGGAATCAGAAATTAAGAGCGGTAGATCAGCAAACTTTACTTTCTATTATCCAGAAGACCAAAATTATAATGAGGTAAAATTTGATAGCTATAAAGTATTTGTTAACGAAGCATATACTTTCGCTTGGGATTAAAAAAAATATATAAAGACTAAAAACTGCATTAAAAATAATGCGTAAAGTTTTTAGTTTTTTTATTAATAAATTATTTTTACTCATATTTGAAAAAAAATATAACAATGTACAAGAACAAAAAATTTGATTCTAACTTTATTATAGAAATATAAATAATAAACAATAAAATAACAATTTTAAAATGTAAAATATAAATTACTTTTATATAATGAAATGATATAATTTTTGTATAAAGTAGAAATACTAAGAGTATTTACCAATAGTTGTTGATAAAGAAATAGATGAACTTGTTGGAATCATATGAAAAGTAGATATTTGCATTATAATAATCCTAATAACAGATATTTTATGAATTATTAATGGATTGGAATCAATCGAGTTTATAGAGATTTATCATTCAAATAATTATTTTCAAAATAAATATTAAAAGGAGTGAAATAGATGGATAAAGGTGGATGTATTTTACTAAGTAAGGACTTTAAAAAGGTTTGTTTAGTTTATCGAAAGAAAAGAGATGACTATTCATTTCCAAAAGGTCATATGGAAATAGGTGAAGAGGTTGCAACATGTGCCATAAGAGAAACAGAAGAAGAAACAGAAAGAAAATGTAGATTATTAAGTAAAGAACCAATCGGAATAATATCTTATACTAATAGTGAAGGAAATATAAATACTTATATGTTTTTAAGTATTGATGAAGGTTCTTCTACTAAAGAATTTAAAGAAGAAGATAAAGAAGTATGTGTATGGGTAGATTTTGATAAAGTAGAAGAAACATTAAGTTATCAAAACTTAAAAGATTTTTGGAATGAAGTAAAAGAAAAAGTTAAAGAGATAATTAAACAATAAATTATGCTGCTATTTTAATCGAAATAGAAGCTATATTAAATATACGTTATTCTACGTTTGACATCATTAGAGCAATTGAATATTCAACAAAAAAATCAAAAGATAATTTTAGAACTCATAAATAGATTAATTATGATTATCAGTATATAAATATTTTGAAAATAAAAATAGTGAAGGAGATGAGTTCACCAACACTATTTATAATACAACCATTTAAGAGAAGTCAGTTGCTTCTCTTTTTTGTTATATTATTTTTTAACAAATATATTTTATTAATTATTAAATTTAAAAGAAGTTGACAACTTTTAAGTACATAATAGATTCTGAAATGGGAGCAATATTGTTTGGAATTAATAAAAAAAGAGATATAACAAAAAAATAGTTTGCCAATAACACTAGCAAGTACTGAATTTGAATTTCAATTGCAAATTATATTAAATGTGGAACTCCCTAATCACCTTAATGTAAAAAACATCTCTACTTAGAGTAGAGAAACAACAGTATTGATTTATTATATAATTAAGCTGAGGTGATTTAGATGAACTATGAAAAAATAGGTAACTTCATATTAAATCTTAGGAAAGAAAATAATATGACACAACAAGAATTAGCAGATAAACTTTATGTAACTGATAAAGCAGTATCAAAATGGGAAACAGGTAGAGGTATTCCAGATATTCAAACTATAAAAAATTTGTCTGTAATTTTTAATGTATCTGAAAAAGAAATTCTTAATGGAGAAAGAAATTTTAAGAAAAAAGAAATAGATCCTAATCATCATTCTGTCATCCTTGATGTAAAAAACTTATCAAAATCGTTTGGTAAAAGAAGTATATTAAGTGATATCAACTTAAAAATATATGAAGGAGATATAGTTGGATTAATTGGACCTAATGGAGCAGGGAAAACAACTTTAATTAAGTCTATAACAAGTCTTTATAAAATAGATAGTGGTAGCATTAAAATATGTAATTTTGATATAAAAAAAGAGTTAGAAGAAGCGTTATCTAAAATAGGTTGTATTATAGAAAATCCTGATATATATAATGAACTTACTGGAAGAAAAAATATTGAAATTGTAAAATTGCTTAATAACATTAAAGATAACGATTATATAGAAGAAATGATTGACTTCGTAAAATTAAGAAATAGAATTGATGAAAAAGTAAAAAAGTATTCTCTTGGAATGAAACAACGACTTGCTTTAATATGTGCATTAATAAAAAAACCAAAATTGTTAATTCTAGATGAACCCACAAATGGCCTTGATCCAAAAGGAATAAAAGAATTAAGAGAAATGATTAAGAAAATAAGTGTAGAAGACAATATAAGTGTCTTAATAAGTAGTCACATTTTAAAAGAAGTAGAAAATATATGTGATAAGATTGTAATAATAAAAGAGGGAAAAATAATTGAAGAATTTGGAATTGAAGAAGTTAAATTTAAAAATATTAGTTTGGAAGATGAATATTTCAAGTTAGTTGAAGGTGAAAATAATGAAGATATATAATTTGGTTAAATGCGAATTCAAAAAAAACTATAGCAAAAAGAAAATAATTATTATAACTTTGATACTATTACTATCTACTATTTGCTTTGTTGAACTTTATAACTTATTTCATACTAATTTAAATTATATGGAAATGATATCACAAGAATTAAATGCGGCTAAAGATAACTATGAGACACTTAAAGAAAATAAAAATAAAAGTAATCTAGATGAATATGAATTACTATATTATGAGAACGCTATTAAATATTATGAGTATTTAGTAAAGATTGATGCATATGATTTTGGTTATCAAAAAGAACTGGTTAATGAATACTTAGAAGATATTCATCAAAATAAAATTATTGATGAGATAAGAAAAGACGAAAAAGAAATATTTTTACAAAATTGTGAATATTTAAATGGAGATTATGATAGAGAACAGTATTATTTTTATAATGTGTCAAATAATATTTATAAAGAGTTGTGCAATAAAAGTGATAATGAACTTGAAGAAAGATATGAATTGAATAAAAAAGAAATAAAAATATATGAAGATATTTTAAAAGAAAATAAATATTATTATTATTTAGATTTATATAGTTACAAAGATGAGTATACAGAATTATTAAAGGATAAAAAAGTAAGTGATTGGAGTGATTATAGAGCAATCAATTATCGACAATACGAAACTATCGGACACAATTTAGAGAAAACTTTAATTAGAGAGGACGAATTTGTAAATGGATATGATAGTCCATATGGTAAATCTTATCATGAAGAAAGTTATATATTCGATAATTACAAAAACTATGTAAAATATATAAATCATATGAAAAAAGATTCAAAAAAGAACAGGGGAATCTTATTATATAGTACGAAAAATGACATAAAGCACGATATTGCTTATCATTACGATGACATATGGCAACTTAATGAGAATCAGTATATAACATCAAAAACATGTGTTAATAATATATTTCACTTATCTGTTATAGTATTAATAATTGTGGCAATAACTAGTGGTGGTATTGTCAGTCGTGAACATAGTGCAGGTACAATCAAAAATATAATAACAACACCAGTTAGAAGATGGAAAATTTTATTGAGTAAATTTATCTATTTGATTCTTCATACATATATAATTTGGTTTATTCTTTTATTTATATTAATTGTATACACAGGAATAAGATTAGGATTTGAAGACATTTTTGCACCTAAATTGTTATACAATGGGGATAAAGTAATTGAAGTAAATTATATATTCTACTTAATTAAAACTATGCTAATTGCAGGAATTCCAATGATATCATTTTTAAGTATATTGTTCTTTTTATCAACAGTTACATTAAATACAGCAGTTACTGTTGGTATTTCAACTTTACTTGCAATAATTTCTCCAATTATATGGATTATACTATATACTACTAAGTATTATTCAATAAAATTCACACCATTTTTGTATTTTGACCCAGGTTTTATTATAAATAATAGTAAAGAGTACTCATTTTTTTCTAAAAATACAAACATTGACTTAGGTTTAGGAATAATCGTTTCTATCGTTTGCATTATTATTCTTTATACGATATCAAATATTGTATACACAAAAAGAGATATTAAAAATTAATTAAAAATTATTATAATTCTACTTTTAATAGGTGTTATTTAATAGTAATTAATATTAGAATTATTCACGAAAGGAGGATAATTCGTGAATCAAGAAAAAATTGGAAAGTTCATATGTGAAAGAAGAAAAATTAAAAAAATGACTCAAGCTGAACTTGGTGAAAAACTTGGAGTAAGTGATAAATCAGTATCCAAATGGGAAAATGGAAAATGTATGCCAGATTTATCATTATTTCCTGAATTATGTAAAATACTTGATATTACAATTAATGACCTTATGAGTGGAGAAAAAGTTGATGATGAAAAATACATCAACACCTTAGAAGTAAATATTGTTAAGCTTGCAGATTCTTTAAAAAAGAAAAGAAAAAATAAAATTAGAATGTGTTTTATTTCTATGGTTATAGTGCTACTTGTTATATGGGGACATGTTGCATACTATAATTTAGCTGAAGAAACTATATCATTTGATGAAGAAATGATGACCTGTAATATTTATAATAATGAATTAACATTTAGCATAAATGGAACATCAATTTTACGTGAACGCTATACTATCAAAAAACTAGATGGAAAAGACATTCATATCTTTAATTGTACATTATTAAAGATTTATGCTTGGGAATTAAAAAAAGGAATGAATAAGTCACATATTGATAACTATGGAAGGCAAGGAACTCATCATAGTTTAAATCTTGAAAACAATAATATAGAAGTATATTATACAGAAGATTCTATTAGTAAATTTGAAAAAGCGAACAATGAAGAACTTAGAGAGCTTTTAGGAAAATCACATAAAATGAATTGTTGGAATGAAGAAAAATATATAGAAAAAGTAACGAGTGGAGAAACAATGAATTTAAATAAATGAGAATCATATCTTATGGTTCTTTTTTTTAATAAAAAAAATATACAAGAACAAAAACAATTATAATTCATACTTTATTATAGGTGATTTAAATGAATGAAAGAGCTACTAAAAAAGTAATAGTAGACGCAGGACATGGTGGGTCAGATCCTGGAGCAATATATGGTAACTATAAAGAAAAAGATTTTAATTTAGAAGCTGCAAATTATATTTATAATAGGTTAAATGAATTAGGTATACCTACATATATAACAAGAGATACAGATGAGACTTTCTCAAGACAAGAAAGAATTAATAGAATGTTAGGACCATTTGGTAATAACGAAGATGTAATAATATTATCTAATCACATAAATGCAGGAGGTGGCGATGGTCATTGTGTAACAAATGTATAACAATTAAAGCCAAATAAAAATAGAAAGAAATGAGGAAATAGTTATGAACATTAGTTACACTAAAAAAGGTGATTATTTATTACCTAATTTAATATTAAAAGATAAAGAACAATTTAATATAGGGAAATATGGATTATTAAGACTAGAATATATTAAGAAATACAAACTTGGATTATATTTTGATTTGTTAGTAAATGACACTTTAAATGAATATCTTCATAATATAGATACTACTGTTATGGAGAAGGTACAAAAGTTAATTACAAAACTAGCTGAAATGGAAAATATTAACGAGCAATTAAAAGAAAATAATCAAATACTTTGGGTAAGTAAAATGAATAATATTAAAAATATTGTAGAAGAAATAATTCTAAAGGAGTATATCTATGTGTGATATAACTTATGAAGAATTTGAAAGAATATACTTACCAGTATGCATTAATTATGATAACTATCTAAAAGAATTTGTAATACCAGATGTAATTGCTTTTTATATAGCAGATAATTTCTATAAGAAAGCACTTTCTAAAGCACCACTTTATAATCATATTAATTCAGCAATAGATGTATTTAATGTAAGATGTGATATAGATAAACTTGTACCATCTATAAAGAAGATATTAAAAATAAAATATAACTTAAAAATAGTAAAAGATAATCCAATGATATTAAAGAAATTTTATTAAAAAGATAACTCTATCGAATCAAATTGATAGAGTTTTTAAATTGCAACTAATTATTTTGGGAGTAAATCTATTGTCTAGCCAGCACTGAATTTGTACTCCCGCACGAAATTCTTTTGTGGGATTACTCCCAAACCCTTGATTTTTTTTAAAATGTATGTTAGTATGTATACATACATACTAGTAAAGAGGTGATTGAGTGAAAAATAGATGCGAATATGGTGAATTTTTAACTCAATTAATAAAAGAAAAAAATATGAGTCAAAGTTTTTTCTACAGTCAATTAGGAATTAAAAAACCATATTTTTACGATATTATAAGTGGAAGAGTTAATCCTCCACCAAGCAATATTCAACTAAAGATAGTTCAAATATTAAATTTAAAAGAAAATGATATTCATAAACTATTTGATTTAGCTGCTCATCAAAGAAACGAGATTCCATATGATATAGCTATTTATTTAAAAAACAAACAGTTAATAAAGCAAATTAGAGAAAGTAATGAATATAAAAAGAAATTAGGAGGTATTTTAAAATGTCAGAAGAGTTAACAAAAGGATTAGTAAAGAAAAGATTATTAGAAGTTGGTTATCCAAAAAATCAAAATGAATTTGAGGAAGATATTATATGCTATAAAGAAGATAGTTATAAAAGTGGCATTAATAGTGATAAAATTTTAGCAGATGCTTTTTTAAAAGCTAGTAAAAGACTAACTGGGAATGAAGGCTCTCCTGATTATACTATAAAAGATAATAAAGATAATTTTGTAATTGTTATAGAATGTAAGAGTAGTGTTGACAAACATGGTACACATGAAAATCTTGAAAATTATAAAAATGGATTAGGAAATGAAAAAGAAATATCACAGTATTGTATTAATGGAGCCCTTCATTATGCTACATTTTTAACATATAAGTATGATGTAATTGCTATTGCTACATCAGGTATTGAAGAAGATAATTTTAAAACTACTTCTTTCTTAATTCCAAAAGGAGGTAATTTAAAAGATTTAATTATTTTAGAAGATGGTGATTATGAAAACACAATCATGTCTGCTGATGAATACAAGAGGATAATTATAGAAAACTCATTGGATTATGTTAGAGAAAAAGAAGTAATATATCAAGAATTAAAAAATTACGCTAATAGCTGTAATAATTATTTGAGAGCAAATCAAATAGATCCCAAAGATAGGGCAGGTTTTATTTCAGCTATAGTACTCGCTTTAACCAATAAGAATTCTGACTTTTATAAATCAGTAGAAAGAGCCATGCCTAATGATTATATTAAGAAGCCATTTTCAGAAGAATTAGGAAATAATGCAATTAAAAGACTTTGGGAGTCTCTAGAGGAAATATGGAGTAAAATTGATAATTTACCTGAAATAAAAAAGAAAAAATTAAGAGAATATTATTCCTCAATATTATTAGATAATTTACTATATTCTCCAGAAGGTGAATCGAAATATTTTAAATATGGTGATAATATATTAACTCGTTTTATATATTCGATATATAAAAATATTTCTATAAAATTAGAACAACATTCAGATATGGATATAATGGGGACATTTTATACATCGTTTTTAAAATATGCTAGAGGTGCTGCAAAAGATAAAGGTGTAGTTTTGACACCAAAACATATAACAGAGTTATTTTGCGATATTGCTGAATATTATTTAGGAAAAAAATTAGACGAAAATACTAAGGTAATTGATATATGTACTGGGACTGGTGGATTTTTAATAAGTGCTTTAAATAGGATGGATAGGAATATTGATAACCAAAAAATATCAAATGACGTAAAGAAAGAAAAAAAATCACTAGTTAGAAAAAATTGTCTTATAGGTGTTGAAAGAGAACCATCTATGTTTGCATTGGCGTATGCGAATATGAGATTTCATGGTGATGGTAAATCGAATTTATATTCTTGTTCTTCTTTATTAAAGGATAAAGGAGAAGCAAACGAAGATTTTAAAACAGGACGAAAGATAACTTTACAAGAAGAAATTGAAAGCATGAACATAAAACCAATTGTTGGAATGATAAATCCTCCTTATTCCTTATTAAATACAAAAAACAAAAGAGAAGAAAATAAGCAAAGTGGTCAAAGTGAGTTAGATTTTGTTTATTCTATGCTAGAATATCTAGATAAAGGTGGAATAGGGATTGCAATTGTACCAATGAGTTGTGCAAGTAGTAAAGATGATTTAAAAATGCGTAAAAAAATAATGGAAAAGCATACCTTATTATCCGTCATGACAATGCCCAAAAAATTATTTCAAGATAGTCATGTTGGGACATCTACATGTATTATGGTTTTTAAGGCTCATATAAAGCATAAAGATTCAAACAATAATGTATTTTTAGCAAGGTGGTTAGATGATGGTTTTGTGACAGTACCACATTCAGGACGTTTTGATAAAAATGGTAATTGGATATCAATAAAGAATGAGTGGTTAAGAGAATTAAAGGGGTTGTCAAAAGAAAATAGTAAAAAGTTTTTAAGAAAAGAATTGAAAGCTAGTGATGAATGGTTAGCTGAAGCTTATGTTGAAACTGATTACAGTCAATTAAATGATACAGATTTTATAAATCAAATAAAAAAATATGCGTTATTTAAATATTTGGATGAAAATTTTGAAGGTAGTGATTTAGATGAATAAAAACTGTTCCTTTTTTGATTTAGAAAAAATATTTAATATTTATACTGGTGGAGATTTAATACTTTCAAGAACAGAATTAGGTGAATTTCCAGTAATTAGCCATACATATAAAAACAATGGTATTTCTAAAAGAGTATCAAAAATTGAAAATAGAAAACTATTTGATTGTAAAAGGACGATTAGTTTGGCTGATAGAGGAACATTTAAAGCGTTTGTCCAGCCAGAAAATTTTTATATAGGAACTAGGGTAAAAGCCTTAGAATTAAAAGATGAGTATAATGCATATTTTGACAAAAAAATACTTATGTACTTGACTGTTATAATTAATATGGAAAGTTACAGATTTTGTTATGGGAGAAATGCTTGTGACCGTATCAACTATTTAAAAATTAAGCTCCCATCAATTATGGTGGACGGTGAAACTGTTCCTGATTTTAATTTGATGAGAAAGTACATAAATAATTTGTGGATTGAAAGCAATGATATGTCAAAAATTCCTAATTATTTTTTAGAAGATGGATATGAAAAAGCTTGTTGGTATATTGATAATTTTGATATAGAATTATTTGAAAAAAAATATAAACCATGCAAAAAAAATCAAAAATCTTTAAAAACTAATTATGCAATGTTTAATATAAGTGATATTTTCATAGTCAAAGGTACAAAAACAACAAAAAAAGATATATTAGAGACTTATGGAGAGGGTACTTGGCCATATATTACTACTAGATCTACAAATAATGGAGTCGATGGATACTATAATTATTATACAGAAGATGGTAATGTTATTACGATTGATTCTGCTACAATTGGATTTGCTTCATACCAGCAAAAAGCATTTTCAGCTAGTGACCATGTTGAAAAATTAATTCCTAGGTTTAAATTGAATTCTTCTATAGCAATGTACATTATAACAGTATTGAAACAGGAACTATTTAGATACGATTACGGTAGAAAATTTAATCAAAATAGGATTAAAAAAACAAAAATATTGCTACCATCAATTGATGGCACAAATAATATTGAATCATTAAATTTAAAATATATGGATGAATATATTAATTCTCTTCCATATAGTTCTTGCTTGTAATTATAAAAAATTCGTTTATTAATTTCATTGAATGACAATAAATATATTTATAACGTGTAATAAAAGTGTTATAATATATTAAAGAAGAAAGAGGCGCTAGTACAGGCTTTATAGTTTTGTATTGCGTCTTTTTTGTAGTAGGTGGTGAGAAGTAGCATGAGTGAAAAAAGAAAGAAATCAAATAAAATAACAATTTATTTGATTAAAGATGAAGTAAAGTATGATGAAATATTAAAAGACTATGCCTATAAAAATGTATTACGTGAGGATGCTAAATCTATAACATATTATTATCCGACTCGACAACATAAGCCTGAATGGTTAATATCATATTTTAATGAAACACAAGATGTTGATATCAGTAATTCCCATGCAAAAGTAATATCTTTACATAAACTTGTAATTGATGGAAAAGAAAAAGTTTTTGCTATTCCTTTTGGAAATGGTAAATCATTATTAAATGATGATGTTATTGAAGAACAATTTGGTATTAAAATTCTGTTAAATAGTGTCCCAAAAGATGGCTTTAGACAGCTGAGTATAGCAAATTACGGAGGAGACCATAGAACTAAGAATGAACAAACTCCTAAAAAAACTGATATAAGTGAATTTGGATTTGACATATATAGTGATTTTTTAAGAAAAGCCACAGCGAAAAGTGAGGAAGAATTATTTAATAAAAATACTATTACAGGTGGAGATCTTTTTAGTGTTTCAGTGCCGGTCACAATAAATGATGTAAATAATTTCTTATTATCTTGTTACGAAAGATATAAGAGTAACAAATATAAAGAAAACTTTAGTTGGTTAGACAATATAAAAGAAGTAAAGGAAAAAAGTACTAAGCAATTGCTTAATTTGGAATTAGTAAGAAATATTAATGAAAAGAATTTTGATAAAGTATGGACTGCAGTTCCAGAAATAATTGAATGGGAAGATATATCTGATTTTAGATATAAAACATCAACACCTGGATTTGATGACATAGAAATACAACAAGTTATAGAGTTGTTTAAAGATGGTATTATTCCTAATGTAGATTCATTAAAAAATAGAAAAGTATATGCAATGTCAGTTGATGGTGATGAACCTTTATATGATTGGAGTATATATAACTGCTTAATAGCAGAAATAGAATATGATGGTAATGCCTACTGTTTAAACTTTGGCAAATGGTATAAAGTTGATAAAAATTTTGTCGCATCTATTAATAATTATTATAAATCTATAGAAATATCTGATATAGAATTTCCAATTAATACTAATGAAAGAGAAGATGAATATAATAAAAAATTATGTACAAGTTTAAATAATTCAATATTAATGGACAAAGAGACAGTTAGGGTTACTGGTATGGGTAGAAGTTCTATTGAAGTTTGTGATGTTTTAACTAGTGATAATAATTTAATACATGTTAAGAAAAATGGCGGTTCAAGCTATTTAAGTCATTTATTTAATCAGGCTGCAGTATCTGGTGAAATGCTACTTGATGTAAATTTTAGAGATGAAGCAAATAAAAAAATAGGTAAGAATATATTTAAGGATGATTTTATACCTAGCATTTATACTGTTGTACTTGCAATTATTACTAAAACTAATGATGAGAGACCTAAAATACCATTCTTTAGTAAAGTATCAATTCAATATGCTATTGATGGCTTAAGAAGAAAAGGGTATAAAGTAAAAATTAAAAATATACATATTAAAGAATAATATTTGTCGAATGATTACGTATTGAAATAAAAGTAATTGGTGTTATAATTATATTAGCCATACGGGAATGTGGCTAGTACATTTAAACATATATAAATATAAAATAAGAAAAAATAATAGCTATTAATGAAGAAAATGAAATTATAAAAAAGTTATATTATGCATTAAGAGTAATGTATAAATAATTAATCAGTGAAGAACTGAGTACATATTAATCCAACAAACAAGATTGGAAAAAATTCCCTTGTTTTTGTTATGGACTAATGTGTTCAGTTCTTTTTACGTGTTCCTAAAAAGGCTGGTAAAGAAAGGAGGATAACATGGAACTACTAAACTCGATAATCTTATATTGGAGATATGATGGAGAAAGAACCATTTATCAGTTTAGTATTACCAGAATCAGTATTAGGAGATAATCGTCTTACTTACTTTGAAAGGTTATTGTTAATTGAACTAGTGTCACTATGTAAGAAAAATGGCTACTGTTGGCCTACTAATAGATATTTTATGAATAAATTTAATTGCACAAAACCAACAGTTTCAAAGAGTATAAGTAGTTTATCAAAATATGGATATATTGATATAGAAATAAATAATAGTGAAACAAATAATTCAAAAAGAATAATTAGATTATCTGAAGTATTAAAGAAAAGAATAACAAGTATTCAAGGAAATATTAATGTTAGTATTCAAAATAATTTTAATCATGATAATAAATATAATAAAAATAAAAAAGATATATTAGATAAAATTTATTATGTTGATGAAAATGGTATAGAGTATTGGCATGGTATTCCTATTGAATCTAGTGTTGCAACTATAGAAGAACAAGAAGAAATGGAGAATTTATTGAAAGATTTTATAGAAAAGGAGGAAGATATATTATGAATAGTCCACTCATAAAATTAAATGAGGTGGCTTATGTTTAATATAACAGAAACTTTCAAAGATGATTCTCCTAATTTTACAGATTTGGTAACTAAATTTATAAACAGCGTGGTAAATAGTGACTGACAGCATGCTCTTAATTAAATTTATGTGTTATAATTTAATTGGCTTTAGTTGTTATACAATCAGAAAGGAGAGCAAACTTGTATAACACTTTAAAAGAGATGCCAGAATACTATAAAGCAGGAATTTATATAAGATTATCAGAAGCTGATGAAGGCAAATCTTACGAATCTGAAAGTGAGAGTGTCCTTAACCAAAGAAATATACTAATGAATTTTATTAAAGAAAAAGGATTTATTTTCGTAGATGAATATGTAGATGATGGTTATTCAGGTACTACTTTTGATAGACCAGGATTCCAAAGATTACTCACAGATATTAAAGCCAGAAGAATTAATCTTGTAATAGTTAAAGATTTATCAAGATTAGGTAGAGATCATATTTTAACAGGTTATTACGTTGAAACTTTCTTCCCAGAAAATGGAATAAGATTTATTTCTATGCTAGAAGGGTATGACAATGCTGTTAATCAAGCAAGCAATGATTCATCAACATTTATCTTTGCTTGTAACGATTTTTATAGCAAACAAAACTCAGTTAAAATACGTAATGTTTTAAATGATAAAAGAAGAAATGGAAAATTTATTGGAAGTGCTCCAAGTTATGGATATTTAAGAGATCCAGATGATAAAGGACACCTAATACCAGATCCGGAGTATGCATGGGTAGTAAAAAAAATATTTGAAATGGCTTACAATGGAGTAGGACTTTCTGAAATAACTACTTATTTGAATGATAATAATATAAAAACACCAAGTAGTTTAAAAAGAAAAAATCTTAATTCAAAAGCCAAATATAATCCTATGTGGACTATTTCTTCCGTTAAAAAGATATTAAAAAATCAGATGTATGTAGGTGATATGGTACAAAGTGTACAAACTAAAGTATCATATAAATCTAAAAAGAAAAAATCATTACCTAAAAGTAATTGGGATATAGTTAAAAATACTCATGAAGCACTAGTAGATAGATTTATATTTGAAAGTGTTCAAAATAATATTAAAAGGACTAATAAATCTAATATTGTTAAAAGAGATAAAAGATTATTTGAAAATTTATTATATTGTAAGGAATGTGGTAATACTCTAACAGTATCTTATAGAAAAAATCATGACTATTGGAGTGTTAATTGTAATAAATATTCAAGAGACCCTAAAAGAAGAATGTGTGAGCCTCATTTCATCCCGTATGAAAAGCTTGAAGAAGCATTACTTGAGGTTATTAGAAATACTTGTAAAAAGTATTTGAAAAAATTAGAGATATCTGAAATATCTAAAAATATTAACAAAAAAGATAATAGTGATGTTAATAATCAAATAAATGATTTAAGAAAGCAAGAAAAAGACTTTATTAGTAAGTTAGATATGTTATATCAAGATAAATTTAATGGAATAGTATCTGAAGAAATGTATTTAAGAATTTCTAGAGAAACAGAAAATTCTTTAGTTAGGACAAGAGAAAAAATCCAAAACCTACAAGATTTAAAGACTGATAAGAAGGTTAATAGGTCAGAATTAAAAGATTACGAAGATAAGATAAGAGAATTAATTGATATTGATAATCCATCAAGAGAGTTAATACAAGCCTTAATTGATAAAATTATTATAGATAAAGATAGAAATATAGAAATTATCTATAAATTTAGTATGTTGAATAATTAACTTGTGACCAACTCGGGCACAAGTAATACATAAAATTGATAAACTACTTATACAAATATTGTAACGAAACAAATGTTTAATATAATATAAACAGCAAAGGAGGTAACTTATGAATCAAGATAAAATGCATTTAGTAAATAAAATATTTAATAATGAAACTATTAGAACTGTTTGGGACAAAGAACAAGAAAAATACTTTATAAGTGTTGTTGATATAGTTGGAGTACTTGCGGATAGTAGTGATCCTAGAAAATATTGGAATTGGTTAAAAAATAAATTAAAAAATGAAGAAAATTTTGAAACGTCTAGTATTACTAGACAGTTGAAATTGAAAGCACAAGATGGTAAATATCGTATGACTGATGTTGTTGATATTGAAGGAATGTTTAGAATTATTGAATCAGTTCCTAGTAAAAATGCAGAACCAATTAAACAATGGCTAGCAAAATTAGGTAGTGAGAGAATAGATGAGACATTTGATCCATCGCTGGCAGCACAAAGAGCGATAGACTTATATAGATCCAAAGGCTTTGATGAAAAATGGATTGCTAAAAGAATTAAGGGTATTCAAGATAGAAAACAACTTACTGATGTATGGAAAGGTGGCGGAATAACTGAATCAAAAGAATATGCAATTCTAACGAATGAAATTTATAAAGAATGGTCTGGAATGACTGCAAAACAATATAAATCATTTAAAGGACTTAGAAAAGAATCATTAAGAGATAATATGACAGATATTGAAGTAGCATTAGCTGATTTAGGAGAAATAGCAACAAGAGAAATTGCTAAAAAGAAAAATCCAAAAGGTTTAGATGAAAATATTGAAGTAGCAAGACGTGGTGGTAAAATTGCTGGTAATGCAAGAAAAGATTTAGAACACGAAATAGGTGAGAGTGTAGTTACCAGTGATAATGCGCTAAACTACGAATATGTAGTTGAAAAAGAAATTGAAATGAAGTAATTTATATACAGTAAAATAATGAGGAATTTATGTTACAGGTTAAGACAATGCAATTAGATTATTATTATAGACATTCAATATTTAATAAAGATTATTTTTATAACAATAAAAAAGATTTGGTTATAAACAATATTATAAGAAAAATAGGATTAAAGCCTAAAAGATATGTTACTAGAGATGATCATAAATTACTAATTCCTTTGAGAAATGAATTAATAAAAATTTTAGAAATTGAATTATTAAAGTTTCCTGTTAGAAAACTTTCAAAAAAAATATTATCACTTATGTCCAAAAAGATTTATGATAAAAATCAATTTAATTTTATTAGAAATAACTTTTTTAAAGAATCTTCTTTATTTTACGATGTTCATGATATAGAATTGCAAATAAAAATATTAAAATTCATTTTAGAGAAACGATTGGAATTAGGTGATGAAACTACTATAACAAATTATAAAACTAATCCTGATTTAGAGTATGTTATTAAAATTTCAAAATTGTTATATAATCTTAATTTATGCTTAGATTTTATGTATTATCAATTGGGACTAGGATATATCGATATTGATAATGATTATAATTTAAAAATAGAATTTAAAAAATTAGATTATAATATTAAATATCTTGAAAATAGTTATGATGCAAATAGTAAAATACTTACAGCAGACATAATGAAAGAATATATAAATAGCTTTAAACTTGATATGGGATTTGATATAAATGATTTTACTGAAATGTCTTCGTGTCTATGTGTAGATATACCAGCAAAGAAATTTTATAAAGTAAAAAATAATGTGTTTGAGATAAAAAAAGAAAAACTAGTTAAATTAATTGAAAAATATAATCAAACACATTTATCTATTGATTCAATAAATAAAGTGTTGAATTATCTTATAATAGACAAAAAACACATTAGTGCCATTTATAATAGAGAAAATCAACTAAATAGAATAGACCAAAAACCAATAATATGTGATGGAGATGTCTTATATTATTCGCCTGCTTTAGTTTCTGAAATACATAAGTTTTTTACATATGCAATTTTAATATATGATTTTCCCTTTAAAAAAGATTTACCCAATATAAGTAAAACACTTGAAAAAGCAAAGAAATTATCAGAAAAGCAAATTGTATGTGATACCGTTAATATTATTAAAGAAAATGTAACAGGCTTAATTTATGTTGAAAAAAAATTACATCAAATGAATCCAAATATTGATAAAAATTATTCTGAGTCGATTGGTGATTATGATATATTGGCAATGGATACTGATAAAAAGATAATCTATAATATTGAAGTAAAAAATTTGAGATTATTTTCTACTATATATGAAATGTATAGACAATACTATGGATTTTATCATAAAAATAATTATGAGATAAAGTTTTCCAGAAGAATTGATGCATTGAGAAAACATTATAAAACTATATTTCCAAGTTACTTTATTACGGATATAGATTCATATAAAATAGTTAATATTTTTTTAACAAATAAATATTTCATCCCGCTATTTACGGAAAGAAATGATATTTTGTATTTATGTTATCCAATGTTGAATGATTATTTTAATTTTCAAAATAAAAGATATAGTTATACCTTGACCATCGACAGGTGAGATGAAAGTTCCGCTATACTAGTAAAAATATTACTCTCTACAAGATAAAAATTTAATAAACTAATATACCGATAACGGAATAAATACATTGACAAAGACTACCGAATGCGGTATAATCGTAATTGAGGTGAATTGTATGGAATTTATGACTACAAAAGAAGCTGTTGAAAAATGGAATATTAGCGAGAGAAGAATAAGACAATTATTACAAGATGGTAGAATTGATGGTGCTGTTAAAGTTGGAAATAGTTGGAATATTCCTGTTGATGCTGATAAGCCAGTTGATAAAAGAATTATTAGACCAGATGATAATAAATTTATTATTGATTTAGATGATAATTATTTTGATGAAGTAGATAGTTTAAAAAGAGAATTAGATAGCAAAAGACCAATACCTAAAGAAACTTTGAAATCTTTAAAAGAATCTATTAACTTAGAATGGACTTATAATAGTAATGGAATTGAAGGTAACACTTTAACATTAAGGGAAACTCAAGTTGTTTTAGAAGGAATAACTGTTGGCGGGAAATCTATTAAAGAACATTTAGAAGCAATTAACCATGAAAAAGCAATTTTATTTTTAGATGACTTGGTTAAAGATAATGAACCAATTAGCGAATGGAATATTAAAAATATTCATCAATTAATTTTAAAAGACATTGATAATGAAAATGCTGGGAGATATAGAAAAGAAAATGTAACTATTAAAGGTGCAACACATATTCCTCCAGATTATTTAAAAGTTCCTGAATTAATGGAAAAATTAATATTAAACTATGAAACATGGAATAATTATCATCCAATAATTAGAGCAGCATTATTGCATGGAGAGTTAGTAAAAATTCATCCTTTTGTAGATGGTAATGGTAGAACTTCAAGATTACTTATGAATTTAGATCTTATGAATAGTGGATATAATCCTGTAATTATAAAGAAAGAATCAAGATTAAAATATTATGAAGCATTAGATAAAGCACATACAACTGGTAATTATACAGATTTTGTTAAACTAGTTACTAAGTTAGAGGTGGAAATGTTGAAGAAATATTTAGAATTATTGTAGTAGGTGATAAAGATGTCAATAAAAAAATTAACTATTAATGGTTTGCGTGGTTTTTCGGATGAAACGAATATACATTACGCAATACCAGACAACGTAACACCTGGGAGTGGGCTAACAATTTTAGTAGGTCCTAATAATAGCGGTAAATCAACAATAATAGAAGCTATTCATTTGTTGAATTCTAACAATGATATAATTCCTATTTCATCACGAAATGTAAAAAATAATGGCAAAATAAAAATAGAAACAGAAGATTTGAATGGAAATGTTAGAACTATAGAATCTACTGATAATAATGGAGCGTTTATTCAAAAAAAATATAATAACGAAGAAATTGATTATTGGTCAGATAATATGAATACATTCATTCTTTCCAGTAAAAGGGCTTTTGCTTCTACATTTCATAATAATAATTATCAAAATAGAGAAAATTATAAGGGAAATGTAAGCGATTCTGATTATAGAAGTGAGAATAATTTAAATAATAATTTTGGTGGAAGATTATTGACAATTTATAAAAACAGGAAAAATTTTGATAATTGTTTAGAAAAGGTTATCAGCCCAATTCCAAAGTGGACAATTGAGGCTTCTAATAGTAATAATTTATATTTGGAATTCTCTTTTGATAAAATAAAACATAGTAGCAATGGTGCTGGAGATGGTTATATAAATATTTTTAATATAGTTAATTCTTTATATGATTCAACAGAAAATAATGTAATCTTAATAGATGAACCAGAAATATCATTACATCCAGATTTACAAAGAAAACTATTTAATTTACTGGTTGAATATTCCAAAGATAAGCAAATAATTGTTAGTACACATTCACCATATTTTGTTGATTGGAGTTTATTTTCAGAAAAAACAAAGATAATAAGACTAAAAAAGGATATAGATTCTATAAAACTCTTTGAATTAAGCGAAAATACTAAAAAGGATATTTTTAAAATTTTAAACGATTATCAAAAACCACATATTTTGTCTTTAAATGCAAATGAAATTTTTTTCTTGAACGATAATGTTATTTTAACAGAAGGGCAAGATGATGTATTATGTTATAAAGAATTATTTAAAAAAGCAAATTATTCTTCTACTGCGTCATTTTTTGGTTGGGGTGCTGGTGGAGCCACAAAAATGAGATATATACTTAATATATTAAAAGACTTAGGATATAATAATGTTTTTATCATTCTTGATAATGATCAAAAAGAAGAAGTACCTAATTTGCAAGAAGAATATCCAAATTATTATTTTTTTTCAATAGCAGCGGATGATGTTAGAAATAAAAAACGCGATAAAAAAATTGATGATATTATTAAATATATTGAAAAAACTGAGTTTGATGATGATATAAAATATGATATACTTAACACCATTAATTCTAAATTTACTAACAAGATTGGATTAGTAAAAGATATGAAAAATTTTGAGATAAATCCTGAATATGAAGAAAATTTCGATCTGCTTATAGATGAATTAAAAAAGTATTTTGAGAATAATGAAGAGTCAACTGAAATTAATGATGAAAAAAATACTGTTGATGATAGTATATTAGAAAATGAACAAAAAGCACATAAATTGTTAGATGAATGGTTAAATAAGAATAAGTTATTTGAATATACTAAAAATAAATACAAAAAAATACAATTTCAAGGTGGTGGCGGTGGTCCTTTAAGCTTCAAAGACATTGGGAATGGAAAATACTATGTGATTATTAGTCAATCAGATTCTTTATCACAAGATTATTCAGTTACTATAAATTTTCATATAATTATTGATATAAATAAAAACAAAGTTAAATTAAAGAAAAGACAAATAATATCTAATACTTTACCAATTAGTAAAGTAACAAAAATAATAGAAAAAATATTTAATTAACTACACAATGACCATCGGCAGGTGGCGAAGGTGCTGAAGTAGTATACGCCCTTAGAAACGATGATACTCTTGCAAGTATGATTCTTGATGAAATAGGTAATAAAGGACAAATTACAAGAAAAATATATCAAAGAAGATTACCAGAAAATCCTTCAAAAGATTATTATTACATCATGAGAGAAACTGGAGTAACTGAACCAGTCCTAATTGAATATGGTTTTATTGATAATCCAAATGATTTAAATAAACTTAACAATAATATTTTAGATTATGCTGAAGGTGTTGTAAAAGCAGTAGCAGAGTATAGTGGAGTTCCTTATGTTGCACCAGGAGGAGAAACACCTAATGGAAATGTTTATACAGTTAAAAGAGGAGATAGTCTATACTCAATTGCAATGGCAAATAATATAACAGTAGATGAATTAAAGAAAGCTAATAATCTTACTTCTAATTTCTTATCTATTGGTCAACAATTATATATACCTAAACAAGAACCTCAACTACCTGAAAACTACACAATATACACAGTTAAAAAAGGAGATTCTTTATACTCTATTGCAGAAAACTTTAACACAACAGTATCAGAAATAGTTACACTAAATAAATTAAATTCTACAACACTTTCAATTGGTGAAAATTTACTTATTCCAACAGGTGGTATACAAATAATGGATATAGTAGATTATGTTGTAAAACCAGGTGATACTCTATGGAAGATAGCAAGTAATTGTAATGTAGCAGTTGATGATATAGTAAAATTTAATAATTTAGAATCAACCATTTTATATCCTAATCAAGTTATTAAGTTATCTGAAAGTTGTGCAGCAAAGCAGGAAGCAAATAATCAAGAAGAAATAGATGAAAACATTTATGTAGTTAAGAAAGGTGACACATTATACTCTATAGCAAGAATGTTTAACACAACCCCAAACGATTTAATGATGGAAAATAATTTAACAAGTACAACATTAACAATAGGTCAACAACTAAAAGTTCCACAAAATGATTACATAGAATATGTTGTACAAAGAGGAGATACCCTATATTCAATAGCATTAAGATACAATACAACACCACAAGCAATAAAAGAAATAAATGGTTTAACATCAAACTTACTACAAATTAATCAAGTATTATTACTACCAAGATAATATTCTTTGTAAGATAGAACTTCTAAATAATTAAAATATAGACTATAATCTCATATTAGTTGTTAAGAAAAGAAATATTAAAAAACTACCATAACAGCATGTGAAAGACGAAGAGAACTAAAACTTTAGTTCTCTTTTTATGTATTAAAAATCTTATAAAATCCTTTGAAAAAAATATTAGATTAGATAAAAATATTCGGTTTTATAAAATGAAAATAAATTTTTAAAATGCTCTTTTTATTAAATATAATCATACAAACAGTACATATAAAAATAAGTAGGGTTCAAAAGTCAGCAAATAAAATATTTTATAGTTGTTTTATAAATATGTTAATTATCAACCAAAACTGATATAATTATTTTAGGTGATTTTATATGATTAAAGTTGTAGCTGCATTAATTGAAAAAGAAGGAAAATATTTGATTGCTAGAAGATCTACTGGAGATGAAAATGTACTAGGTAAATGGGAATTTCCAGGAGGTAAAGTTCAAGAAAATGAAACAGAAAAGCATGCAATTGAAAGAGAAATAAAAGAAGAATTTGAAATGGATATTGAAGCAATCAAATTTGTTATTAATAATATTTGTGAATATCCAAAAAAGACTATAGATTTGAGATTGTATGAGTGTAGATATTTGTCTGGAGAATTTCATCTACATGATCATTCTGAATATAAATTTGTTGGTAAGGATGAAATAGTCAATTATGATTTATGTCCAGCAGATATTCCGCTTGCTGAATATGTAAAAGATTCTAAAGTATTAAGAAGGTGAAGTATGAAAGATTTATTTTTATCTAATGTTAACAGTGATTTTCTAAATAGAATAAAAGAATGTTTGAGAAAATGTAATTCGTTCTCTTTTAGCGTTAGCTTTATAAAAAAAGCAGGGTTAATTTTAATTGAAAGAGAAATAGAAGAAGCGCTTCATAGAGGAGCAATAGGAAAAATAATTACTTCAACGTATCAAAACTTTACTGACGTTGGTTCTTTAGAACAATTTTTGACATGGCAAAGAGAATATGATAACTTTGAATGTCATTTGGATTATGAATGCTTTGGTGATAAAGGATTTCATACAAAGGGTTATATGTTTGAATATGATGATTCAGTTGAATTAATTGTTGGATCATCTAACATAACTAGATTTGCGTTGCTAAAAAACCATGAATGGAATATATCTTTAATTTCTAAAGAGAATTTAGATTCTTATAATGATGCATTAATTGAATTCCATTTAATATGGGAAAACACATTAAAATTAGATAGTTGTCTTATAGAAAAATATAGACTTCAATTAGATTACGCTATTGAAAAATGGGATATGGATTATATAAACATTACCGATTCAACTATTAATCCTAATTCTATGCAAAGAAAAGCATTAAGAGAATTAAGAAGATATAGAGATACCGGAGTAAAAAAAGCATTAATCATTAGTGCTACTGGATCCGGTAAAACGTACTTAGCTGCTTTTGATGCAAGAAACTTTGGCGCAAAAAGATTATTATATATTGTACATAGAGAATCAATTTTGCGAGATGCAAAAGAATCTTTTATGAAAGTATTTGGAGCTGAAAGAACATATGGATTTTATACAGGAAGCGAAAGCAGTCAAGAAGCTGATTTTATTTTTGCAACAAGTAATATGTTAGCAAGACATTTGGAAGAATTTGACAAAAATGAATTTGACTACATTATTTATGATGAAGTACATCATATTGTAGCAGAAACTGGCAAAAAGATATTTGAATATTTTGAACCTGAATTCATACTAGGATTGACAGCTACTCCTGAAAGAATGGACAATAAAAATGTATTTGAATTATTTGATCAAAATGTTCCATTCGAATTAAGGCTAAGAGATGCAATTAATAATGATTTAGTAGTTCCATTTCACTACTATGGTATTAGAGACCAACTAGTAGATTATAGTTCGAAAGATAAAATGGTTATTGCTAAAGCTATTGCTGAACAAAATAATGTTGAATTTATAAAAGATCAAATAGAAAAGCATCGTAAACCAGGGGAAAAATTAAAATGTATTGCTTTCTGTACTAATATTCAAAGTTGTAAATTAATGGCTGAAGAATTATATGAAGAAGGGTATCATACAATATCTCTTACAGGAGTAAATGATACAGGAGTCAGAATTAAAGCATTTAAAGATTTGCAGGATGATAATAATCTTTTGGAAATTATATGCACAGTAGATATATTGAATGAAGGAGTTGATATTCCTCAGGTCAATATGGTTTTATTTCTGAGGCCTACTGAATCACCAACTATTTTTATTCAACAACTTGGACGTGGTCTAAGAAAATTTCCAGGGAAGGAATACGTGACTGTACTAGATTTTATAGGAAACAATTATGATAGAGTTGTTCAAATTGCTATGGCACTAGGTACATTAAGTAATACAACCTATATAGAAAAGTCTTTTTTGAAAAAAATGATTAAAACAGATTCAGAATCAATAGACATTCCTGGTGTAGAAATAAATATAGATGATTTATCTAAAGAGGAAATAATTAATTATATAGATAAAACGAATTTCAATTCTAGACAATTTTTAGAAAAAGATTACCAAAATTTTAAAGCATATGTTAATAGTGGTTCTTACCCAAGCCATATGGACTTTTTAAATTATGATGTTTCTCCTGATTTAATTAGAATTATTAAATCTAAATTAGAAGGTAAAAAAAATAAATCTTACTATCATTTTCTGAAAAAAATTGAAGAGGTATCTATTCCATTATTTAATGACACAGAAATAAATCTAATTGATAATATAGAAGATTTATTACCGTTAGCAAGATTAGATGAATATTTAATAATAGAACAAGCTATTAAAGAAAAGAAAATTGATTTGAAAAGACTCGAAGCAATAAATTCGCATATTACCAATAAGACTTTAGAAAATGCTTATGATAATTTGCAATCATTAGAAATTATAAGAAATGACAATATAAGTTTATTTGAATTAAATAATGAAGAGCTATTAGACTATATTTATGATGTATTACAATATGGTATCGTAAGATACAATAGAGAATTTGGAGAATATGAAGGATTATTCAAACTATATCGAAATTATTATACAGATCAAGCCTCTCGTATTATGTTGAAAAAATACACTCTGCAAAAAGGAACACATTTTGAAAATAATATAGCATATATATTTGCAGGAATAAAAAAAGATCAAGAAGGCAAATTGAATTATAGAGATAAATTTATAAATGATAAAATATTCCAATGGGAAAGTATGGCTGATATATCAGAAAATGAAAAACAAAATTTAAGAACGTCAAAGAAAGTTCATTTGTTTATTAGAAAAATGAAAAGTGAAGATACTGTAACTTTACCATATACATATTTTGGATTAGGTACATTTACAAACGAAAGAGAATCGTTTACAGAAGAAAACGGAAAAAAACACCCTACATTACTATATGATATAGTTTTAGATAATGCAGTACCTGAAGATTATCATCTTGACTTTGAAATACCGGAAAGCAATTAAGAATGTGGCAAATAAATAAAAATAATTAACCTTTATAATATAGTAATAGCAGCATATAACATTGAAATAAGTTACAATATTAGTTGTTAACCAAAATAGACAATAGATATATAATATGTTTCATCACATCTATTTTGAAAAAAATCTAGAAATTATTGGTAAAATAGGTATACTAAATAAGATGAGTTTGTAACAAAAACTACTAAGGTTTATAGATTACAAATTATAAATTAATTATAAAAAATTAGAGGTGTTACCATGGAAAATAAAAATATAATATTAGATTTTTTACAAAAAAATTATGGATGGATAGTTGCAGTAATAACTGGAGCAAGTGTAGGAATATCATTTATATTAAGGTTTATAAAGTATTTGTATTCTACATTATATTTCGATTATTATGGTTTGTCTTACGGTTTATTCAATAGTAACGAATTAAGTATTTTATATAACTTTGGATTTTCTATTTTGATAATGTTTTGTTTTGTTTCATTACTATACTGTTACAAACAAATATATAATGTAAAAAAAGAAAGAATAAGCATTAGAACCATATTGGCTAATATCATTTTAATCATAATTTTAAATATAATTATTGTGCTTTTAACAGATGTTAGATGTTCAGTAAAACAGTTCATAGCAAATGTAATTATATTTATTATTTCTGAAGCAATTACGTCTTATATTTTTTTTAAAATAGATAATAAAGAAAAAAATAAGAAAAATGATATTAAATGTTTACAAAATGAATTAAAAATAATACCTTTTTATTTAGTAATATTAGTATTTCTTGTTTTGTTTAATTATGGTTTTGAGATTATCTCGAATAAGTCATATAGGACTATAAACAATGATAAAGTTATTGTATATACAACCAATGATTACTATATAGTATTAGATTGCACAATAGAGGATAATAAATTAACCATTTATAAAGGTAATCAAACAAAAATAAGTAATGATAATGTAGAAAGTAAATTAATTAATTTTGATGAGGTGAAATTGAAATAAATTTTTTATTAGAATTGAAGGGAATTTAAAGATATGAATGAGGAAACAAAAGAAATGGATATTGTACAATCAACTGCTAGTACCATTATTGATTATAATATAGATACTGTTATTGATTTTGCAGAAATTAATATAGATAGCTTTTTTGATAACTCTTTTCTTAAAGAATTACCATTAGTAAAAACTATTTATAGTGTTGCTAAAACAGGGATAGCTATCAGGGAAAAACATTTTTTAAAGAAAACATTAATTTTTATCAAACAGTTGAATAGTAATGGAATATCTAATGAAAATTATCAAAAATACAAAGAAAAATTAAAAAATAATGATAAAGATAAAATTAAGGAACTAGAACATGCATTAATTATAATTGATAGGTATTTAGAGGTTAATAAAAACATTATACTGGGTAATTTATATTTTAATTATATAGATAAGAATATTACTTGGAATCAATTTCAAGAGTTATCTATAATAGTGGATAATATTTTTTTAGATGATTTAAAAGAATTAGAAAATATTTATAAAAATAAATTTATGACAATGGATGATATAAATAATATGATTAGTTTTAGAAGACTTAAGACTCAAAATCTTGTTGAGAATATAGAAAATATGTCAAGAGCGTCAGATGGAAGTATTTCGATATATTATAATGACTATGATTATAAAATAACAGAATTAGGAATTTTGCTTTTTAAATTCGGAATAAATAAAAGTAGTTACGATTCTAAATTATCGTGTGAAAACTCATAAGTATTATAAGCTCTCAAAGAAATCTAGTAATATTATCACAAGATGAAATGTCAAATAATATTTTTTCTATGCAAGAAAAAGAACGTTGTGTTAAAATCAGTCTAAGGAGTACGAAATGAGAAGTATTATAAATAGTTTTATAAATGAAGAACACAAACTTAATAGAAAGCAATTAATAGCTATTTTATGTACTATAATTGTTATCGCTGGAACATTTGGTTGGTTATATGAATTTTTCTTTTATTATGTAGAAAGTGGATTTAAAGTGTTTTATTATCGAGGAGGAAATTTCCTTCCATGGATAAATATATATGCCTATGGAGCTTTACTTATTATTTTATTAACATATAAGTTTAGAAAGAAACCATGGCTAGTATTTTTAATTGCAGCTATAGGTTGTGGAGTATTAGAGTATTTTTCTGGATACTTTTATTACAAAATAAATGGAATGATGTGTTGGGACTACAATGTAGAAAGATTTAGTTTTGGTAGCATTGGTGGATTTGTTTGTTTAAGAAGTGTACTTATCTTTGGAGTATCAGGATTATTCCTAATGTATTTTGTTCTACCATTATTACTACATATAGCAAACACCAAAAACATTAACAAATTTTTAACTATAAGTGTGATAGCTTGTTCTATTGTACTAGTGGATGAAATATACAATCTAATATTTACAGAATTGTTTGATCTTCCAAGAGCATCACAAATTTATAAGAAAATAGGGTTTAAATATAAGTATTTTCGTCAATAATTATGCATTTGTAATAGTAAAACACTTGAATTAAATTATATCTAGTGTTATACTATTTAGGCATAGGGGATTAGTTAAATGGTATAATAATGGTCTCCAAAACCACTGTTGGGAGTTCGATTCTCTCATCCCCTGCCATTTGGTACTCAAGCGAACTTTTACTACTTTGTAGGTGGGTTTGCTGTAATATATAATCTTGATCAAGCACCTTTTATGGTGTTTTTTCTTTGTTTATAGGGGCGTTTTACAACCTCTTTTCTTTTAATTATATTAATACATATATAGCCATTCAAAACATCAGTATGTCTTATACATTTTTTTAGTTGTATTTTAATATTAAAAAATACAATAGTAAACAAATTACATAATAATAGTTTTTATATTTATATAAATAGTATTGGACTATTAAGCAACTTGCAGAAAAGTGCTGTTACAGTGAAAACTTTATTGGAGATATAGAAAACGAAACTTTTAAAACTTTTTCATTAAATACCCTATATCATATATTAAAGTATTAGGTATTCATATAAAGTTGTTATTTGAGGATTTAGAAGAAGAAAAAAAATAGTATATAAGTTTTATGCTATTTTCGTTTTTCTTTTAAATATAAAAATGCATTAATGATTTAACTTTCAAATTGATACAAGTTAATTATGAATATTTTATTTAAGACAACATAGATAAATTGAGATAAGAAGTCAAATTCAAAATAATTCCATTTGTTCGAAAGAAGAGTGGAATTTTTTTATGCTTAAAGCTAGAAAAACCTACTTACACTATATTAAACCACATGAGTTAGGTGTTAGAACTCATGTGATTTTGTTCTTCTGCTTAAAAAAATTATATTAATAAAATCTAATGTAAATAGAATAAAAACTCAAATTCCCACTTAATTATTTAAAAAGATGTTATAATAATAAAAGAGGTACATAATATGAGATTTATAGAAAACGTAGAAAAAGATAAATATGAAGAATTTGTAAAGAATCATAAAAAAAGTCACTTTCTTCAATCATATGCATGGGGAGAGTTTTCTAAGAAAGAAAAAAACTTAATACCTCATTATATAGGATTAGAAGATGATAAGGGTAATTTAATAGCAACCGCTCTATTATTAGAAAAAAAGTTACCATTAAAGATGTGTTATTTCTATGCACCAAGAGGTTTTGTTTTAGATTATAGTAATATAGAAGTTTTAAAAGAATTTACAAAAAATATTAAAACTTACTCTAAAAAGAAAAAAGCTATTTTCTTTAAAATAGATCCAGATATTATTTACAATAGTGAAGATACTTTTGGTAATAAAGTAATAGATAACAATAATAAAGAATACAAAATATTAAAAAGTTTAGGATATAAACATCTTGGCTTTACTAAAAATTTTGAAACTATGCAACCACGTTATACTTTTAGAATTGATATGGAAAAGCCTTGGGAAGAAATAGAAAATAATTTTTCTAAAACAACCAAACAAAGAATTAAAAAAGCAGAGGATTTTTTAGTAGATGTTAAAATAGGAACAAAGAAAGACATTAATACTTTCTATAACTTAATGATTTTAACAGAAAATAGAAAAGATTTTATTACACATAATGAACAATATTATAAATCTTTATATGAGATTTGGAATAAAGATAACTCCTGCAATTTGTTTCTAGGAAGTGTTGATTTAGACAAAATAATAAAAATTCAAACGAATATTCAAGATGAATTAAAGAAAGAATTGAAAACAATTCCCAAAGAAAACCTAAGTAAAAGTCAAAATACAAAAAAACAAGAATTAGAAAAAAGAATTAATAAAATTAATGGTGATGTCTCTAGATATAAGGATATCAAAAAGGAATATAATAATATCATTACGCTAAGTGCCCATTTTATCATTGAATATGGAAATAAAGCTTGGGTATTATATGCAGGAAATCATAATATTTTAACTGATACTTATGCAAACTATGAAACATACAAAGAACATATTAAATACTATTATGATAAGAATATTAAAATTTATGATCAATTTGGAACAATTGGCGATTTAAGAAGTGAAAACCCTTTATTAGGACTTCATGAATTTAAAAAGAAATTCGGTGGAGACTATGTAGAATTTACTGGTGAGTTTGATTATGTAACCAACAAACCTATGTATTTTGTTTTCACAAAACTAGTTCCAAGTTATCGTAAATTTAAAAGGAATATAGCGAAAAAGAAAAGAGGTCAAAAATGAATTTAGTTAAACTAGAAAAAGAAGAATTTATAGAATTTTCTAAAAACTATCCAAACTCTTTATTTTTTCAAAGTCCCTATTGGATTGAAATAAAGAAACAAAATAACTGGCAAGGCACAATCGTTGGTATAAAAGAGAATAATAAGATTATTGCAGCTACTGTTCTTCTTATGAAAAATATAAAAGGAATTAATAAAAAGATGGTTTATGCACCACGTGGTTTCTTACTAGATTATAGCAATTTAACTTTATTAACAGAATTTGTGGAAAACTTAAAAGTATACTTAAAGAAACAAAATGCTCTTTTCTTAAAAATAAATCCTTACGTAAAATATCAAGAACATGATATTAATGGAAATGAAATAGAAGGAACTAAAAACGATACCTTGATAAATAAACTAAAAGAATTAGGTTTTACTCATCAAGGATTCTATATTACAATGGATGAAAAAAAAGATTTAGAACCAAGATGGCTATCTGTACTAGATTTAGATAACAAATCAACAGACGATATTTTTAAAGATATGAGAGCTACTACTAGATGGTCTATTCGTAATAGCGAAAAAAATTGTTTACGAGTAATTGAGGCAGAAAGAGATGATTTAAAAGAGTTTAAAGCCCTTATGAAGCATACTGCCGACCGTAGAGAGTTTATTGATAGACCATTATCTTATTATCAGAATATCTACGATGTCTTAAGTAAAGAAGACTTAGTAAAAGTTCTATTAGTAGAAATCAATTTTAAAGAATTATTAGAAAAAACAGAAAATGAATATCAACAACTATTAGATAAAATCGATAAAATGAAAGATAATCCTAAAAAACAGAATCAATTAAAGGAACTTCAAAATGAAACAACTTCTTTTGAAAAAAGAATTAATGACTTAAAAGAATATAAAGATAAATATGGTGATACTAAGATTATAGCAGGTGGACTATATATGTTATATGGTAGACAATTAGTATATTTATTTGGAGCCTCTTATAAAGAATTCATGAAATATAATTCC
The DNA here is from genome assembly GCA_902493795.1 of uncultured Clostridium sp. Lineage (GTDB taxonomy): Bacteria > Bacillota_I > Bacilli_A > RF39 > UBA660 > RUG13868. The sequence goes on from CABUQZ010000016.1 coordinate 32,068, forward strand.
CAGTATTTATTACAGTGGCATATGATAAATTACGCAAAAGAACATAATTACCAAACATTTAATTTCTATGGAATTGATGGGGATTTTAGTAAAGAATCTAAAAATTTTGGATTATTTGATTTTAAACGAGGTTTTGGTGCTGAAGTAGTTGAATTAATTGGAGAATTTGATTTAGTAATCAATAAACCAATGTATAAAATCTATAATTTATCTTTTAAATGTTATAAAAATTTAAAGAACATGAAAAACCATTTCAAAAAATAAAATAATAGCAAATAAAGAAAACTTCGAAAAAGTTCACAATAAAAAAGAAGATTTAAAAATATCTAAATCTTCTTTTTTTTATTATCGATTTGTAATTACCAGGTTTACTATGATGACCATTTTTTAATATCATTTCTAATTAAGTGTTCAACGACATAATTATTTTTTATAACTACTTACCAATCAATTTCTTCATTTTTTTCAAAAACTTATAAACATTGTAAAAGGCAGTTATTTTTAAATCAAATTCACCGATGTATTCGATTACATTTCCGTTAAATCCCTTTTTAAATTCATAAATACCATAATATTTACCCTTTGGATCAAAATCCCCAGTGATACCATAGAAATTACAGTATTTAAATCCTTCTTTATATGCATCTTTAATATGATGCTCATACATTAAATATTTTGGAGTAAATTCACGATATTCTGCCAAAACGCCACTAGATAAAGTTAAATATTCATTTCCGCTTCGTAATGATAATAAGCATCCAATATCTTTTCCATTCGGATTTTCTTTCTTAAATTTTTCAGCCTTTTTTAACTCATTTTCATATTTTTCAATTTGTTTTAATGCATTTTCTTTTTGTGATAAAAGTCGATTACCAACCATATCTTTTTCCATTTTTGCTAAAACGACATCGTAATTTTTCTTGGCTTCTTCTAATAAACCCAAAGTGTGTTCATAATAAATATTAGGGTCCAAATAAGCAATATAAATAGTCATTAGTTTTTTCATATGCTTATACATCTTTTTATAATATTCTAGACTTCTAGAAAAGAAATCTTTACGTTTAGAAGTAAGTTCAAATATTTCAGTCATTACCTCTAAATCATCGATTGTACCTTTTCTTACCATTAATCCTCTTTTTACACAAAGGTCAATATTCTTTCTAGTACTTTTTGAAAATTTTGCTTTTTTTGATTCGTAATCCTCATCTACAGTAAATAGATAACACCATCTAACTTGTTTAGCATCCAAATAAAGATTAAATCCATAATGGTGATATCCTAAGGAAAGTAGGTTATTAACTGCTTCATCATTAGCTTTATTATTTGGATCAATCTCACCATCTGAAGTTCTAACACGATATATGACATTAGGATCAATTGTTAAAATAAAGCCACCTTGCTTCTTTATGTATTTTTTTAACTCTTTAGTCATAAAAGTTAATAATTCTTTATTGTGATAATCAACAATTAAACCACGAGGTGCATAAAACATTTTTTTATTAAGTATTGTAGAATCCTCTAAAATCATCGAACCTGCTATCACTTTATTATCTTTTTTTACTCCCACAAAATGAATCTTACTTCCTAACTCTTTCTTTAAATTAGAAAGTTCTACAGTTTGCATAAAAGAAGCATCTTTATTTTTATCTATAAATTTTTTATATTCTTCAACTGTTAACGTACAAAATTTCATGAAATTCACCTTTTTCTTAGCCTTTTTAATATTTTTTCTATATTTGCTTTTCCAAATATATCATAAATAAGTTTACTTTTAAACATAGTCCAAAAATAAACAAATATTCCCACTATGCTAAATAAAATAACGTATAAAACATTAATTATTCTACTAGTAGAAGTAATTGGAATTATGTATTTTAATACTAATAAAATAATTACCATTATCATCGTATCAAGAATGATATTGAGAACTCTTTTAATCGTTTCGTTATAATTAACTTTATATTTTTTACCAATATAGTGAAATGCTAAATAACTACAAGCACCATATCCTAAAATAGTAGATGTTGTCGAACCATAATAAGCTGGAAGTCCCATTTTATCAAATGCATATAATAATGGAATATTTAAAATTGCATTTGTTAATAATCCTGTTACTAAACAAATAAACACTTGCTTATATTCTTTTAATAATTGTAAGATTGTAACACTTGCTGTAAATAAAGTAGTAACAAGAGCTACAAATACATAATACTGATAAACACTAGGACCAAATTCACTAACACCATAAAAGATAGTCCAAACAGGTTTTGCCAACACAGATAAACCAAAGGTCATAGGAATTGTAAAAAATAATAACCATTGAAGTGTTTGATTAATCTTTTTCTTAACATCATCCATATCATTCTTAACAAAACTAGCAGTCAAGTGAGGAATCAAACTAACCATAAGTCCTGTTGAGACTGATGCAATAATCATATTTATTTTTTGTCCCCATGTAGATATAACACTCATAACTGCTTCTGCTTGACTTGCTGTATAACCAATACCATTTACTAGTACTTTGACTAACATAAATACATCTACAGAGTTAATAAGAGATTTAAATACATCAATCATAATAAATGGAAAAGAATAAGTTAATATTTTACAAATAATTTCTTTGTCAGTAATCTTAGGTTCATCCACCTTAATAGTTTCTTTTTCTAAAATCTTTTTATTTTTTTTAGTTTTATATAAAAGATAAAAATAAGAAAATAAAGCTCCAACTGTAGCAGAAAAAACTGCTACTCCTACTGTTGTTGTTAAAGATAGATTAAAAACTTTAAGAGTTAGAAAACTACCAAATATAATTACACATACTCTAATAATTTGCTCTAAGACCTGACTAACTGATGTAGGAGAAATAAATTTATGTCCTTGCAGATAACCTCTATAAATACTAAGAAGTGGTACAACTAATACAGCAGAGGCAATTACTCTTACTACAAAAGTAACATCATCTATCGTATTTCCACCAGATACATTACCAATAATAATGGTAGCAATTCCTCTAGCAAAAACAAACATAATAAGAAAGCAAATAATACCAAGTAAGGAAAGTACTTTCTTTCCCAATTTAAACGTTCTTCTCTTAGCGTTATAATAACCTAAAACATTATATTCACTAACTATCTTACTAATAGCAAGTGGAATTCCTGCTTGTGAAATACCTAGAAATATAGAATAAATAGAGTATGCATATCCATACAATGCTCCACCTTGTTCTCCAATAATAGCATAGAAAGGGATTACATAAACAATTCCTAATATTTTACTAAGCACAATTCCTAAGGTAGCTATAAAAGCACCTTGCATAAAGGAATTCTTCTTCATACAATTTATCCTCCATCCCATTCCATAACTACTATACCACAAAAATATCATTTTCAACATAAAAGAATGGGAATTCTAAATCAACCGCAAAAAAAATTTACGTAAAATTTTAGATGAAGAAAATAATAAAGAAAATGAAACTTATAAATTGTTAAAAAAGAGAAATATTAAGTGAATTTTTTTTAATGATTTGGTTTCTCATTTAATGATATACTCTAGCTAATTTAAAAATGAATATTCTGATAATTACTAAATTATTATTAAATTTTTTATTATAAAAGATGCTCAACATTACAATATAATCATATGGTATCTATAAGCCTTTCATTTGAAAAATGTTAACTATATACTAGTTTTAATAATAATAGTGTCTACGTTCTCATCTTTATAAACATCTGTTTTAATAACTACTTTAACAGATTTGTATATATTTAACTATATGATGTGTTCTTTTTTTACTCTTATGCGTTATTTTTCATAAACTGTTTCAAAAATATCAAATATTTAATGAATCTCTTTTTATTTTAAATGTATATATCAGTTGATAAAAGTCTTGCGCCATCCACCATATCTCATTAACTGATATCCTTTTAAAAGATACATCTTGAATTTACTTTTTAATATGCTATAATATTATCGTAAAGGAGAATTTGAATGAAGAAATTTAAAAAGTTTTTAATGCTAACAGTACTATTTTCAGTAACTTTATTATTTGCTGGATGTGGTGGTAATGAAAACATTGAAGGTGATTTAAAAGATTTGATGGCAAAGGTTTATAAAGACTTACCAGAAGAAAGTAGGCCAATGTATCTAGAAAATCATGAAGTTAATGAAGAAAACATTGAATACTATTTAGGTACTAAAGATATTGAATATAAAGAAGCTCTTGCATCAGAATCTGGTATTGGATCAATTGCTCATTCTGTAGTACTAGTTAGAGTAAAAGATGATGCTGATATTGAAAAGACAAAAGAAACTATTAGAGAAAAAATCGATCCAAGAAAATGGATTTGTGTTGGTATCGAACGTAGTGAAGTTGTAATTAAAAATAGAGGCGATCTAATCATCGTAATCATCGAAGAAGATGAAGAAGAACGTAACATTTTAGAAAAAGGATTCGATAATCTATAGGCCTATAATAAGGCCTTTTCTTATTACTTGAGGAGGAACTATGCTATTTTCTAGTATCACATTTTTATATTATTTTTTAGTTATATTATTACTTATTTATTTTATAGTACCTGCAAAATGTAAGAATGTAGTTTTATTGTTTTTTAGCCTATTATTCTACTTTTTAGGAGAACCCAAATACATTATTGTTTTAATTCTATCAGGAGTATTAAATTATATATTTGGTAAACTAGTAAGTGGAAAACATAAAAAATTATTTCTAACAATTGCAGTATTATATAATGTTATACAATTACTTGTTTTCAAGTATACAGATTTCTTTATAGATAATATTAATAATATTTTTGGCTCAAATATCGCTTTTTTACATATCGTAATGCCAATTGGAATTAGTTTCTTTACATTCCAAGCTTTAGGATATGTTATAGATATATTCCAAGGAAAACATAAAAGTGCCCCAAATATAATTAACTTTATGACTTATTTATGTTTATTCCCTCAGTTAGTAGCTGGACCTATTGTAAGGTATAGTGATGTTGATAAAGAGTTAAAATCTAGAACTCACAGCTTTTCTATGTTTAGCGAAGGAGTAAAAAGATTTGTTATTGGACTTTCTAAAAAAGTATTACTTGCAAACGTCTTAGGAGAATTTGCTCAAGATTTAATAGAAGTTAACCTTGCATCAGCATGGCTAAAGCCAGTTCTTTTCACTTTACAAATATATTTTGACTTTAGTGGGTATAGTGATATGGCAATTGGATTAGGTAAGATGTTTGGTTTTACTTTCCTAGAAAACTTCAATTATCCTTTAATTGCATCTTCTATAACAGACTTCTGGAGAAGATGGCATATTTCTCTATCTAGTTGGTTTAGAGATTATATTTATATACCATTAGGTGGAAATAGGGTAAGTAAAATAAAATGGATTAGAAACATTTTTGTTGTCTGGTTTTTAACAGGATTTTGGCATGGAGCTAGTTGGAACTTTATAATATGGGGATTATATTTTGGAGTATTATTAGTTATCGAGAAATTGTTCATAGGAAAATACATAGCAAAGACTAAAGTATTAAAATACATTTACAGTTTAGTTATCATAATAATAAGTTTCTTAATATTCAATAGTAACACTACAACTGATATTTTAACTGGTATTAAAAATATGTTTTTATTAAATAATATTCCACTTATTACAGATCAAACTTCATATTATTTAAAAAGTAATTTAGTTTTACTAATTGTTGCGATAATTGCAGCAACACCACTTTTAAAAAATTTAGTAAGTAAAATAAAAAATACTAAATTTAAAGTTATAATTGATGTTTTAGAACCAATTACCTATATTGTTTTATTAACACTTTCAACAGCATTTTTAATTGATTCATCATTTAATCCATTCTTATACTTTAGGTTCTAGGAGGAAAATTATGAAAGATAAAATAATAACATTTTTATTTGTAGGATATTTATCATTTTTCTCAGTACTAGGTCTTGTTCTTGAAGATAAAGAAATTAGTAGTACCGAAAGAAGAAAATTAACTAAATTTCCTGAAATTGAATTAAATAGTGAATATATTAGTAAAGTTGATAAATATCTTTTAGATCATTTCCCTTTTAGAGATGAATTTAGAAGTATAAAGGCAAATTACAATTACAATGTACTTAACATGCTAGATAATAATGGAATATACTTTAAAGACAATTACATATTTAAAAGTCTATATCCAACAAACACTAAATCTATTGAAAACTTTGTAAATCACATAAAAAAGACGAGTGAATTATTTCCAAAAAGTAATATTTATACGATGATTGTACCAGATAAGAATTATTACCTAGATGGAGATATTTTAAATATTGATTATGATTACATTTATGATGAAGTTAAAAAAGTAGGTAATTTCATTGATGTTCGTGATACTTTAGAGCTTAATGACTACTACATGACAGATACTCATTGGAAACAAGAAAGATTATCAAAAGTAGTTAAAAAAATGGATAAAGTAATGAACTTTAATTATCATGACGTGTCATATGAAGAAAATGTTTTCGATGATTTCTACGGAGTATATTATGGTGAATCAGCAATAGATAGAGATCCAGAAAAACTTACTTACCTAACTACTAGTGAATTTGATAATGTATACGTTAAGTACATGGAAAACAATGACCTAAATACAATATATAATGAAGAAAATCTAAAGGGAATGGATGCCTATAATGTCTATCTAGATGGAGCAAGTAGTTTTATAGAAATATTTAATGATTCAGTTGAAGAAAGAAACTTAGTTGTATTTAGAGATTCTTTTGGTAGCAGTTTAGTTCCATTACTTGTACCATATTATTCTAAAATAGTAGTAGTTGATAATAGATACATTGGAAGTTCATATTTTAAAGATTTAATAGATAAAGAAAATACAGATGTGTTATTTCTTTATAGCACATTACTTGTTAATGAAAGTGGAAGTTTAAAAAATTAAAACTCGAGTGTTAAGAAAAAAATAAAATGATTAATGCTATATCTGAAAAAAATCAGTAACAATAAAATTACTGGACTTATTTTTTCTAGATATAGCCTTTTTAAATTTCTAATAGTATAATATTAAAGTATTATAAGAAAAAGAGATAAGTAATTATTAATACTCTCTACAAAGGAAGTGATTTTTGTGAGAACTTGTTATGTCGAAGGAATAAATGGTTCTATTGAAGTAACTGAAAAGTATGTATTTATAAACATTTATGAGGATAAAGAAAAACTAAAAAGATATATAGTATATTTTAATGAAATAGAAAGTGTAACATATAAAAAGCCAACAAGAGATACCTATGGTTACATAATAATTAACCTATATACAAAAAGTCAAATTACTAACACAAATAAATCCTTCAAAATCATTTTAGAAAGTATTAAAGAAAAAGACTTAGATTCGAATATTAAATTAGTTAATTATTTAAGAGAAATAGCAAAAGAAAATAAAAAAGAACAAAAAATAGAAGAACTAGATGATATTAGAGATAATGACGAAGAAGAAAAAACACAAGAAAAAGTAAAACAAGAACCAAAGAAAGATAAAGAAGAAGTAATAGAAATAAAAGTTGTAGGTAAAGATACTTCTCAAGATGAAAAAAAACAAGAAGATGAAAAAAAGATATCAGTAACAAAAAATGAAGAAAAACATCAACAAGAAAATCAAAATAAAATATCAAGCCAAGATAAATTAACTAGAGAACCAATAAACAAAAGTAATATAAAAGATGAAAAAGAAATAGATAAACCACAAGCATCTTATACTGAAGAAGAAACAATTCCTTTAAAAATGGGTGCATTTAGAAGTATTGAAACTAATAAAGAAAATAAACAAAAATTTAATGAAGAAACATTAACTAGTCTTTATAAACGCTTAAATGAATTAAAAAAGGAACTAAACACTTTAGAATTCAAATTCTTTATTATCAGTAAATATAAAAATGATACCAAGGATAAAGATGAAGTAGAAAGATTAATAGAAGAAATAAATTACATAGTTAAGCAACTTGAAAAAATAGAAAAAGAATTAAATAATCAAAAGAACATAATAAAAAACTATAAAAATATTAATTTAGAAAATGGTAAAGTTATCATTACAAACATTAGTAATAGGCTAAATTTCCTTAGTAAAGATAAAATTGAAGAATATATAAGACTTTACAACACCACAAAAGACAAATTGAATAGTCTTGAAGAAAAAACAGGAAAGCTAAATGAAAAAGCTTTAGAAGAAAAAAATGAAATTGGTTTATCTCAAGAAGAATATGAAAAAGAAATAAATAAACTTTATGGAGTTAAATCAAATAGAGATTTTATAGAAAAATATAAATATGAAATAGAAAGTAAAGTTAAAGCTATTCACAAAGAAATAGAAACAACAATAGATCCTGAAACTCGTTATAGAATAGTACATAAGGGATTATCTGAAAGGACAAAAAATCTTTCATTAATTGCATCTTTAAATTCACTAAGACCTACAAGAAATAGGTTAGTATCAGCAGGGTTAATTTTTACAGCAGGAATAAATGCCATTAGAGATATATTTGGATACGAAGTAAAAGAAGAGCATTACGATAACATAATTACAAGAGAGAAATATGTTGGCTTTGAAGATATAGATACAACTCAAGCTTTTAATCTAATTAATAAATCAAAAGAAGACTTAGAAAGTATTATAGAAAAATGTGAAAATAAATATAAGGATTATCCAGATTTTATAAAATTAAAAAGTGAGCTATTAAGTGTTAAAGATGATATTGAAAAAGAAGAAAATAAATTAAAAGAACTAAATAATAAAGTAAATGAATATAAAAATCAAAATGAAACAGTTAAAGTCTTAAAGCTTTACAAAGAAGATTAAAATTAGCGCAAAAAAAAAGTATTTCTACTTTTTTTTCTTTTTATTTAATAAAACGATAAAGAACAATATAACATAAACAAGAATTGCTGCAACATTAATTACAATTAAAGTTCTCATTGGTGTGATTTTTATTATAAAATTTATTAATAATGAAGTAATTGCATATAATCCTCCAAGAGATATAACATCGGCATCACTAAGATTTGTTGTTCCAATTAATCCAGGAAGTAATGCTGAAACATAAACAACAACTTCGGCAAACATTAAAAATCCAAATGAAACTAGTTCTAAATCTTCTTTGTTTTCACTCCCTAAACCGAAGAATAATAAACAAGTTAAGGATGCAATTACAACAAATATGATTGTTTTAATCAAATAATTTGATCCTCTTTTTTCTTTTTCCATAAACTCCTCCTGATGTTATTTTAACACATTACAATATAAATTACTATAAAAGAGGTAAATACTTACGATTTACATAAACAAAATAGAAGAATAAATTACTTATAACATATAAATTTTATTGAAAAAAAACTCTAAAGCATATATGATATTATATAGAAACGGGATGGTGAATTAATATGGTAAGCAACATGAAAGATATTGTAAATTACTGTAATAAAAATGGTTTTATATTTCAAGGAAGCGAAATTTATGGAGGCCTTGCCAATTCGTGGGATTATGGTCCTTTAGGAAGAGAGTTAAAAGAAAATATTAAGAAAATGTGGTGGCAACACTTCATAACTAATCATAAAAACTCTTATGGATTAGATTCTGCAATCATAATGAATCCTAATGTTTGGGTAGCAAGTGGACATGTTACTTCTTTTGCTGATCCGTTAATTGATTGTAAAAAATGTAAAACAAGACATAGAGCTGACAAGCTTATTGAAGACTTTACAGGTGGTAAAGAAACTGCTGATGGTTGGGAAAATAGCAAAATTGAAGAATATATTAAAGAAAATAATATAACTTGCCCAAACTGTGGTAGCAACGAATTTACATCTATTAGACAATTCAATTTGTTGTTTGAGACATATATGGGTGTAACAGAAGACACTAAAAGTAAGGTATATCTAAGAGGAGAAACTGCTCAAGGAATATTTGTTAACTTCAAAAATGTAGAACGTTCTATGAGAGCCAAGGTACCTTTTGGTATAGGACAAATTGGTAAAGCATTTAGAAATGAAATAACTCCAGGTAACTTTATCTTTAGAGTAAGAGAATTTGAACAAATGGAATTCGAGTTTTTCTGTAAACCAGATACAGACCTAGAATGGTTTAAATATTGGAAAAATAATTGTCTAGAATTTTTGGATAAATTAGGTCTTAATAAAGAAAATCTAAGATATAGAGATCACAAAAAAGAAGAATTAAGTTTCTATTCAAAGGCTACAACTGATATTGAATATCTATACCCAATGGGATGGGGAGAATTATGGGGAATAGCAGATAGAACTGATTATGATTTAAAACGTCATATGGAATATTCAAAACAAGATTTAACTTATCTTGATCCAGAAACAAATGAAAAGTATGTTCCATACGTTATTGAACCAAGCGTTGGAGTAGATAGATTAGTTCTTGCAGTTCTATGTGATTCTTATACAACAGAAAAGCTAGAAAGTGGAGAAGAAAGAGAACTTCTTAAAATAAATTATAATTTAGCTCCATACAAAGTATCTGTTCTTCCATTAATTAAGAAAGTACACGCTGAAAAAGCAAATGAAATATTTGAAGATATATCAAAAACATTCAGTGCTAACTATGATGAAACAGGTAACATTGGAAAAAGATATCGTAGAAATGATGCAATTGGAACACCTTTCTGTGTAACAATTGATGATAATACATTAAATAGTAACACTGTAACAATAAGAAATCGTGATACTATGGAACAAGATGTTGTTAAAGTAGATGAAATAAAAGACTATATTTTTAAACATCTAAATTAAGTAATTTAAAGGTAAAAGTAAAAAGAGTATTAACCATAAGTTATTAACTCTTTTTTTACCTTATAGGAAAGTTCATAAAACCAAATGAAATGTATATTTAAAATTTACTAAAAAAAGTGATTGACATACAAACTTATGTTTGATATATTGGGCTTACTGGTGGTGAT
>CABUQZ010000017.1 GCA_902493795.1 uncultured Clostridium sp.
GATATTGTTATGGAGATGATGTCAAATGAAGAAAAAATATATTATATTTTCTATAGTTACATTAGTTTTATTGGTTGCCCTTATTACAAGTTTTAATTATTTTAAAACTACAAATACTTATATTGATGATAGTTTTAATAATCAAACTAAGATAACTAAAGGAATATCAATGAATTTAGAACAAACAGCAGGAGCAGGCGATTATAAAACTGTAACACGGAGTAGTTGGCCAACAGAAAGATATAATTTTAATGCAGAATTATCAAGATGTGAAAATGGTTCAACTTTAAGTTGGGATGATACAAAAAAAGCAGTTATTGTATCAGGTAATTTGTCAGATAAGTGTTATGTTTATTTTGACTTAGCTAGATTTGATGAAACTTGTGATGGAAGTACCTTAGCTTGTCGTATAGCAAAACAATATACAGGAACTCAAGGTGAGAATTCATTATACTATCATGATAGTACATTAACCAATGGAGCAGGAGATAATTCATACAGATATGCCGGAGCATCTAATAATGTAAATAATTATATTTGCTTAGGTTCAGATGCAACAACATGTCCAGATGCAAACTTATTTAGAATAATAGGAGTATTTGGAGACCAAACGAAAGTAATAAGAGCAAAATCAGTTGGTGACAAAGAATGGGATACAAATGATTCAAATACATGGTCAACATCAAGTTTAAATACATATTTAAATGGAGAATATTTAACAAGTTTAGGGACATTAGCAGATAAAATAGCAACAACGACATGGAAAGTTGGAGGCGGAAGTACTACATACTTATATGATGTACCAAAAACAGCATATCAATATGAAGTAGGAAGTAGTGCATCAACAACTACATATGATGCAAAAATAGGATTAATGTATGTAAGCGATTATGGATTTGCAGCAGACCAAAGTGGATGGACAACAAAATTAAGTTCTTATAATAGTAATAAATCAAAAAATTGGTTAAATACAGGTAAGTATATAGAATGGACTCTTTCGCGCAATTCCGACAATACGGATAATGCGTTCGGTGTGATTAGCACTGGCTATGTCGACAACTACAATGTGACTAAGAGCTATGTTGTTCGCCCGTCCTTCAATCTTGAGTCTTCGGTAAAATATGTATCAGGGTCAGGAAGTATGAGTGGCCCTGTGCGAGTAAACTAAGTTAGGACATATTATTTGTCTAGCGACGAAAGTGCTAGGCAAACGGGGTAAAAAATTATGCTGATGCAAGAAGGACAGCAGTAGACTATGGTAAAACAATGTCTGTCGTGGCTCGCGGTTTGTGCAGGTGTGACAGTAGGCGGTGGTGTTAAAATAGAAATTGATATAAATGTAGATATTAAAAGTATTTTAAGAGCTTTTGCTCTTTTATTTTGGATGAAAATAGTGTAATATTAAGTTGGTGATATATATGGATATTAAAGTGTTAGTTGTTGGTGCTTTGCAAGAAAATTGTTATGTTTGTAGTATTGGAAATAATGCTTTTATTGTTGATCCGGGTGATGAAGCTGATAGAATAATTGAGGCATGTATGGGTAAAAATGTTGTGGAGATAATTGTTACTCATCATCATTTTGATCATGTTGGAGCTTTAGATGAAATTAAGAAGTATTTTAAACTTGAAGAAAATGTTAAAAGTGATATCTTTGATTATGAAATAATTGAAACTCCAGGGCATACAAGTGATAGCAGAAGTATTTATTTTAAAAATGAAAAAGTTATGTTTACTGGCGATTTCTTGTTTTATCGTTCTATTGGAAGAACTGATTTAGATACTGGTAGTGATATAGATATGATAAAAAGTTTAGAAAAAATTAGTGAATATCCCGATGATATAGTTATTTATCCTGGTCATGGACCTAAAAGTACATTGGGAAGAGAAAAGAATAATTTTAAATATTATTATTAGATAATATAATAGCTGAATAAAATTAAAACTGATAGGTTGTGCTATCAGTTTAGTTTAATATGTTTTTTCTGAGAAACTATGTGAGTAAATAATTGGTTCCATGAATTCAACATAATTTAAATAAATTATTCTAATTAAGTACCAAAGATTATTTGTGTTATCTCTGATTATAAGATGGTCTCTTCCAGCTTCTTCAATAATTCCTTCATAAACTTTGTTTTGCCATGCACTACTGTCTGGATATGAAACATAAGCTTTAATCTTTCTTCCTTTGTTTAGCCTTAAGATATTTTCAATATAACTTTGTTCATCTGGTAAAACATTATTGTTGTTATTTACTTCAGATACAGACATATTTCCTGGTGGTGTTCCGAAATTAGAACTTGGAAATGTTGGATTTTGGTAAAAATTACCATTCATTTTAAAATTCACCTCTAAAACAATATATGTTTTTTATCAATAATAATTGCTAAAAAATAATTATTAGTTTATAATTAATATAGAAAAGTGGTTGAAGATATGGAAAAAATTAATTACAAAGAAATAATTTTTGATGGATGTTCATTAGTTTTTGGACTTTTCTTTTATGCAATGTGTTTTAACTTATTTTTAACTCCGAATGATTTAGTTGTATCTGGCTTTAGTGGTATCGCTATTGTTATGCAAAAATTATTTGGATGGACACCATCAATTTTCTTATTAATATCTAATATTATTTTGTTAGTTATTTGTTTTATATTTTTGGGATGGAATACTACAAAGAAAAATATTATTGGTTCCTTGTTATATCCATTAATGGTTACATTATCAATGCCAGTTGCTAATTTTTTAACAAGTTATTTAGTTACTGAAGACTTTTATTTAACACTATTATTTGCAATCTGTTTGTATGGAATTAGTAGTGGTTTTATATATAGAAGTGGTTTTACTGCGGGTGGTTCTGATATAATTATGCAAATAATAAATAAGTATTGTAAAGTAAGTGAATCTAAGGCTATGCTATTTGCTAATGGATTTATTATACTTTCTGGTATGTTAGTATTTGGTTTTACTAAAGGTGTCTATTCATTTATCATTTTATATTGTTCTACATTTTTTGTTGATAAGATTATGTTTGGTATTTCTGATAGTAAATTATTTTATATTTATACTAGAAAAACTAGAAAGATTAAAAAAGTTATTCTTGAAGAATTTGAAACAGGTTTTACAACAATTCCTGGTACTGGAGGATATTCTCATAAAAATGTTGTTATGATTATGTGTGCTGTATCTAATAATGATTACTATTTACTTAAGAAGAGAATTTTAGAAATTGACCCGAGTGCATTTATGATTATTGATAAATGTTATGAAGTTAATGGAGGAGTTAAGAGAAGTAATATTCCATTTTTATAATATTTGTGGTAAACTATTTATGTGATTGCTTATGAAAAAGATTGTTATATTTGGTGGAGGAAGTGGGCTTTCTCAACTTTTAAAAGGAATAAAATTATTTCCAGTGGAAATTACAGCGGTGGTATCAGTTGCTGATAATGGCGGAAGCACTGGTCTTCTTCGTCGTGAGTTAAAAATACCTGCGGTTGGGGATATAACTAAAGTTATGCTTAGTATGGCTGATACAAATCAAGATGTAATGGATTTAATGAATTATCGTTTTACTAAATCTAAAACTTTAGGTATTCATTCTGTAAAAAACTTGTTATTAATGGCTTTGATGGATTTAAAAGGTAATTTTGCGAGTGCTATGCCTGTTATGGAAAAACTTCTTGATGTAAAATGTAATATTTTGCCATTAACTGAAGATAATGTTAATTTAGTTGGTATTACAAGTAGTGGTAAAAAAGTAATCGGAGAACATCAAATAACTAAATGTGCAAGTAAGATTGTGGAAGTAAAATATGATAAAGATATAGTTGTTAATCCTAAAGTAATAAATGCTGTTAAAGATGCAGATTTAATAATATTTTCATCTGGAAGTTTACTTACAAGTATTGTTCCACATTTAATTGATAAAAAGTTAGTTGATGTAATTAATAAAGCTAAGGGAGAAAAAGTTTATATATGTAATTTATTTACTCAACCTGGTGAAACTGATGGTTTTACTGTTTATGATCACATTAAATATCTAGAAAAATATTTAGGTAAAGGTAGTATAGACGTAGTTATAGCTAATAATGAAGATATAAGTAGTGATTTAGCTATAAAATATAGAACTGAGGAACAAAAAGACCCAGTAGTTTTAAATATGAATGAATTAAGAGATAAAGATATTTATGTTATTTCTGATAAGCTTTTTACAATAGAAGATGGTTGGTATAGACATGATGCTTTAAAAACAGGGTATTTGTTGTTCTCATATTTAATGGATGGTAGAAAATGACGTTTACAACTAGTTTAAAAGAAGAAATAGCAAAGCATGAAATAAATAGTATTGAATCTAGATATGAATTAATGGCATTTTTAAATAGTGTTGCTAAGTTTAATAAAGATGAAATTAGTTTAACACTAGAAAATGCAAGTATTGCGAGAAGAATTTATAAAGAAATAAAAGAAATATATGGGGTAAGTCCAAATATTGTAATAAGGGTTCAAAAAAGATTTAAAGTAAAGCAAATATATATATTAAATGTTAAAGAAAAAGTAGATTTTATAAAAAAAGATATTAGTGTGGGGATAAAAATTGAAGTTGATGATTTAGTTAGTGATGAAGAAAAAATTGCTTTTATTGAAGGTGCTTTCTTAGCTGTAGGTAATGTTTCTAATCCAAGTACTAGTGGTTATCATTTAGAATTTATTTTTACGAAAGAAAGGCTTGCTAAACAAGTGCTTAATTTACTTAATTATTTCAATTTAAAAGCTAAATTAATTAAACGTGGTTATAAAAATATTGTTTATATTAAAGCTAGTGAAGCAATTAGTGATTTGATAAAAATGTTTAAAGCTACAAGTTCATTGTTTTATTTTGAAGATATAAGAATTTATAGAGACCATAAAAATATGGTTAATAGGTTAAATAATTGTGAAATTGCTAATCAAGAGAAAACGTTTAGAACAGGTCAAGTGCAACTTGAAAATATTAATTATTTAAAGATGCATGATTTATTTGATTTACTTGAAGAAAACACTAGAATTGTTGCAGATGCAAGAGTTAAGTATCCAGAAGTTTCTATGCAAGAACTTGCTGATATAATAACCCTTGAAAATAATTATAAAATAGGTAAATCTGGTGTTAATCATCATTTTATTAAAATAAATAATTTAGTTAAAAGACATAAAGAAAGAAGTGAAGAAAATGGTAGTTAGACTTGCTGCAGATATACAACCAGATAGTATTTTAGATGGTTCTGGTATTAGAACTGTAATTTGGTTTCAAGGGTGTCTACATAATTGTGAAGGGTGCCAAAATCCTGAAACTCATGATATGAATAGTGGCATGGTTGTTGATATTGATGATATAAAAATGAAACTTAAGAATTTGAAATATCAAAGTGGTATTACACTTTCTGGTGGGGACCCATTTTTTCAACCTGAGGCTGCCTTAGAAATAGCAAAATTTGCTAAGAGTATTGGTTTAAATGTTTGGGCTTATACAGGTTTTACTTTTGATGCATTGCTTAATGGAGATAAAAAAAGAAGAGATTTGTTAGAGTATGTTGATGTTTTAGTAGATGGTAAATTTATGCTAGATAAAAAAAGTTTAAATTGTAAGTTTCGAGGAAGTACTAATCAACGATTAATTGATGTTAAGAAAAGTTTAGAAAGCGGGAGTGTTATATTATATGGAATTTAGTGAAGGTGTTAATTATACAATACTCGTTAATAATGCTAATAAGGCTTTTTTTGAGAACTTCGAAAGTTACAAGGTTTTGGATACTATGGATGGTTTTGATGCAATAAAGATGCAGGTTGAGGTGTTTTTAAGTAAGAGAATTGTGTTTAATGAAATATGGTATTATTTAAGTAAGGAAGAAAAGAGTGAATTATTAGAAATATTAAAAAGAAGAAATGTAAGTTTTGTTAATATAACTAGTAATGTAGAAGATGTAATATATAGTGATTATGTAATAGTTTATGATGATGATAAGAAAATATTAGAAGGTAATAAAGAAATGGTTTTAAGAAATGAAAAATTATTAAAAAGATTAGGTTATGGAATACCTTTTGTAGTGGATTTATCAATACAACTTAATTATTATGATATATTTGATACAGTTTATTATGATATGGATAAACTAACGGAGGCATTATGGAATTAAAATTAAATGGTAATATTATAGGTGTTGTAAGTAATGATTTTAAAGAAGATAATGTTAATGGTAAAGTAAGAGATATCGTAGTAAAAAAGAGTAGTGATGCTTTGAAAATGGTTGGTTTAGATGATACATATTTAGATAAAGATATAAGTGAGTTATCTTTGAGGGATAAAAATAAAATAATACTTGCTAGTAAGTTACAAGATAAAGAAATTATGTTAATTAACTTTAGTAGAGGTTTAACTAATAAAGATATAGAGTTTTTTAAGAAATTGTTTAAAAAGATAATTAATTATGGAAGAAAGATAGTTTTAGTAGATAGAAATAGTAATATGTTTATAAATTGTGTTGATAAGATATATGTTATTAACAATAAAAAAATAGTTCTTGAAGTAAATGATATATATGATAAAGGTTTAGAAAAATATATTGAAGTACCAAAGATAGTAGAATTTACTAATAAAACATTAGATTATGGTGTTAATATAAATCATTATAATGAATTAGATGATTTATTGAAAGCTATTTATAGGATTAAATCATGAGATATTTAATTAAGTTTAGTTATGATGGAACAAGATTTCATGGCTTTCAAAGACAAAAAGATGTTAAAAATGTACAAGGAACATTAGAAGTAGTTTTAAGTAAAGTGTTAGATGAACCAATTACTATAAAGGGAAGTGGCAGAACTGATGCAGGTGTACATGCTAAAATGCAATGTGCTCATTTTGATACAGATAAAATTATTAGCCATAAAGATATTGATAAAATAAATGAATTATTAAAAGAAGAAATAGTTATTAATAAATGTATGCTTGTTAATAGAAAGTTTCATGCTAGGTATGATGTTAAGAAAAAGACTTATGTTTATAAAGTAAATACTGGTAAATATAAAAGTAAATATAATGGTTATTATTATCAAATAAAGTATGATTTTGATATAAAAGGTATGAAAAAAGCAAGTAAGTTATTAGTGGGTACTTATGATTATCATAATTTTGTTAGTGGTTATAGAGATGATTATACATCAACAATTTATAAGATAAAAATAAAAAAATATGGTGATATTTTAACATTTAAGTTTGTGGGTATTGGTTTTTATAGATATATGGTTAGGCATTTAGTAGGAGCTTTACTTGATGTTGGTAAAGGTAAAATAGATATTCATGTTATAGAAAATATGTTAGATAAAGATATTAATAAAACATTAAGTGTTGTTCCAGCGGAAGGGTTATATTTAGAGAAAATTGAGTATTAAAAGAGTTTTTTGTAAAAAAATAAGTAAAATTTTAAGAAAATAGCTAAAAAGGTTTGACTTTTGGCTATTTTTTTCATATAATTTTAATCGGTACATTTTATTTATGTGATTTGTTTAGTCGTGGGAAAATTAAACAAAAAACATAGTGAAAGGAATTAGTTTTATGAAAACATTTATGCAAAAAAAAGAAAATATCGAAAGAAATTGGTATGTGATTGATGCTGAAGGTAAAACTTTAGGTCGTGTTGCAACTAAAGCTGCTCATGTATTACGTGGAAAACACAAAGTTACTTATACTCCATATGTTGATTGCGGAGATTATGTAATTATTGTAAATGCTGATAAGGTAGTTTTAACTGGAAATAAACTAGAAGATAAGAAATATTATAATCATAGTGGTTTCCCAGGAGGACTAAGAGAACGTAGTGCTAAAGAAATGATTGAAAAATATCCAGAAGAAATGGTTGAAAGAGCTGTTAAGGGAATGCTTCCTCATAACAGACTTGGAAGAGCTATGGGTAAGAAATTATTTGTTTATCGTGATGCAAATCATAAGCATGAAGCTCAAAAGCCTAAGGCTTTAGAAATTAATTAGGAGGAATTATGGCTAAGAAACAAGAATGGACAGCAACTGGTAGAAGAAAAAGAAGTGTAGCAAGAGTTAGACTTGTTGGTGGTACTGGTAATATTACTGTTAATGGTGTTGATGTTAATGATTATATGCCTTATGCAACATTAGTAATGGATTTAAAACAACCTCTAGTTGCTACTGGAAATGAAAACAGATTTGATATTGATATCAATGTTAAAGGTGGCGGATTTTCTGGACAAACTGGAGCAATTCGTTTAGGTATTACTAGAGCACTTTTAGCATTCGATGCTAATACTGACCAAACAAGAGAAGATAGTTATAGACATATTCTTAAAAATGCTGGATTTATTACAAGAGATCCAAGAGTTAAAGAACGTAAGAAATATGGTCTTAAGAAAGCAAGAAGAGCTCCACAATTCTCAAAGAGATAGAATTATATTTTCTTTTAAACCTCTTAAACTTAGTGTTTATGGGGTTTTTCTTTTGTTAAGATATTCGTTAAACACCGTTGAAATCGGTTCGTAGGCAACAAGTAGGCAACAGGTAGGCAACACAAAAAAGAGTAAAATGTACTTCTTAATCTCGTAAAATAAATACGAGATTTTTTGATATATAAAAAAGAACTTATTCAAGGTAATTAACTGCCTCGATAAGTTCTTCAATATCTTTATGTGTATAAACTTTATCAGTAATATCTTTACTTGCATGACCTAGTATTCTTTTGATACATAATTTATTAGCAGGTGTTCTATCCATCATTGTAGCAAAAGTATGTCTTGTATCATGTGGTCTATGTTTTTTATCCATCTCTAATTGCTCAATAATCTTTTCAAATTTTTCATGATAGAAATTCCAATAAAGCATTTGTTTATATTCATGATTGAAAATTAAGTATTCACTACCAACCTTGATAGCATCATCATACCATCTTTTAACAAGAGGTAATATTCTATTATGTAGAGGGATAACTCTATCTTTACCTGCTTCTGTTTTAGAACCACCTCGCATATATTTTTCTTCTAGGTGAACATTTTCTATCTTTATATCCAAAAGTTCGCCAACCCTCATTCCTGTATAAATAAGTATCAATATGCAGTCAATAAAGTCCATTCTAGCGACATTTTCCCAAAACTTGTCTATTTCCCACTGCTCGAATGGAATTCGCTCTAATTTGGTCGTTTTTTTGCCTATATCAATGTATTCAGAATATTTTCTTACATTCATATCATTTTTAATAGCATAATCATACATTTGATGCCATAATATTTTAAATGCCTTTTTTGCTGACCATTTTTCACCCATACCATCAACAATTGCTTGTAGGTGATTTATTTTAACATCAACAAAAGGTAAATCTTGTATATCTTTACAATAATTCCAGCACATATCATATACTTTTGTAGTCTTGTAGGCAATTTTTGGATATTTTTCATCTTGCCACTTAGCATGAAGTTCTGAAACTGTTATTTTTCTTACATCTATGTCATAAGGATTTTCATTAAATAGTGCTAATTCTTGTAATGCTTTTGTTCTTGTTTCAAAGTATCCAACAATCTTTCTGATTTGAACACCATTTTCATCATATCCTACTGTTTTTCTTACAATATATGGTTTTCTTCTATTCCCTGATAATTTTTGAATAGAACCATATCCGTTAGGTAATTTCATTTATCAAAAATGCCTCCTTTTCTTGTATTTTTCTAGTATTTTTGATATAATGAAATAGAAAAATCCATAACATTATATCTTATATTTTGTTTTTAGTTTGTCTGACTAAATGTGATTTTTCATTTTGACTTACTGTTCAAGCAGTAGGTCTTTTTTTATGCCTGTTTTGATTTAACAATTTCAATAATTTTTGTAATACACCATTTAATAGGTATGTAGAATAAATATTTAAAAATTAAATAATATGAATAAAAAAATACAAAATATAAAATGTTACAAATTAAATAATCGCTTACTTTCCAACTTGTAGTAAAATATTTTCCTTTTCCAATTTTATTAACAGTTCTAATTCTTGTACCCATAAATTTATCTCAACTTTCTTCTTACTTCAACTGCTACACCAATAATTTTGACTGGTTTGGTCATAATTTCATATTCATCAAAGTAGTAAGGCTCATATTCATTGTTTAACGGTTTTAAAATTATGCTTTTTTCTTGCTTTACAACTCTTTTAAAAGTAGCATCATCGCCATTAACCATAACAACACAATCATCACCTGAATTACAATCACTTTGCTGTCTTATTATAATAATATCACCTGTTTTATAATCAGGATACATACTATCACCATCAATTTTTAATGAAAAGTAATTGTTGCCATCTCTTAACATTGATGCAGGAATTTCTTCGTATCCAATTATATCTTCTATTGCTTCAATAGGAACACCAGCAGGAACTTTACCAAGTATTGGTATCTTTACAGTTTTGGTTGTTGTTTCGATGTATCGTGCATTATCAATTGTTATATTTGTTAAATCTTCTTTATTATCAGGAAACCATTCTCTATCCATATCTACATCGTATCCCATTAACCATGCTTCACTGACATCAAGTGCTTTTGCAATGATATAAAGTTTATCTTGTTTTGCTTTATATGTACCCTTTAAATAATTGCAAATTTGTGCTTTTGATATTTTAGTCTTATTTGCTAAGTCGATGGGTCGCATATTATTGTAATCGAGTGCCTTTTTTAATCTGTTGGCAAAGGTATCCTCTAACATTGATATCAACCTCCTCTAATATTATTATAAACAATAGTTAAGAAAAAAGCAACAAAACTTTAAATAAAAAATAAAAAAATTAAAAAAAACTTAACTAAAATTATTGACAGTTAAGAAAAAATATACTATACTTTATTTAGGTTAAGAAAATATTAACCCGAAAGGAGGATAGTATGAACTTTGATTATTCCAAAATTAAAGGAAAAATAAGGGAGTTAGGTTTAACACAAAGTGAATATGCAAAGTATATTGGTATAACTGAACAAACATTGAATTTGAGATTTAAAAACAAAAGACCATTTACACAACCAGAAATGGCAATGACTATGCACTTATTTAATGAACCTATTGAAAATGTAAGAATATATTTTTTTACGCAAAAAGTTAAGGAAAACTTAACTAATATTTAGTCAGACAAACTAAAAACAAAAAACAAATTATAAGAAAGGATTTTTTATGAAAAAGATAACAATTAAACAAGCATCAGAATTGATGCATAAATCACCACAATTTATAAGAGTGGGATTACAAACAGGGAGGTTACCATTTGGTTCTGCAGTAAAGGTAAAAGAAAGATGGAATTACATTATTTATCCTGATATGTTTTATCAATATTTAGGAATTAAGGAGGTACAACATGACTAGAAGAAGATTAAAACCATGGGTAAAACAATTTTTAGTTGGTTTAGGAATAGGTGTTGTAATTCTATTATTTATAGCAATTGGAAATTATTTTGATAAAGAAATGGAAGAACATATTGAAAGAGTTTCAAAAGAATGTGCTTCACAAGGATATGGTATAACTGCCAAATACACAAAAGAGGGGGATAAATACTATGTCTGCAAAAAGTAAAAGTCAAATATCAGAGGTAATAGGTTTACTTAGAAAGCAAGGATATATAACTTCTTATGAAGCAATTGAAAAATTTGGTGCAACTAGATTATCAGGAATAATATTTATTTTACGAGAAAGAGGTTTTGGAATAGAAACTGAAATGGTTCAAGGCAAAAATAGGTATGGTCATTCAACAAATTATGCCATCTATCGCCTTACAAAAGATTTAAAAGATGAGGATGGTGAAAATTTATGATTTTTAAATTATTAGAATTATTTGGAACAATTATTTTAATTATGTTGGGGGTATTTATTATAGCAATCTTGGGAAAAAAGATGTGGCAAGAGTTTAGAAAATGAGGTGATACTATGGCAGAAAGAAGAATGTTTACAAAGAAAATCACCGATAGTGATGCATTTATAGAATTATCAAGTTCAGCACAAGCATTATATTTTCACCTTAATCAAGGTGCAGATGATGATGGCTTTAATAATCAAATTCAAAATGCAATGTTTAAATCACATTCCACAATTGATGATTTAAAAGTATTAATGCTTAAAAATTTTATCATTAGATTTGATAGTGGAGTTATTGTTATAAAACATTGGAGGATGCATAATACTCTAAGAAAAGATAGATATACACCTACGAATTTTCAAGAAGAATTAAAATGCTTAGGTATTAAAGATAATGGTTCTTACACTTTGTGTGATGATGGTTGCCATTTGGTTGCCAAAAGGTTGCCACAGGATAGTATAGGTAAGATAAGTATAGATAAGGATAGTATAGATAAGGATAATATATCTACTGCATCTAATGATGCAAAAGCAATTGTTCCTATAAACGAAAATCAAAATAAATTTAATATGGAATTCGAAAAATTATGGGAAATATATCCAAATAAAAAAGGTAAAGCAAAGGCACTTACTAAATATATATTATCAAGAAAAAAAGGAACAACATACGAACAAGTCTATGATGGGATAAATAATTATATTGAATACATTAAAAAAAATAAAATATCTTCGCAGTACATTAAGCATGGTGATACTTATTTTAACAATCAATGTTGGTTAGATGAATACAAAGATACAAAAGTTTCAAAGAACAATAATGATGAACAATGGGATTTATTAAAAGGAGTTTATGATGGAACAATCAAAGTTAATTAGTTGTGTCATTGCTAAATTAAAAATAGCATATCCTTATTATTTCAATAAATTATCAAAAGAAGATTTTGTTGGAATGGTTACTATGTATCAAGAATATCTTGGCAATCTAAATCCAAATGCTTTAATGATGACTTTAAAAAAAATAATAAAGAAAGAAGAATATATGCCATCTATACCGACAATTTTAAACACATACAGAAAAGAAGCCTGTTCGTATTTTGTTGAATTGATAAATAATACTGATGCAGATGTAGAAGATAAAAAATATTTAGAAAGTATGGCAGAATGGTATTCATTGCAAGAAGATTATCCAAGCGATTTTTTAAAAAGAATTAATGAGTTGGAACAAATAAAATTAAAAAGTAATAAAAAGGAGGCTTTACCTTATGACAATTAAAGAATTATCACAATATCATAATGTTAAAATTGAAATTCAACAAATAAAAGATAACATTGAAGAAATTGAAACTACAATAATTGGTTCTTCTAAAATTACAGGTATGCCGATGGTGTCAAGTGGTAATAATAGCAATCCTACTGAAAGAATAGGAATAAAATTAGCAAAATTAAAAACAACATTAGAAAATAAAAAAGATAAGTTGCTTGATGAGGCAACTAAAATAGAAGAATTTCTAAATACTGTTGAAGATGGTGAAATTCGTATTATTATTAGAAAAAGATTTTTAGAGGGTAAAACATGGAAAGAAGTAAGCAAAGATATTATTGCTGATAGGTCAACCCCATACTACAAATTAAAAAAATATTTAAAAGGGAGGTCTGCATCAGATGATAAAAATAAAAAGAGCAATTGATTTGTTTAGATTAGACAAATTTCAACTAATTAAAAAGATAAATACTCTTGAATTAGAAAACTCTGTTTTAGAACAAACAATAAAAGATGAATTATATAAAATATTTATGGATAAATTAAGAGAACCCCAAGAATTAGATAGAGTAAAAAAAGAAAATAAAAATTTGAGAAGTAAAGTCAAAACTCTAAAAGCATTGTTAAAGGGTGATACCTATGGAAAGTGAGATTTTGAGTATTGAAACTGTTCAGAAATTAGCAAGATTAGAAAAAGTAGAAATTGAAAATAAGCAATATGAAAAAATAATATGTGATTTTGATAGAGAGGTAAATCGTTTATTTAATATTATTAAAGATGCTTATGAACACTTAGATAAAAAAACACTATGTTCCAAAGATGATAAAGATATTTTAAAAAGAATATTATCAAAAGGTTTAAGCAATGAGGTTGATAATGTCGAAAGTATATCAAGATAATTTTAATAATTCACTTTCTAATAATAGTGATAATGAATTCACTAAAAAATTGAGGGCTTTAAAAAAATATTGCCCACAAGCATATAAATTTGTCATATTCAGATTTAAAGATACTTACTTGAATGTTGAAAATGGTGAGTATTCAATAAATCTGCCGACATCTAAGGAATTTAAGTTTGTTTATGGTCAAATAAAATTAATATATCGAGTAAAAAACAAAGGTATAAAATTTATTGATTTAGTACCATCTGATTTCTTTATAGATGGATATAGATTTGATTTAGAAGTATATAAATCAATATATTATAGAAATGCAAAAGATAAATTCAAAATAGATTTAATGCTAGAAATGAAAAAAGGAGGAAAAATAAATGAATGAAAAATTAAGAAAGATTATAAATCATTATGGCATGGATAAACAATTGAAATATTTTCAAAGTGAAGTATTTGAATTAAATGAGGCAATTATAAAAAGAAGAAATACAGGAATAATAGAAAGTATTGCCATAGGAATAACTAATGCAGTAGCACCATTACTAAATATAAAAAATGTTGATTATTCAAAAGAACATATCAAAGAAGAAATTGCAGATGTTATGGTTATGTTAAAGCAATTTCAGTTATATTATGATATTCCAACAGAAGATATAAAAGCAATCATGAAAAATAAAGTTGATAGACAACTAGAAAGGATTGAATATGAACCTAAGCATGGAAAAGAAGAATAAGATTAAAAACATTGGTATAGCAATAGGAATATTATTGTTCTTTGCGATTACTTGTTTAATAATTTATGAAGCAATAGACTTTGCTAATGATTATAGATGCAGTAATTTACCATTAAATGAGTTTTTTCAAGATGAAAGTTGTAAAAAATATTGGAGGTATGAAAAATGATAGAAGATAAAGAAATGGAATATGTAAATGTTCCAACATATATAGAAATAGCAGTAAAAAAATTATTTAAACTAAAAAATACTGAAAAAGAATTGGCAATGCAAATAAAGGACTATATGTCAACCCATGATATTCCATTAGAAACACCTTTGCAATTATTAAAATATATTCCAAAAGAAAATGTTGATGAAAACCAAATGAAAATAAACTTTGAAACTGGGGAGGTTGAATAAAATGGTTAAATACATTTGTTTAGCACCAAGTAAAGAACAATTTAATATAAAAGGTGAAAGTTTAGGCATGAGTGGTGAAAGAGCATTATATTATTCTACCGATATTGGGAAGCATCGTATATATAGAAGTTGCTATCCACTAGAACCATATATATTTAAAGACAAGGATATTAATGAAAAATTAGAATTGTTATATTTTAATACTTCAATAGAAGCACAAAGATTATGCGATGAAATAAATAGTGTATATGGTGATGATTTTATAGTAAAAGAGGTGAATGTTGATGAAGAATAACGAATTTATTGATTTATGTGTATCAAAATTAGTTGAATATGTGAACTCTAATTTGGATAAAAGTGATGATTTAATAAATATTACAAAAGATTGTGTATTTGTAGTTTGGAGTTGTAAAACATTACAAAATAATAAGGCATTATTAAGTACAACATTATCAGATGGAATGTATTATGAATTTACATATAACGGTGATAAAAAAGAACTATATCTTGATGCTTACAAAAAATGGCAAAATATCTGCTATAAGATTGATTAAATGAGGACTGCTTATGAGTAGAACATTTAGAGTAAACTTTGGTAGAAAGACTGTAAGACCATTTGAGGCACATGATATTAATAATATGCTTGTATTATGTAAAAAAACAAGAAATCAAGCAGAATTAGACAACAATGAAGAACAAAGGTATTTATGGGATAGAAATTATATGATTTTAGTTATTGGAATGAATTTGGCTTTTAGGATAGAAGATATACTTCAATTAAGAGTTGATAATTTTAAAAATGGTGGTGTTTATACAAGAGAATTTAAAACTAATAAGGAACAGTCATTTGAACTGCATCCATCACTATACAAGGATATTCAAGGCTATATCAATAGAAATGAGTTAATAGATGGTGAATACTTATTTAAAAGCAGAAAAGGTGTAAATAAACCAATTACTAGGCAAAGAGCATGGCAGGTAATAAAACAACTTGCTGATGCAGTTAAAGTGTCATATCCTGTTGGATGCCACTCGTTAAGAAAATACTTTGCTAGGCAATATTATGAAAAAACAGGTGATATTATTGGCTTGAAAGAAATGTTAAATCATTCTAGCGAAAGAGTAACACTTTTATACATTTGTTGGAATACAGATGATAAAAATGAAAAAAGAAAGAACTTTTATTTAGGTAGTTAGGTGGTATGCATTAGCATATCACTTCACTTAAACCTATACAATTTTACAAAATGAAAAGTTGTAAATTCAACAAAAAAATAGCACTTTCCTGACAACAGGAAAATGATTATAAAATATAGGTAAAATTAAGATTTTAATATAAAAAAATGAATTTAACAGAATTATGTCATTTTGTTAAATTCCTATATATTCGATTGGAGGTTGAAATTATGGTTTATTGTGCTGATTTAAGGTGTAAGTATAGAAATGATAAAGGTAAATGTACTTGTAAGACTGTTAATTTATCTGCTTGGAGTGTTAATACAGTAAATATGGGATACAAAGATTTTCTTAAATGTAAATCATTTGAATTTGATAAAACATACTTGCAATTGGGTAAAAAAATGAAAGAACTAGG
This sequence comes from uncultured Clostridium sp., assembly GCA_902493795.1. Taxonomy (GTDB): domain Bacteria; phylum Bacillota_I; class Bacilli_A; order RF39; family UBA660; genus RUG13868. The sequence continues at coordinate 16,767 of CABUQZ010000017.1, forward strand.
AATTATTGATAAATTACCTAGTGAAATTGAAGAAGTGTTTAGAGAAGATTAGGAGGTATAAAAAACAATGAAAGTAATTAAAAATATAATAGATGATGCAATAGAATATAATAAACGCATTACAAGACTTAATTCCGAAAACAAAGAGATTAAATTAGAACCAGTAGAAGAAGAAAAGGTAATTACTATAACACTAGATGAATATAAGGAACTTTTAGTATATAAAGGTAAATATTTAGGAGTTACAGGTACTAATGAAACAACAAAATTGTATGCTGATGGGATAGAAGTATATGAAAAAAATGATTGATATTATTGATATTAAAAATGCAAAATATTTAGAATTTTATTCAAACGATGGATACATTTATTGTAAGAATAAAATTACTGATGAAGTAGTGTTTGTTGCAGAAGATGAAAAATACAAAATATTGAAAAATGAATATTTAGATTATCAAAAGTGGTATAGAGAAGAAAAAAATAAAAATATAAGGCAAAAGGAAATTGTAAATCAACTAATTAATGCCATAAAAACTAAATTAAAGAAATCTGATAATTATGAGATGGGGTTAGAAAATAGTAGTTATAAAGATAGATTATTTACTGAAACATATATTGAATTACAAGTTATATTAGATAAATTAAAGGAGGTAACAGATGAAATCTAATGAATTTAAACACGATTTATTGAAATTAATAAAAAATAATCCTAATTTAGATGTTGTTTGTATGTGTGCAACTGATGAATTAACTGATGAGTTTAGATATTTGTATTTATCAAAGTTATCTTGTTCTATTTGTTATATTTACGAATATGAAGATAGAATATTCTTAGATAAAGAGGGAATGACAGAATATTTATGTGATATTCATGATGGCGATGCAGAATATTTAGATTTAGATGATGATGAATTTGAAATGACAATGCATACAGAAGCAGATAAATATTTTAAGCAAAAAGCAATTGTTATATATGCTAGAAGTTGTTAAATAATGAATAAAAATAGTTTTAAAGACCAATGTGATATTTGTAATAAATTCGACTATTTAAAAAGTTTTGATAATAAATGTTTGTGTTCTGAATGTTATAAAAAGTTAAATATTAAAAATAGTCAAAAAATAATAAAAAAAGAACAAAAACAATTAAATCTATTTAATTTTAGTTAAAAACTTTCACATTTTTCACATACAAACAATGATATAATGTATTTGTACAATTATGAGTAAAGGCGACTGTATGCAGTTGTCTTTTTTTGTGTTGGAGGTGATGCAATGTTAAAGAGTTGTAGCAGGTGTGGGAAAATACATGATTTTAATAAGCAATGTTATGTAAATAGACAGGTAAGAGGTACATCAACTGCTGATAAATTTCGTAAGACTTATAGATGGCATCAAAAGAGTTTAGATATTAGAGAAAGAGATAAGAATTTATGTAGGGCTTGTTTAGCAAATATCTTTGATACACAAACGATTTATAACTTTGATAAGTTAGAGGTTCATCATATAATTCCACTAGAAGAAGATAGTACAAAAGGATTAGATGATGACAACTTAATTACACTATGTTGTTATCATCATAAATTAGCAGATAAAGGAATAATACCAAGAAATATTTTGACTAAATTAATCGATGAAAATTGTGATTTAGAAGCAATAAAAAAAGAAGTAATCAACCGAAAGTACCCCCCTACCTTTTAAAATTGATTTTTTTAATTTAATTCGAAACCTACTGCCCACCTTTGAATACAAAAAATGCCCAAAATGAAAATCAGTAAATCTTGAATTAGATGAAATGGAGGTGATAATATGTCAAGACCAGCAAAAGCAATTGATACAAATTTTCAAAAAATGAGTAAAGAAGAAAGAAAGCAAAGAGAAGAAACTGAAAAAAAATTACGAGGTGAGAATGATAAGATAAAACCATTTAAATATTTGAATAAAAGACAAAAGGCAATATTTAAAGATATACTAAAAAACCTTAACAAAGATATTTTAAGTAATTTAGATGTTTATTTATTAAATCAAACTGCTATTACTATTGAAAGATTAGAGAGTATTGAAAAAGAAATAAATAATGCTAGTAAGGTTACTGATGAAAATGGCAAAGAGCAGGATAAATTGGATGTTAAACTTATTATCAATTTAAAATCTGCTAGGGATATGTATTCAAAAGATTTTTTTAGGTGTTGTAATGAATTATCACTTTCACCACAAGCGAGAGCAAAACTTTCTATATCAGCACCACCACCAAAGAAAAAAACTTTGATGGATATTTTAAGCGAAGAAGATAATGATGATGAATAATATTCAAACACATCCCAGTTATATTTATGCAAAACAAATAGTTAATGATGAGGTACAACCTCCAAAGTTATATTATGAAAGAAATGGTGAAAGAAAGTTTATATCGCCTAAATATGTAAAAAAACAATGTCAAATATTTCTTGATATTGCCGATGGTAATGATAATAAATACATTATAAATGAAAAAAGGATTGCTAAGATAGATAAAATATGTAAAATTTTAGTAATGGCAAAAGGTATTAAGACTGGATGCAAAATATATGATGCCTTGTCAGGCTATCAATGGTTGTTAATTGTAGCAAGTCTTTGTACTGTATATAGAAATAATAAGAAAAAAAGAAGATATGAAACGGTACTGCTTGAAATATGTCGTAAAAATGGTAAAACATTTATAGTTGCATTTTTAATATTATTGTTATTTTATTTAGAGCCTAAATTTTCAAGGTTCTTTTCTGTTGCACCTGATGGAACATTAGCAAAAGAAATTAAACAGGCACTTGAACCTTTGATTAAAGCAAATATTGATGTATTTGAGGATGGCGAATTTAAAATATTAAGAGATAATATAACACACAAACCTACTGAAACAGTATATACACCATTAAACACTTCTAAAAACAGGATGGATGGTAGAGAGCCAACAGTATTCGTTGCAGATGAAGTAGGTGCTTTGGTTAATTCTTATCCTATTGAAGCCATGAGGTCAGGTCAATTACTTGTTGTCAATAAATTAGGTTTTTTAATATCAACAAAGTATCCGACATTTGATAATCCAATGGAAGATGAAGTCAATTATTTTAAAAAAGTATTAGATGGGATTATAGAGGATGAACATATCTTTGGCTTATTGTTTGAACCGAACGAAACTAAGAATTGGACTACTGATGATGATATTATCTTGCAATCTAATCCATTAGCCTGTGAAATAGAAGCAGTTTATCTTGATTTACTTGATAAAAGAAAGAAAGCAATAGAAACTGAAAGTAAGAGAGAAAACTTTTTAACGAAACATTGTAACATTATTTATCAAGGTGCAGGTACTGAAAGTTTTATTGATGTTAGTGAAGTTCAAAAATGTAGAGTTGATAAAATTGATTGGACTGGTAGAGAAGTTTTTATTGGTGTCGATTTAGCGATGTCTAATGATAACTGTGGTGTTGGTATGGTTGCCGATGATGATGGTACTATTTTAGCAGAAGCAATTGGTTTTATCCCTGAGGGTAGAATAGAAGAAAAAAATCAAATAGAAAAAATAAATTATAATGAATTTATAAATGCGATGAAATGTATTGCTTGTGGTGATAAAACTGTTGATTATAAAGTTATTGAAGATTTTGTTTTTTCAATTGAAGAAAAATATGATGTTGTAGTTATGGGAATAGGTTATGATAGATATAATGCATTGTCCTCTGCTCAAAAATGGGATACAAAATATACAACTGTTCAAGTAAGACAACATTCAGATACATTGCATCCACCAACAAAATTACTTTACGAAAAAATAATGAATAGAGAGTTTAAATATGAAACTAATAAATTACTTGAAATAAATTTTCAAAATGCTAAATGTGTGTATGATACTAATATGAATAGATATATTCATAAAAAGAAATCTAATGGTAAAGTCGATTTGATATTTTCTTTATTAAATGCCATTTATCTATTGCAACAGGAAATATACTTGGAAAATGGAAACTTTTTTGTTCAGGTTGGATAACTTTCACATTTTTCACACTCTATTAATGATATAATGTATATGTAGAGATACGAGAACAAACAGGAATGTTTGTTTTTTTTATTGCTGAAAGGTGGTGAAAAAAATGAGATTATTTAATTGGATTTCAAAAAGAGATGAAGCATCAGCATCCAAAGAAGAAGCAGTTGATACACCAATAGAAAGCCAATCAACTGGTGATATTTTATTACAAGCATTGTTAAAAGGCGAAACCATAAATAAAAATAAGGCAATGTCAATTCCAGCAGTTTCAAGTGCAGTCGATAGAATATCAAATATGGTTGCAATGTTACCTATTAGACTATACAAAGAGGAAATAACTGATGGCAAAAGAAAAGTTGTCGAAGTTTTAAAAGATGGTAGAACAAAATTGCTAAATCAAGATACTGGTGATACACTCGACCCATTCCAATTAAAAAAAGCAATGGCAAGAGATTATCTCATTGAAAAAGGTGCTTACATTTATCTTGAAAAATCAAAAAATGAATTTAAATCAATAAGATATGTAGAGCCTACTCAAATATCCATCATGAAAAATTATGACCCTATATTCAAAGATGTCAAATATGAAGTAAATGGAAAACCTTATGAAACTTTTAATTTTTTAACTATATTAAGAAATACAACAGATGGTGCAACAGGAAAAAGTATTGTTGATGAAATATCTAAATCATTAGAAACATCATTTACAACAATTCTTTATGAACTGGGTCTTGTTAAAAAAGGTGGTGGAAAAAAAGGATTTTTGACTGCTACTAAAAAACTTGGAAAAGATGAAATGGAAAAGTTAAAACAAGCATGGAAAAATTATTATGGCAACAATGAAGAAAATGTTATTGTTCTTAATGATGGTATTGAATTTAAAGAGGGTGCAAATTCTTCTGTTGAATTACAAATTAATGAAAGAAAGAAAACATTAAAAGAAGATATAAATGATGTATTTCATATTTCTTCAAACTATGATGAAACTGTTAAAGATGCAGTAATGCCAATTATAAGTGCAATAGAAAGTGCTTTAAATAAAAACTTCTTGCTTGAAAGCGAAAAAGGAGTTTTTTATTTTGCATTTGATACAAAGAAAATCACTCGTGGTTCATTAAAAGAAAGATATGAGGCTTATAAAATCGCATCTGATACAGGATGGCTTGGCACAAATGAAATTCGTGCAGAAGAAGATTATGATGCTATTGATGGATTAGATGTAATTAAATTAAGTCTTGCAAATGTTCTATATGATACTACTGAAAAGAAGTATTATACACCAAATACAGGTGCATTAATGGATATGAGTAAGAATAGTGAGAATGGAGGTGAAAATAATGAAAATACAGGTTAGAGATGACAAAGTAATTATTGATGGTTATGTAAATGCAGTTGAAAGATTTTCAAAACCTCTTACTAATAAAAATGGTAAAAAGTTTATTGAAAGAATAATGCCATCTGTATTTCAAAGAGCCATTGAAAAGAATGATGCTATTAAAGTTTTACTAAATCATAATTACGATATGGAACTTGCTAATACCAAAGATGGAAGTGCAAAACTATATGAAGATAATATTGGTTTAAGAGCAATAGTTGAAGTTAGTGATGCTACTGTCATAGAGAAAGCAAAACAAAATAAATTGCGAGGTTGGTCATTTGGCTTTATTTGTAATAAAGAAGATGAAGAAATAAATGACAATGGTATTAGTGAAAGAACAGTAAGAGATATTGATTTATTTGAAGTATCTATTATTGATGATAGAAAGATACCTGCTTATATTGGTACAAGTATTGAAATGCGTGATGGTGAAGTAAAAGAAATTGAATTTAGATATGAAGAAACTGAAAGTGATGAAAATACACAATCAGAAGATAGTGTCAAAAATGAAAATTTTAGTAGCATGACTGCATCACAAAAAAGAGAATTGTTAAATGGTGCTTATAGGCAAACATTTAGCAACGGTTGGTTAGAAGATTATGATGACTATTTTGTTTATGGAAGTACAAAAGAAGATAGTACATTGTATAAGATGCCTTATACAATAACCGATGGTGTTGTAAGTATAGATACATCTAAGCAAGTTAAAGTTGTGAGAGGTGGATATAAAGAAGTAAGGTATGAAGAAAAACCCGAACAACAACCTAAACAGGAAGTTGAAAAAATAGATTTCTCTGAATACGAGAATAGAATAAAAAAAATTAAGGAGGAAACAGAATGAAAAACAATGAGTTAAAAAAGTATGCTGAAATGAAAGCAGACAAGCAAAAAGAAATGACTGATTTAGTCGAAAAAGTAAAAGGTGAAGAAAGAGCAATGACACCAGAAGAAGATGAATTGTTCAATCAACTTGAAAAAGATATCCAAGCAATTAATGATACAGTTGCTAAGATAAATAAAAGTCGCCAACTAACAGAAGAAGATGGTGCAAGTAAAAATGATGAAAAGGAGGGAAAAAATATGTCAGAAGAAGAAAGAGCAATGGAAATTGAACAAAGAGATATTGAAGATTTTGCCAAATATATTAGAGGTGAATTCGTAGAACAAAGAGCAGATGGTGATTTTGGTAAAGGTAAAGCAGGAGCAGTAATACCTACTACAATTGCAAATAAAATTATCATGACTGCTTATAATATGAGTCCAATCCTAGAAAAATGTACACCATACAACACAAAGGGTAAATTATCAATTCCTGTTTATGGTAAAGATAGCAAAGGTAATGATATTACAGTATCTTATGCAGAAGATTTTACTGATTTAGTTGAAAAAGCAGGAGCAATAACTTCTGTTGATTTAGATGATTATTTAATTGGTGCATTAGCAAAATTAGGTAATTCATTAATTAATAATACTGATATTGATTTAGTTAATATGGTAATAAATATTATTGCTGAATATGTAAAAATCTTCTTAGAAGGACAAATTTTAAATGGTTCTGACAAAATAACTGGATGTAAAGATATTACTAGAATTCATGAAGTTGCAACAGCAGTTATCACTTATGATGATTTAGTAAAATTAAAGAATAAAGTTATTCAATCATTTAGAAAAGGTTCTATTTGGGTAATGAACCAAGATACTGAAACTGCTATTGAATTAATTAAAGATGCAAATGATAATCCTATCTTTGTTGCAGACCCAACTGGTGAATTTGATGGTAAAGTCTTAGGATACCCTGTTTATGTTTCTGATAATATGGCAGGTATTGAAGCAGGAAAAAGACCTATAATTTTTGGTAATTTTAGTGGTATTGCTTTAAAGAAATCAAAAGACTTAGAATTACAAATTCTTAAAGAAAAATATGCTACTCAACATGCTACTGGTATCGTTGCATGGTTAGAAGCAGATGCAAAAGTTGAACATCTTCAAAAATTATCAGCATTAGATATAAAATCAGCAACAACACCATCTAATCCATCAGAAAAATAATGTATATTGTTTTAAAAAGTTTTGCTGGTAAGGAATATTCAGGTACAAAGGGTAAACTAATTGAAATTAAAGACAAAGATTTTGCTAAGTCTTTAATCAAGGCTGGTTTTATCGCTGAATATAGTAAGCAAGATAAAAAAAATGCAGATAAGGATAAAGAAATTGTTGAATTAAAATCAACAATTTCTAAACTTACTGATGAAAATACAAAATTAGAAGAAGAAAAAGCAGAATTGATTTTAAAAGTTCAAGAACTAGAAAATGCCTCTGCCGATGCTTCTACTGATGATACTGAAAATAATGGAAATGGTACAGATGGTGCTACTGAAAACCATAGCGAAAATGAAGATGATAATAAAGATACCAATAAAGCATCTAACAATAAGTAATTAATTTGTTGTTCGGGCTAAACTTCCAAAAGGAGGAAACAATATGATTACTAAGGTTAGTGAAATTACTGTTGAAGATTTAAAGACTTATCTTAGGATAAGTGATGACTTATTAAAAGATGATAAAAAATTCCTAGAAACGATTTTAAATAGTTCAATAAACTATATAAAAAATAATACTGGTATTGATGATGTGGATAAATATAGTGATTTAGTTATAGTTGTCTTTGTATTATGTCAAGATATGTATGATAATAGAACTTTATATGTTGATAAAAACAATGTAAATAAAGTTGTTTCATCTATTTTAGGGCAACATGATAATAACCTTTTATGATAAATGCAGGTAAGTATAATAAAAAGATAGAAATACTTGGAATTAAACCTGTAAAGGATAAAGGTGGCTTTAAAAAAGATGAAGAATATATTGTATTAAAAACTTATGCATCTATAAAAACAACTAGGGGTTATACCCTTATTCAAAATGATAGTGATTTTGAAAAAGCATATACAAATTTTACTATAAGATATCCACAGGTTAATATTAGTAGAGATATGATTATTAAATATAATTCAAAAACTTATACAATTGAATATTTAAATGATATTGATGAAAAACATATTGAATTAGAAATTCAAGCAAAACTGGTTAATAAATAATGGCAAAGTTTAAAGCAGAATTACCGATTGATATAATTCAATCTTTTGAAAAGTTGGAGTCTAGTTGTCAAGAGATGATTGGTGAAATGACTAAGGCAGGAGCAGAAACTGTATATAAAAAGGCAGTTGTAAATATGAGAAAATCATTTAAACATTCTGCTGATTTAGAAAAGTGTTTAAAGATTACAAAGACTTATAAAACACCATCTGATGGTGGTGTAAATACTAAAATAGGTATTTATGGATATTTACGAGGTGATAAGTCTAAACCTGCACCTTTAATTGCCAATTCAAGAGAACACGGAAATTCAAGAGGCGAAAAAAGGAAACCTTTTTTTAAAAAATCTTTTGTAAAAAGTGATATTGAAAGAGAAATGATTAGGGTTCAAGATAAATATTTACCAAAGGGGTGATAAATTATGAATGAAGAAATAGAAGAAATTTTTCAAGGAAAAATAACTGTTGATAAAAAGGATATTCCAATAAGTTTTATGGAATATACAGGCAATAGTATTGATTATATAGTTTATTACAATGATGGTGATACTCCTTGTTATAGTGAGGATGATGAAGTTGTTTATAGTAAAAATGAATTAGAATTTAATATATATACAAAAGGGAATTATTTAAATATAGTTAAGGAATTAAAGAAAATATTAAAAAGTCATAATTACGACTGGTTAGGTGATGAGGGTGATTTGTATGAAACAGATACCAAATATCACCATTTTGTTGTAACATTTGAAAAATTAAGGAGGATATGATATGGCAAGAATAGGTTTAAAGAATTTTAGATATTCTGAATTAGATGAAAACGAAAATGTTATTGCACCTAAATCGCTTGGTAAAGCAATAGATTGTAAGGTTTCATTGGAATTAAATAGTGCAGAATTATATGGCGATGATGCACTAGCAGAAAGTGATTATACATTCAATAAAGGAAGTGTAACAATTTCTATTGATGATGATGATGATAAAGTATTAGCACCATTATTAGGACACACTATTAGTGAAGAATATGTTGCTACTACTGATAAAACACCAACATCAAGCAAAACATATTATACTAAATCAGGTAGTGAATATACTAAGTTTACAGGTTCTACTTTTACGACAGGTACAACTTATTATGAAAAAAGCACTACATTTGGTGAAGTAATTAGAAAAGATACAGATGTAGCACCTTATGTTGCATTTGGTAGAATTTTAACTAAAATTGTTAATGGTGTCTATAAGTATAAAGTAGAATTCTTATCAAAGGTTAAATTCAAAGATACTATGCCTGATGAAAAAACAAAAGGTGAGTCAATTGAATTCACTACAATTTCAATAGAGGGAACTGTAATGAAAAAAGCCAATGGTGAGTGGTCTAGGGCTAAAACATTTGCTACTTATGAAGAAGCGAGTGAATACTTAGATAGTTTATTAACAAAAAAATAGTCAAAAATTTTAATAAAGAAAACTTATAAATCTTTTCGAAGAAACAGTGAAAAAATCTGATAGAAGAAAGGGTAAAGAACTAGAAATTAATCTGGTCTTTACCCTTTTTTATTTTATTTATATTTAGAAAGGGTGAGATTATGAAAGAAAAAGAAGCAGTTTTTTCTGTAAATGGTAAAGAATATAAAGCAGTTTTTAACCTAAATGTTATGCAAGAAATTCAAATTGAATATGAAACATTTGCAAGATGGGGTGAATTAACTGATGGAAAAGGTGAAAAGGGCGAAGTTGATATAAAGGCTTTAATATTTGGAATTAAAGCAATGTTAAATGAAGCGATTGATATTGAAAATGAAACCTTAACAGATAATAAAAAGCCATATTTAACTGAAAAGCAAGTTGGTAGATTAATTACAGAAATGGGATTAAAAGAAGCCACTCAAAAATTAAATTCAACAGTTATTAACTCAACTAAGGATGATAAACCAAAAAACGAGTAATCCACGAGGAAGATGAAAACGAAAAAATAGATTTCTCGTGGTTTTCATTTATTGGTGTTAATAAGTTGGGTTTTAGTGAAAAGGAAGTATTTAGAATGACATTAAGAAAATTCAATATGTTGTGGGAAAAATACAAATTTTATTTTGATTTAGAAAAAAATTCAACTTATAGAGAAATGGAAAAAGCCCAAGCAGAAGAAGATGAATGGTTATAGGAGGGAGGTAAAACTATGGCAGGTTCATTTGGTGGAACAGTAAAATTAACTGGTGAAAGTGAATATGCAAGTGCATTAAAGAATATTAATAGCAATTTAAAAGCAGTTAGTAGTGAATTAAAACTTGTTTCAACAGAATTTACTAATAATGGTAATAAAATAGGCGATTTACGAAGCAAAAATGATGCACTTAATAAGAAACTTCAAGAAGAACAAAATGTTGTTAAAACTTGTTCTGATGCCATTAAAGATTTTACTGAACAACAATCAAAAAACAAAAATCAAATTGATAAATTAAGAAGTTCATTAGATATAGAAAAAACTACATTAGATAAAATGAAAAATAGCACAACTGCAACAAGTGAAGAAATATCCAAACAAGAAAAAATTGTTGCAGATTTATCAAAAGAATTATCTAAATCTGAAAGTGCTTATGATAGCAATAGTAGGAAAATAAATGATTATAAAGTTAAATTGAATGATGCAAAAACTCAATGTAGTGATTTATCAAAAGAAATTCAAGATAATAATAATATATTATCAAAAACAAAAGATAATTTTAAAGATAATGCAAAGTCTGTTAAGGATTTTGCAACGGAAGAAGAAAAAGCAGGTAATAATACTCTAACATTAGGGGATTTGATAAAAGGTAACTTAATAAGTGAGGGTATTATAGCAGGTATTAAAGGTTTAGCAGGAGCAATGAAAACAGTTGGTTCTGCTTTATTAGATATTGGTAAATCTGCTATTGATAGTTATGCTAATTATGAGCAGTTAATAGGTGGTGTTGAAACATTATTTAAAGATAGTGCAGGTATTGTTGAGGGCTATGCTAATAATGCTTATAAAACTGCTGGTTTATCTGCAAATGATTATATGGAAACAGTAACATCATTCTCTGCAAGTCTATTACAGAGTTTAAATAATGATACTGCTAAAAGTGCAGAAGTTGCTGATATGGCAATTACGGATATGTCTGACAATGCAAATAAAATGGGTACAGATATGTCTATGATACAAAGTGCATATCAAGGATTTGCTAAGCAAAATTATACCATGTTAGATAATCTTAAATTAGGTTATGGTGGTACTAAGTCTGAGATGGAAAGATTATTAAAAGATGCACAAAAAATTAGTGGTGTCAAGTACGATATTTCCAATTTAAGTGATGTTTATAATGCAATTCATGTAATTCAAGGTGAATTGGGTATCACAGGTACGACTGCCAAAGAAGCAAGTACAACAATACAAGGGTCAGTTGCTTCAATGAAATCTGCATGGAGCAATTTATTAACAGGGGTTGCCGATGACAATGCAGATTGGGGAACTTTGGTTAATAATTTTGTTGATAGTGTAGTAACTGCTGGTGATAATTTATTACCTAGAATAGAAATAGCAGTCGAGGGAATAGGTCTTTTAATTACTGATGGATTAGCATTATTGCTTCAAAATGTAGTTCCAATGGGAATGCAACTTATTCAAAATTTAATTACTGGTATGGCTAATCAATTACCTGATATTATACCAAGTATAAATGGTGCAATGGGTATGATTATAAATGGAATTGTTGCGATGTTGCCACAAATTTTACAAATGGGAATTCAAATAATAGTATCCTTAGTACAAGGAATAGCACAATCATTACCTACCTTAATTCCACAAATGGTTGATGCAGTTGTTACTATGGTAGATACATTATTAGACAATATTGATTTAATCATAGATGCAGGTATTCAATTACTAATTGGATTAGCAGATGGATTAATTGAGGCATTGCCAAAATTAATTGATAGAATTCCTGAAATAATAGATAAATTAGTTCAAGCAATTACTAATAATTTACCAAAAATAATTGAAGCAGGTATTGAACTTACTGTTAAATTAGCATGGGGTATCGTTAAAGCAATACCACAATTAGTTTCTAAAATTCCACAAATAATTAGTTCATTAGTATCAGGCATAGCAAGTTATTATTCAAAAATGTGGAATATAGGTAAGGAATTACTTGGAAAAGTAAAAGATGGTATTACCAATGGAATATCAGGAATGTTAGATGTTGGAAAAAATTTAGTAAAAGGTTTATGGAATGGTATAAACAATGCCAAAGATTGGGTTTTAGATAAGATTAAAGGCTTTGGAAAAAGTATTGTTAATGGGATTAAAGGTATTTTTGGAATTCATAGTCCATCTACTGTATTTAGAGATGAAATTGGTGTTAATTTAGCCAAAGGTATAGGTGTAGGTTTTGAAGATGAAATGGGCAATGTAAATGATACCATTCAAAAATCTTTACCTACTGATTTAGATGTTTCACCAAATTTAAATTTAAATAGTAATACAACAGGTAATTATGGAATTAGTGATAACTATTCTTCTTTAGTAAATGCATTACAGGATGCATTGGATGGTATGTCATTCAAAGTAGATGGTGATAAATTTGGTGAATTAGTAGTTGATAAGGTAGAAAGGGTGATTTATTCATGAGTTATATAATTTGGAAAAATAGACATAGTGATGATGTAAAAGGATTATTGATAAGTGAGTTATCACCTATTTCTAAGCCTAAAATGAGAACAACAACAACTGAAATTGATGGAAAAGATGGCGATGTTGTTGAATATTTAGGATATAAAAGTTATACAAAAACAATTTCAATTGGTTTAACTAAAAATTATGATATAGATGAAATTATCAATTATTTTAATGGAAGTGGTAAGTTGATATTATCAAATGAACCTGATAAATACTATAATGCACAAATAATTGATAGTATTGATTATAATAGATTAATCAATTTTAAAAAGGCAAGTGTAAAATTTTATGTTCAACCATTTAAATATTTATTAAATGAAGCACCATTTGTTTTAAATATTACTAATGAAACCTCATTAAAAGTATCAAATAGAGGATATGAACAATCTAAACCAATAATCACATTGTATGGAACAGGTACAATTCAATTATTAGTAAATGGAAACCAAATTTTTTCAGTAGATATGGTTGATGATTATATAACTATTGACTCTGAACAGGAAGAAGCATATCATGGACTAATTTTAAAAAACAGACAAATGACAGGCGATTTTCCAAAATTAAATTCAGGTATAAACATTATTAGTTGGGTTGGTAATTTAACAAAAATAGAAGTCAATCCTAAAAGTAGGTGGTTATAATGATTAGTGTATATCCATCAACAGAAAAACACTTTGCTAATAATGGATTGAAAGTTATGCATCCGTTAAAAGCAAAAGTTTATAAAGAAGATAATGGTGAATTTTATATTGATATTAAAGATACAATTGAAAATTTAGAATATTATGCAGATGGAATGATAGTCAGGACTGACACACCTTGGGGTAAACAATGTTTTAGATTAACTAACCCTGAAATTGATAAAGATAAAATAATCAGTAAGGGTTATCATTTATATTTTGATACAAAAAGATATGTAATTGTAGATAGTTATGTTGTTGATAAAAATTGTAATGATGCATTAGACCATTTGAATAATGCTTGTGATATTGAAACACCTTTTACTTTCATTTCTGATATATCAACAATTAATTCATATAGATGTGTAAGACATACATTAGAAGAAGCAATTTCATTCGTTATTGAACGATGGGGAGGGCATCTAATAAGAGATAATTATAATGTTGAAATAAGAGAAAATATTGGCGAAGATAGAGGTGTTGTCTTATCGTATGCCAAAAATATTAAAAGCATAAAAGCAACTGAAAATTGGGATAATGTAGTAACTAAATTATTACCTGTTGGTAAAGATGGTTTATTATTACCAACTACATGGATAGAAGAAACTGGTTTATATGATATACCTTATACAAAAGTTGTGAGTTTTAGTCAAGATGATATTTCAGAGGATGATTATAAAACTGCTGGTGTATTGGATGAAGAGGCTTATAAAACTGCTTTATTAAACGATTTAGAAGCCCAAGCAAAAGAATATTTAAACACTTATAAAGTTCCACAAGTAAATTATACTTTAAGTGCTAATATTCAAAATGTATCTGATATAGGCGATACTATTCATGTAAAGCATCCTAAATGTAAAATTGATTTAATAACAAATGTTATCGCTATTGAATATGATTGTATATCAAAAGAATATACAAAAATAGAGTTTGGTAATTTTAAAAATAAATTAAATGATTTAATTAGCGATGTTTCATCACAAATAACTGAAACAGTAAGTAAAGAAAATACAAGTAATTATAATAAATTACAATCAAAATTAGAAGATGCAACAAATAAAATAAATGATGCCATGAATTCATCTTATGTAGTTAATGATGATGGAAACCAAATGATGATTGTAGATAGATTGCCAAAGGAAACTGCAAAAAATGTTATTAGAATAAATAGTGCAGGAATAGGTTTTAGTCAGAATGGTATTAATGGTGTATTTAAATCTGCATGGACTATTGATGGTATATTAAATATGCAAAATATAAATGTAATAAACTTAATTGCTGATATGATTAAAGGTGGAACATTAAAACTTGGTTCAAATTACGATGAAGCAGGTGTTATGGAATTATATGATGAAGCCAATAGGTTAATCTCTAAGTTTGATAAGACAGGATTAACCTTTTTTAACGATGATAAATCCTATATAAGAATAAATCCAGAAGTTGGTTTTGCTGGTTATAATTCAAATAATACAAAAACATTTTGGGCTGATAAAGATGAATTCCATCAAAAAAAATCAGTTGTAGAAGAAGAAATTACGATTGCATCTAAAATGCGAATTTTACCAATAAAAACGGATACCAACAATGGTATAGGGTTTATACCTGTTGTATAGGAGGTGAATTAAATGGCAACAAGTGGTTCATTTGAAACAGGAAAATATGGTGGTGTAAGAGGGCTATATTTTTCTTGGTGGGTTAATAGTCAAAGTATTAGTGGAAATTATACTGATATTGGTTGGAATTTTGTCGGTTCAGGAAGTGGTTCAATTTGGTATTATACTTTAAATGGTTATTTAAATATAAATGGTGGTAGAGTATGGACACAAGGTTCGAGTAAAATTCAATTGTCTAGTGGTACTGTTGTAGCAAGTGGAACTACAAGAATTTATCATAATAACGATGGTACTAAATCTTTTAGTGCTGATGGTGGTGCTACTATTTATAATTATGGAACATGGCAAACTGGAAGTGGCAGTTGGGATTTACCAACCATTCCAAGACAGGCAAATGTTACAGGTGCATCAGATTTTACAGATGAACAAAATCCAACCATAACTTTTAACAATGCTGGTGGTTTCAGAATAAATGCAAGGTTAGAATTTGGTGGTACTAGCATATCAAGAGATAATATTCCAAATACAGGAAGTTATACATTTTCACTAACGGATGCTGAAAGAAATTTATTAAGAAGCAAATGTACAGGTAATTCAATGACTGTTAGACAAGTAATTGGTACTTGTATATCAGGAACAACCGAAAGTTTTTGGAGTTGGCAAGACAAAACTATGAAAATTGTCAATGCTAATCCAACATTTAGTTCATCAAACATATCATATCAAGATACTAACAGCATTATTACTGCTATCACAGGTAATAATAAACATATTGTTAGAAATTTATCTAATTTAAAAGTAAGTATTAGCAATGCAACTGCAAAAAAATCTGCATCAATGTCAAAGTATGAACTGACATTTAATGGTGTTACAAAAACATTAACATCAGCAGGTACTGTTGATTTTGGCACAGTAAACTTAGGTTCAAGTTCATCAGTAAGTGTAAAAGCAATTGATAGTCGAGGAAATAGTACAACTGCATCTTTATCAATAACGATATTAGATTGGCAACTTCCAACTGCATCAATATCAGCAAAAAGAATAAATAATTATGAAGATGAAACAAAATTGACTGTTCAAGTTTCAATATCATCAGTTAATTCAAAAAATAGTATTCAATCTTTAAGATATAGATATAAAAAAACAACAGAAAGCAATTATTCGAATTATAAACCTATTTCTAATAATGAAACAAAGGAAGTCATTATTGATAAATTATTTGTATGGGATTTTCAAGTAGAAATTAAAGATAAATTTGGAACTAAGACTTACAATTTTCAAGTTGCAAAAGGTATGCCAATTATGATGATAGATGTTGATTTGATTTCAGTAGGTATTAATTGCTTTCCTACAAAAGAAAATTCGCTTGAAGTAAATGGGTATGATTTTAATAATCTGCATCCTATAAATTCTATTATAATTACTACTAATAGCAATAATCCATCAAGTTCTGTAACAGGTACTTGGGAGTTGTTATCAACTCAATCATTAAATAATGTAACAATTTATTATTGGAAAAGAACTGCATAAAGGAGGAATGAGATATGAAAAATAAAAAATTTGATATTTTAGTTAATTTTGAAAAAAGTGATAGTATAACATCTGATGAAATAAAAATTGTAAAAGGTGATTATAATTCAATTGAATTTAATTTTCAATTAAGTAAAACAGATTTTTCAAAAGCAATGTTTTATATGGTGAAGCCTAGTGGCTTACATTTTGTAAGTGAGATAAAAAATAATAAAGTAACATTTGAAAAAAATATGGCTTTTAATGAAGTAGGTAAGTATTTATTTAGTGTTGCATTATATGGTAGTGATAGTAGATTGACAAATACTGCAAAAGGAAATATATCGGTTGTAGATGGTCAATTAGATATGGATGATGAAGTTGTTCAAGAAGAAAATTATCAAATATTAGATAGTTTAATAACAGAGGTTATATCTTTAAAAGAAGAAATTGAAACTACACTTGCAACAATGAATGGTGTATTTAAAGATGTGTCGTATAATGCTACAAATGGTGTATTGACCTTTACAAAAAAAGACAATTCTACTGTAAAAATCGATTTACCACTAGAAATGTTAATAAAAAGTGGACATTATGATAGTAGTACTGAAAATTTAGTATTGGTATTAGCAAATAATGACACAATAAAAATACCTGTCGCAGAACTGGTTAATGAATATTATGCTGATGGTAAAACATTAGAGTTAAAAACCGTTAATGGAAAACTTACTTTCAATGTAAAAAATGGTGTTTATCAGGAAAAAACAAGTGGTAAGGGATTAAGTACCAATGATTTTACTGATGATTATAAAAATAAGGTTGATAGTAACACTTCTAACAGGCATACACATACAAATAAGTCTGTTTTAGATGGTACAACAGCCAGTTTTACCACTACTGACAAAAGTAATTTAGATACCAATACTGCTAATAGACACACACATAGCAATAAATCCATTTTAGATGGCATTACTGCTTCATTTACTACTGCATATAAGAATATATTAGATAATATTAAAACAATCGCAACAGGTGGTAAATTTGAGGATTTAACCAATAAATCTGTTGCTGGTTATCATAATTCTATTTTTAGAGGTAAAAATGTAACGAGTTATTTAACTGATGGTTCATTATTTACTAGAATTTCAAATGGTAGTTTTGAAGATTTATTTGTAGGTGATTATATCGTAAAAAACAATATCACTTGGCGAATTGCAGGTTTTGATGTATACTTACATAAGGGGGACACCGAATTAACGAAGCATCATGCAATAATTGTTCCTGATAAGCACTTGACAACTGCACAGATGAATTCTAGTAATACAACTGTTGGTGGTTATGTTGCTAGTTCGATGTATACAAATACATTACCTAGCATATTAGATACTTATATAACTCCTGTATTTGGTAGTCATGTAATAGAAATTAGAAATTTACTTACAAAAGGCATTAATCCATCTGGCTATAATAGATGGGGAACTAATAGTGGTTGTTCTAATGACTGGGCATGGTATAGTAGAAAAGTTGATTTAATGAATGAAAATCAAGTATTCGGTTCTATTTCGTGGTCTAGTAGTGGTTTTGAAACTGGAAGTGATAATTGCCAATTGCCATTATTTAGGTTAGCACCTGAATATATAACTAATAGAAGTTATTGGTATTGGTTGAGAAATGTTGTTGACAGTTCTCGTTTCGCTATTGTCTACTACGGTGGTAATAGCGATAATATTGATGCTTCTGCGACTGGTGGTGTTCGCCCCTGCTTTTACATCGATTAATCTGTAATCTCACCCCTTTATGGGGTGGATACAGATTTTCGAGGAGGTTAAATAATGAGTGTATTGAAAAGAAAAAGAAATTTATCTAAAATGGAATTTTATCATAATGCTATTAAATTAAGATTGATGATAACCGAATTGCTTTTGAAAGATTTTGGTATAAAATCAAGAAGAAGAAATTTGGAATTTGCAAAAGAAGTATATGATATTGATGAAGAAGATTTGTCAGAAATAGAAGATATACTTTCAGCATATAATATCAAAAATAGTTTTATTGATAATTTTCCATCATGGCTAATAGATAAAGAAAGAGATTATTTCATGGACTTGCTGAGAAGTTTGATGAAAAATATATGTTCAGCAAATACAATTCATATAACAAATGAAGAAGAATATATGATGAGAAGAAATTATCAAACAAAAGCAATATGCGACTGTGAAAATTTACTTCAAGAAATGCAATATGTAATCTATGTATGTCATCCAAATGTAGAGAAATACATGGTATATGTAGATATAATTGAAAAGGAAATACTTTTGTTAAAAGGTTGGCGAAAATCTGATAATAAAATAATAAAAGAAATAAAAGAAAATAAAGAAAATAAAGAAAACATAAAAGGGTAAAGTTTAATAATTACAGAGTTCTCGTTTCGCTAATGTCAACAACAATGGTAATAGCAATAATAACGATGCTTCTGCGACTGGTGGTGTTCGCCCCTGATTTTAAATCGCACAATGATTAGGTTAAGTACCGTTGCGATAATTAAAAGGAAATTTTATCCTGTCCGAAAGGCAAATGGATATTTTGATACTTTTTGATAAGTCAATAAAGTTAGGAAACAAAATATGATAAGTAAGATTAGTAATGCCAATGTTTTAATGAATAGTTTTTATGAAGCAAAGAAAAATTGCAGTTGGAAAAATAGTGTTCAGCAGTATGAAGCAAATCTTTTAAAAAATATTAGACATACACAGATAGAATTAAGAAATAATACCTATAAACAACAGAACTTTTATAATTTCTTTCTAAATGAGAGAGGTAAAGAAAGATATGTTCGTTCAATTTGTTTTTATGATAGGGTTGTACAAAGGGCATTATGCGATTTTGTTAATCCAATTGTAGAGCCATATCTCATATATGATAATGGTGCTAGTGTTAAAAATAAAGGTATTGATTTTGCTAGAAAAAGAATTGAAAAGCATTTACATCAATATTATAGGAAATATGGAAGTATTGGATATGCACTCGTTATTGATTTTAGTAAATTTTATGATAATATTCTTCATAAACCATTGATTGAAATGTACAAAGGTATCATCGATGATGAAAGAATAATTAATTTAATTGCACATTTAGTTGATAGTTTTTCAGTAGATGTATCTAATAGTGATATACAAGAAAATGAATTATTTGATAGTTTAAAATATGCTAAGAATAATTTATCTAATGAAAAAAAGAGATTTATAAATAAATCATTAGGAATTGGAAGTCAAATATCTCAAATTTCAGGAATATATTATCCAACTAGAATGGATAATTATTGTAAAATAGTCAAACAAATGAAATATTATGGAAGATACATGGATGATACATATATAATTAGTAATAGTAAAGAAGAATTAAAATCATTGTTAATTGATATACAAAAAATATGTGATGAATTAGGAATATTTATTAATCCTAAAAAGACACAAATATTTAGAATTGATAAAGGTTTCACTTTTCTTAAAATAAAATATAGACTTACCGAAACAGGTCATGTAGTAAGAATACCTGTTAAAAAAGGATTTGTAAGAGAAAAGAGAAAATTAAGAAAATTTAAAAAATTGTTGGATAATGGTGAGATGAATTATCTCGATATTGAAGAACAATATAAATCTTGGCGAGGTAATATTGCAAAATATGATTGCCATAGAGCATTGTTAAATACTGATAAATTATTCAATGAATTGTTTAAAAATAATTCACATAATTCACATTAATTTAGTGATATAATGTATATAGAGAATAAGGCAACACAAAAAGTTGTCTTTTTTCGTATGTATGAAAGAGGGGAGGAGCAGAATGGAAGATAAATACATAGAAAAAATACAAGAAATTGCTGATAGGTCTAAATCTAATACTAAGCGACTGGATGAACACGATAAAAAGTTAGATGAATTGGAAAAAACATATTCAATAATGGAAAAGATGAATTATCGAATGGGAAAAGTTGAAAGTGCAGTTGAAAGAATAGATACTAAATTGCAAAGTAGTGATAAAAGCAAAGGAATGAAGTGGGATAAATTGATAGATTATTTATTTTATGCCATACTTGCTTATGCATTATTTAAATTAGGATTAAAATAGGAGGAATGAATATGGAACAATTTCTTACATGGGATGTTTTAAAAACTTATGCTAGTTTTGTATCAATTGTATTTATGGTAGTAGAGTTTACAAAAGAATTAAAGTTTGTTAAGAAAATTCCAACAAAATATTGGAGTTTTTTTATATCGTTTGTTCTTTTAGTTATAACAAATATTGTTATGAACAGTTTTAGTTTTATTGATATATTTTTATATCTTTTAACATCAATTTCCATTAGTTTAGGTTCTAATGGATTGAGTAATTTTAATGCAAAAAACGAGAAAAAATAAAGTTCTCGTTTTTTTATAAAATTTTCTTCAAAAGGAGGTCAAGATTATGGAAGAAAAAGAAGTATTAACAGAAGAAGTTCAAGAAGAAATGGAAGTACAAGACACTTTTAATACTGATACATTGGATGTGTTAGTAGATGGTGAAGATTGTACAATCGAAAATCAAGAGGAGGTGAGTGAAGATGGAAATGAGAACAAGTAAGCCATCAGCAGGTAATAAATTTTATAATACTACTTCAAGAGGTGGTTATAGTCAATGTATACAAGGTAGTCCAACAGATGCAGGTTGTAATGTACTTGCTAACTGTGTAGGCTATGCCTGTGGTCGTTTTAATGAAATTATAGGTAGCATGAAGTATCCTTATTTAAACTGTAATGCTGAAAATTTTATTGAAAGGGCAAAAAAATGTGGTTTAACTGTTGTATCATATCCAACCTTAGGTGGTATTATGGTATGGCAAAAAGGTGCTACATTAAGTGGAAATGATGGTGCAGGTCATGTTGCAGTAGTTGAAAGAATAGATGGTGCAAATAAAATACTTACATCAGAAAGTGGTTATGGTTCAAGAACTGCATTTTGGAATAGTGTAAGAACTAATTCAAATGGTAGATGGGGCTTAGGTAGTGGTTATACTTTTAGAGGATGCATTGTCAATCCTGCTATTGGTGATGTTCATTATGTAGAACCAGTTCCAACACCAACACCAAGTAAGTCTAATGAAGATATTGCAAATGAAGTTATTCAAGGCAAATGGGGAAACAATCCTGAAAGAAAACAAAGATTAACAGATGCTGGATATGATTATAATGCAATTCAAGAAATAGTTAATAATAAGATGGCAAGTAATGCACCTGCTTCAAATAGTTCAAATGATGAGTTATTAACATTAGTAAAGAAAACAATCAGAGGTGATTTTGGAAATGGTGCTGATAGAAGAAAAGCATTAGGTTCAAATTACGATGAAGTTCAAAGACAGGTTAATTTAAATTTACAGAATGGATTAACTCGTTGGGATAATATTAAATTATTTTAATGAAATTATAAAGGTAAGGACAATGATTTCCTTACCTTTTTTTATTGCACTAAAACACGGTTAGTATATAGAAAAAATCATTTAGTAGGCAACAGGTAGGCAACAAAAGTTGTTTTTTTCCTTTAAAACTGGACTACCACAATTTTGTAAACGA
>CABUQZ010000018.1 GCA_902493795.1 uncultured Clostridium sp.
AGTTGACTTAGAGGTGTACCTTTCTTTTTATCATTGTACAAATTCATTTTTTCTTCATAGCTTAATTTGCTCATATAAAAACCTCGTTTCCTTTTGTCCAAGAAACGGGGTTCATATCACTTTTGTCCAAGAAACGGGGTTCATATCAATTTGAATAGGATTTTTTTTTAGAATCTTCTTTGTCTATATGGATAAGGGTAAGGATAAGGATAATATACTGGAGGAGATGGCACATAAATAGGGTATGGGTAATATCCATTATTGTTATTGTTATTATTATTTGACCATAGACTACCAGCAATTCCACCTAATATAAAAGGAAATACAGGTCCACCCAAAAATCTACTATCCCTTCCATAATTATTAAAATTAGGGTTCATAAATACCTCCTAAAGTATTTTATGCAACTCTTTTTATTTGCTAACTCTCATTCTATAAAAGTTTATACTAGGGTGATTAAATAACCTAAATTGGTAATATGAATTTCCAATACCACTAGATATAAATAAATCGGTATTTCTTACCTTATAATAAGAAGAGTAGTATTTCTTAGCTCCTTCCTTATGCATAACACTACCAATTAAAGGAAGCATAACTTGTCCATTATGAGAGTGTCCTGCCATGATAACATTAGGACTAAAATCATCGATTATTCTATCTGTTAAATCAGGTTTATGTACTAAAGTAATACCAAAATTATCTATATTTCTTCCACTTATCGAACTAGCATCGTATAACTCATCTACTGCAATTAAATCAATAACAGAAGAGTCGATGTAAATCTTTTCAATCGTATTATCTAAAACAATGAAATCAGTATTATCAAATGTATTTTTGAAGTAGGTATCATCTTCTTCACCTTTAATAGTATACTTTCCAACTTTTGCTCTTATTCTATTTAATTCTTTAATAAGAGTGTCTATCTCGCTAGAACTAGGAATATAATCCTTATCAATTAAATCACCTGTAAAAACAACTAAATCAGGATTAGCTTTATTAATTAAATCAACCATATCTTGTATCTTAGTTAAAGAACTATATTGATTATAATGTATATCGCTAAACTGAACTATTTTAAGTCCATCTAAGTTTATAGGAAGGTTATCATAGTACATTGGATATTCCTTAACAACAAGACCCATATTACCAACAAATCTTAGCATAGTATAAGAAAAAGCAAAGAAGATAAAAGTTGGCATAAAAAACCAAAACAAAACCTTAAATACAATTTTGTTTTTGTCTTTTCTATTTTCTCTTTCAATTCCTTTTACCATTTCCTTATTCTTGGTAACTCTTGATTCATCCATTTTATATCCCTCCAGAACTTAAAAAAACCATAATTATAGAAGTGAAGTTATGAAAAATATGGATTAAAATGCTTGAAAATATATTATTAGTATCATAATGTGTTTTAGAAAAAGCTATACCAAGACACGAATATGGAATAATGTAAAGTAGCTCATATAAAGAAGTAATAGAATCAATAACATGTAAAGATCCAAAAACAATTCCTGATACTAAAATAAATAACCATTTTGATTTAATTGCTTCTTTAAATGATTTTCTAAATATCATTTCCTCCACAAATGGACCTACAAAAACAGCAAAAATAAAACTAATAAAAGGACTCATACTAATTAAAGTTCTGACATTTTGCTCGTTTTCTGGAGTCTGAAGTGGAGAAAAAGAGATAATTAAAAAATTGCTTACAATCATCAGTATATATCCAAGTAGCCAGTTTTTAAATCCAATATCTGTAAACTCTCCAATTTTGCTTTTAAAAACCTTAAACTCCTCTTTTAAATCTTTTCTGTAAAAGAAAAATAAAAAAGTGGATAAAACTATATTTGGAAAAAAAACTAAAAGAGAATAAATTAAGTTTCCACAATTATTTACATCTATATTAAACAAATTAATTGGTATAAGTACAAATAAATTAGAGCAATAAAAAAGTAGTAACACTAGTGTTAAATTTATAATAGGCTTACAACTATCTTCAAGTTTCATATGTCCTCCCTAATATACAATTTAATTTTAATGGTTATAGAATTTTGTGTCAACTTATTTCACATTAATGTGTTAACAGATATGAAAATAATGTATAATATATGAAAAGAGGTGTTTTATAATGAAATATTACTGTTTAGGAATTAAAGGTGCTGGAATGGCTACTTTAGCAAATATATTGTATGATTTGGGAAACACAGTAGAAGGTTATGACGATGTAGTAGATCATAAGTTTACAGAAGAAGGACTAGATAAAAGAGGAATTAAAATTTATCACGATAATACTCACGAGCTTGATAAAGATATGATTTTAACTCACTCTGTAGCACTAAAAGAAGATCATAAAGAAATAGTAAGAGCAAAAAACGCTGGATTACAAATAAAAAAATATAATGAAATTCTAGGTGATATAACCGCTATGTTTGAGTCTATTTGTGTATCAGGAACTCATGGTAAAACAACAACTTCTACAATGATAAGTGAAATTTTAGATGAAGTTTATAAAGTTAACTATTTTATTGGAGATGGTACTGGATATGCTAGTAAAGATAACAAGATATTTGTAATCGAAAGTGATGAGTTTAATAGACATTTTTTAGCATATCATCCAACTTATACAGTAATAACAAACATCGAACTTGAACACACAGAAATATATAAGGATATAGAAGATATTAGGGCTACATTTGAAAAATTTGCTAACAAAACAAAAAACGTTGTAGTAGTATGTGGTGATAATGAAAATGTAAGAATGCTTAATATTAACCCAAAGACAATCTATTATGGATTTAATGAAAATAACGATGTCTATGCTAAAAACATCCAATTAACAGAAAGAGGAAGCGAATTTGATTTAATCTATAATAATGAATTAAAAGGACATTTTCTTCTTCCATTATTTGGAAAGCATATGATATTAAATGCTCTTGCAGCAATAACTATATGTCACTTAGAAGGAGTATCTTTTGAAACAATAGAAAAAATTCTTTCTAATTTTAAAAATGCTAAGCGTCGTTTTGCAATAGAAAATGTAAAAGATAACGTAATAATAGATGACTATGCACATCATCCAACAGAAATAAAAGTAACACTTGAAGCAGCAAGACAAAAATATCCAAGTAAAGAATTAGTAGCAATCTTTAAACCAAATACTTATTCAAGAACACAAAAGTTTTACAAAGAGTTTGCAGATTCTTTAAATATTGCCGATAAAGTTTACTTAACTGAAATCGATTGTAATAGAGAAAAACCTGAAGAGTATGGAAACGTTTCATCTAAAGTAATTCTAGATTTGTTAAAAAATGGTGAAATGATTAGTGAAGAAAATATAGATAAATTAGTAGAACACAATAATGCTGTCATGTGCTTTATGTCATGTGCATCAATTGCTCATCTAAAAGATAATTACAAAAATAAATATATGTCTAAATAATTATGTTATAATACATATAAAGTAGTAAGTAGGTGATAAAATGGCTATCGAAAATAATCTAGGAATTAATAGCAAAGTGGATTTATATAAAAGAATCACACCTGCTTTAAATTGCAAAGTTCGTGAATTAAAAAAAATAAAAATAAACGTTAAACAACAAGATATATGGAACTATCTTGTTAAAACAAGATGGGAAAATGTTAAAGGATTAGAACTATCCCAAATGGTAGATGATATATTAAATTTAGATAATGATTCTTTAGTACAGTTTTTAAGTAGAGAAAATGATGTAAAAGAATCAGATAATTTAGTCCAAAATGAAATAGAGCTATTGTAAGGAGTGAGAGCATGACAAAAGATTATACAAAATATACAATAGATGACTTAATAGATAAAGCAAAAACATATATAAGAGATGAAGAAAGTTTAAATAAAATAAGAAAAGCCTATAAGTTTGCAGAAGAAAAACATGAAGGACAATTTAGAAAAAGTGGGGAAGCTTATATTTTTCACCCATTATGTACTGCCATTATTTTAACAACTGTCTATGCTGATGCTGATACTTTATGTGCAGGACTTTTGCATGATGTTATTGAAGACTGTGACGTAACAAAAAAAGAACTTGAAGAAACATTTAACAAAGACATTGCACGACTAGTTGATGGGGTATCAAAAATTAGCAAAATGCATTTTTCGACAGAAAATGAAGCTCTTGTAGAGTATTATAAAAAAATAATAGTTGGAATGAGTGAAGATGTTAGAGTAATAATAATTAAACTAGCTGATCGTCTTCATAATATGAGAACACTTTGGGCTCTTCCAAAAGATAGACAGAAAATTAAAGCAAAAGAAGTTCTAGAAATTTTAGCTCCAATTGCTCATCACTTAGGAATCCATAAAATTAAAAGTGAACTAGAAGATTTGTCTTTAAGATACATTAAACCAGATGTCTTCTATGATATTGCAGAAAAGTTAAACACTACTAAGTTAGAACGTGATAATGCTGTTAATGAAATGATAACTGAAGTAAGTGAGTTATTAAAAGAACACAATATCAAGTTTGATATAAAAGGTCGTAGTAAAAGTATCTATAGTATCTATAAGAAAATGGAAAAAGGGAAGAAATTTAGTGAACTATATGACCTTCTAGCACTTAGAATACTAGTAGATACAGAACAAGAGTGTTACACATCCCTTGGAATAATTCATTCTAAATTTAAACCAATTCCAAAAAGATTTAAAGACTATATTGCTATGCCTAAAGTAAATGGATATCAGTCACTTCATACTACAATATTTGGAATAGATGGACAGATATTCGAAGTTCAAATAAGAACACATCACATGGATGAAGTTGCAGAAAATGGAGTAGCAGCTCACTGGGCTTATAAAGAAAAGAAAAACCTAAATGAAAAAGCTCAAAACTCAACAGAAGCAAAATTACAGTTTTTCAAATCTATAATGGAACTTGATGTAGAAAAAATGAGTAGTGAAGAGTTCGTTAACAGTGTTAAAGATGAAATACTAAATGATAACATTTACTTATTTACTCCAAAAGGAGATATCTTCGAACTACCTCAAGGTTCAACTCCAATAGACTTTGCTTATAAAATACATACTGCAGTAGGAGATACAATGGTTGGAGCAATAGTAAACAATAATATTGTCCCACTAGACTATGAACTAAAAAACAATGATATAGTTAAAATAATTACCAACAGAAACTCATCTCCATCAAAAGAGTGGCTATCTATTGCTAAAACAACACAAGCTAAAAATAAAATTAAAAATTATTTCACAAAATCAGAAAAAGAAATCTATATCGAAAGAGGAAAGGATACTCTTGAAAAAGAACTAAGAAAGAAAAAAATTACTTTCCAAGATTTTTATACTGATGAAAATATAAATTTGATACTTAAAGAAACAAGATGTAGTGATATCGATGAAGTTTATTTAACAATTGGTAACAGTAAGTTTAGTGCTTCTTACATAGTAGGACTTATAACTAAACAGACTGAACCTCAAGAAGTTAAACAAGTTGCTATTCCAAAACAAAAAGATAAAGACATAATAGTTGATGGAATAGATAAGATTAAAGTAAATATTGCTAATTGCTGTAATCCACTTCCAGGAGATGAGATAATAGGATATATTAGTAAGGCTAATGGAATAACAGTTCATAGAATCACTTGCCCTAATATTGAAATGCTAGAAGATAGAATGGTTAGTGTCAAATGGAGTGATAACCCTAAATATAAATATTTATCATCAATTCTTGTAACGTGTCAAAGAAACGAAAAAGCAATGCTTGAAATAATGCAAAAAGCAAGTGTAAGTAATATTTCAATTGATAATATCAAGACATTAAGTAGAACTGATATAGTAACATATGAAATAGATTTATGGATAGAAACACTAGAAAAATTAAATAATTTTATAAGATCTTTAAATCAGTTATCTTATGTTCAAAACATAGAAAGGACAATGCGATGAAAATTGTAGCACAAAGAGTAAAAGAAGCAAAAGTCGAAGTGGGTAAAAAGATAGTTGGAAAAATTGATAATGGCTTAATGTTATTAGTATCGTTTACAAACACTGATAAAGAAGAAAATATCGATTGGATGGTAAAAAAAGTGTTAAATCTTAGAATATTCGATGATTCTAATGGTATAATGAATTTGAGTGTACAAGATATAAAGGGAAGTATTTTATCAATTTCTCAGTTTACACTATATGGGGATGCAACAAAAGGAAATAGACCTAGTTATATAAATGCATTAAATGGAAAAGAAGCGGTAAAGCTTTATGATCTATTTAATGAAAAATTAAAAAAATACATTAAGGTAGAAACAGGAATATTTGGAGCAGATATGAAAGTATCACTTTTAAATGATGGACCTGTAACTATAATTTTAGAAAAGTAAAGGAGAGAATATGTTAAAGGACAAATTAAATTACAAATTGTTAAATATTTTGATGCTTGCAACATTGTGCTACATTGGATTTTTAACATTTGACGTTTGGGGCTCTATAATAAAAAAAGCTATAGCAATAATAATTCCATTTATAATAGCTTTTGCAATTGCTTTTGCATTATACCCAATAGTAAGAAAATTAAAAGAGAAGGGCCTTTCAAACTCGTTAGCAGTAACAATTGTATCTGGAACGGTTATATTTATAATCATTGCCCTCATAATTATTACTGGAACACAAGTGTATGATCAGTTAATTACCTTATCTAAATCAATTGGAGAAGTATTAAATGATTTATCAAGTAAATTTGAAATTGATCTTGGAGATTTCCAAAAAACTATCAATAACATAATGAATAACATAATTGAGTCAGCTGGAAAATACATCTCTGATGGTACATTTAACTTTGTTGGTACTGCAGTTGATTTATTAACAAACTCAGTAATAATATTAATCTTATCTATCTATTTCTTAGCTGATATGGAAAAAATAAGAAAAGAAATAAAAAGAATATTAGGAAGAAACCCAAAAAGAAAAAGAGCATATCAATATGTTAAGTTAGTAGATAAAGAATTAGGTCAATATCTAACAGGACTTGCCATATTTATAGGTATCCAATTTGTAGAATATACATTACTATTCTTAATAATTGGACATCCAAACTGGTTACTTTTAGGTGTTCTTGCATCATTAACAACAGTTGTTCCATATTTTGGAGGACTAATAACTAACATTATTGCTGTTATATTAGCAAGTGTTGTATCTACAAAATTATTTATTGCAACTCTAGTAATATGTTTGATTTTCCCAAATATCGATGGTTATATTATTTCACCTAGAGTATATGGAAGAACAAATAACATAAGCACAATGTGGACAATATTTGCAGTAGTAGCAGGTGGAACATTATTTGGAATAGTAGGAATTATGATTTCACTTCCAGTCTACATCGTACTAAACTGTACTTATAATTTCTTTAAAGAAGATATATATGACACAGTATCAAGTATTAAAGATCAAAGATAAAAAATAAAAAAGTAAAACACTTCAGCGAAGTGTTTTTAATATGTAAAAAAGCATACATCAATATGTATGCTTAAATTATTTATATAGCAAGTTCAGAATAAATTTTATAATCAAAATTATGTTGATTATCTTTTAATTTTTTTAATTCTTCTGTAGTTTTTAAAAAGTATGTATCATCAATAATATCCTGGCCATTTGAAGTAATGGGATCATCCCAAGTAAGATCTAAATGATACCACTGTTTTTCACCTTTTTCATTAGTTAACAACACTGCATTCCATACATGATTCTCACTTGATACTTTATAATTTGGAATTCCATAATAGTTTAAGAAAATTGCCATTGCATCAGCATAGCCGCTGCAAATTCCATATCCTTGATATAAAACCCCATATGCTGTATTAGATTCATAATTAATAACATTGTTATCCGTTCTATCACTATCATACTTAGTATGTCCAACTATATAGTCATGTATGATTTTAATAATCTTTTTTTCATCTTTTTCATTTTTTACTTCATTTTTAACTATTTCTTCAACTTTAGTATTAAGTAAATTAATTTTTTCAGTAGAATAAGTTTTATTAATCTTTAGACTAACTCTTCCTGAAGAGTAATAATATGTTTCAACAGTATCAAAACTATTGTAAGGATGGACAAAACCATTTATTGTTGAAAGGACCTGAGAATCGTATGCAATAGCAGTAACATCATTCAAACATTTTTTGTAATCATCAGGGCAATAGAAATCAAACGTATCGCTTCCATTATTTATGACACTATAATATAAATCCATTAAATCATCTTTATTTTCAAGTTTAAATTTATCCATATTATTGATGTAGTCAAATTTATATTGTAAAAAATAACTATTTTTATATTCAAAACTAACTTCTTCGCGTTCTAATAATGTTTGAACTATAGTTTTAACAATCATTTCTCTATTTAAAAATATACCTATAGCAATTAGAAACATCGAAAGGGTAAAACAAGTATTGCTAATTTTCTTCATATAATCACCAATATTATTTTACCATAAGATAAAAAAAAAGAAACTATTTTGTTTCTTCAATTTTATTATTCATTTTCATTAATCTAGATTTTTGTCTAGCAGCTTTATTTTTATGCATTAATCCAGAACTAGCAGCTTTATCGATATTTTTAATAGCTACATCTAATTTTTGTGCAGCTTCTTCTTTATTACCAGCTTCAACTTCCTTTACAAATTTCTTAATTGAAGTTTTAGTTCTAGCTTCAATAATATTGTTGTTTTCTTTCTTCTTAGCACTTGTTAAAACTCTTTTCTTAGCGCTTTTAATATTTGGCATAGTATCACCTCTCTTTTTTGACTATATCTATATTAGCAAAAAAAATAATAAATTGCAAATAAAACTTTAAAAAGAAGAGAAAATATATTAATGGTGATAATAATGCATAAAATAGATCTTTCAAAATATGATTTAAGATGTGACTTAATAACAGATGTAAATATAAAACTAAATAAGAAAGTAAGAAGTATTTCAAACATTAGAATAGAAAGTATAAATCTAAATAAAAGTGATGCAAATAAAATTAATAAAAGAAAAGGATCATACATATCTATTCTATTTGAAGATATAACAGATAAAGATAACTATAAAAAAGTTAAAGAAATTGTAAAAAAAGAAATAAAAAGATTACTACAAGAAAAAAAATTACTAGGGAAATCCTGCTTAATTATTGGACTAGGAAATAACTTATCAACACCTGATTCACTAGGACCTAAAGTAATTGATAACATAATAGCAACAAGACATCTTTTTGATTTAGGTTCAGTTGACGAAAATTATTCAAAAGTTTCTAAAATATCTCCAGGTGTATATGGAATAAGTGGAATTGAAACATTTGATATAGTAAAAGGAATAGTAGAAAAAATAAAACCAGATTATATCATCATAATTGATGCTTTATCTTCTACTAGTATAAAAAAAGTAAATAAAGTAGTACAAATAACTGATTCTGGAATAGAGCCAGGAAGTGGAATAGGTAATCAAAGAAAAGAGCTATCTAAAACCACTTTAAAAAAAGATGTAATAGCAATAGGAATACCTACTGTAGTAAGTCTTCATACAATAGTAAAAGAATTCTTAAATGAATATGATGTAGATGACTTACTAAAAGAAAAAGGAAATAATTATATGGTAACTCCTAAAGAAATAGATTTTGAAATAGAAAAATTATCTTTACTTTTATCTTCATCAATAAATGAAGTAGTCCATAATATGACAAAATAATACTCTTTATTTTTATATAATTCTTTTGGTGATAATATGAAAAGAAGAATTATAAAAATATTTGTCCTTCTATTAATTTCTATAGTGTCGTTTTATTACTCTGCAAAATATGTATCAAAAATAAAATTAGATTTGGACGAAGAGACACTTTCTATACTTCTTGAAAGTAATAATGATAAAACAATAAAAAGAAAACTAGTTAATAAAATTGTATCGACAATTGAAAATACTGAAATAGTAAATCCCGTTTCTTTAATTGTTACTTATTATGGCGGTAGCAAAGAAAAAACAAAAGAACCAATAATAACTAAACCTGTAATACAAGAGGATAAGGATAAATATGAAAACAAAGATGGTCCTCCAGTTGTCTATATTTATAACACTCATCAAGGTGAAAAATATAGTAGTACAAAAGAAATAAATCTAAATTACAGTGTACTAGATGCAAGTAATTACTTAAAAGAACGTTTAAAGTCATATAATATCAATTCGATTGTAGAAAAAGGTAGTATTCAAGATGTTTTAAATGCAAATAACTGGAAGTATGCAAGTTCTTATCGAGTATCAAGAATGTTTCTAGAACAAGCTAAGAAAAAGACCGAAAGTTTAACTTATTTTATTGATCTTCATAGAGATTCTGTAAATAAAAGTATAAGTACTGTAGAAATAAAAGGTAAAAAATATGCCAAAGTAATGCTTCTTTTAGGTCTTGAGAATAAAAATTATAAAGAAAATGAAAAAGTAATTACAAAACTAAATGATTGGCTAAACACTAACTATAAAGGAATAAGTAGGGGAATATATAAAAAAGAAGGGAAAGGTGTAAATGGCGTATATAACCAAGATTTTTCAACTAACTGCATCTTAATAGAAGTAGGTGGAGAAGAAAACACATATGAAGAAGTAGAAAATACAATTGATGTAATAGCAGAAATGATGAATTACTGGGTAGGAGAAAATAAATGATAGAGAAAACATTTAAATATGGATGTATCGGTCTAGTTCTTCTTTTTTTCTTTTTCTTCTTTGTTGGAGACATTATATATAAAAACAGATTAACAACAAAGACAATATTAACTGAAGAACAAATAAAAAAATTTGAAGAAGATGTAAAAAATGGTGTAAACATTGATATTAATGACTATGTAGTAAAAGATAAAGACTATCAAAACAATGTAACAAGAGTAAATGATACAATATCGAGCCTAATAAATAAGACATTTAAACAAATATTTAAATATATATTAAAAAGTATTGACGTTTAATGATATAATATTTCTAGAGGTTAAATATGGATAATTATACATTAAATGAAGTTAAGATGCTAATTGACAAAAAAATGATGAAACCAGAAATATTGAATAATATTTTAAAAAGTACCACAAGAAGAATAGAATTATACGATGATAAAGATGATTTAGAAATATTAAAATATTTAAAAAATAACGAAACAATACCCAAAAAAACAAAAGAAGAAATAGATAAATATCTAAAAGAATACGAAAATTATAGCAGTGATAAAAATGAATTATCAATAAAAAATAAAACAATAATAAATAAAAAAGTAATAATAGTATATTTTGTAATATTAATTATTTTAATAATATTACTACTAATAGTACAAAATAGTGGAGTGTAGTATGAAAAAAAAGTTAACAAATGATGAGAATATAAAGAATTTAAAGAAAAGAAAAATACTAAGATTATTAATTATTTTATTTGCAATTTTAACAATTTTACTCTCTTTATTAAACTTGTTTTTTCAAGTTAATTTAGTATTTGCTTTAATAGCTTTTTTAGTAACTACAATACTTGATAGGGTAAGAACAAATACCCCAATAAATAAAAAAGATGATATTGAAGATATACGTAAAGAAATAACAAAAACTAAAAAAAGAAATTATAAAAAGAAATAAGTCTTTGAAAGACTTGTTTTTTTTGATATAATAAAATATATATAAAATAATAGAATGGAGAAAGTATTATGGCAAGTGGTAAAGTATCTGTTAATAGTGATGTAGTAAATAATGCATTAAGTTATATAGTTAATTCTTGTGGAACTTTAGAAGGAAATGTATTAG
The DNA here is from genome assembly GCA_902493795.1 of uncultured Clostridium sp. Taxonomy (GTDB): domain Bacteria; phylum Bacillota_I; class Bacilli_A; order RF39; family UBA660; genus RUG13868. The sequence goes on from CABUQZ010000018.1 coordinate 11,793, forward strand.
GTAAATTACCTGGTAATTTTGAAGTTTTATCTGAACTTGATTTATTCTCAAGTGGACTTACTAAGTTATCAAAACAAGTAGATGAAATAGTAACAACTGAGAAAAGCATTATATCGACAATAACAGAACATCTATCACAAATTGCAGAAAGCGAAGAAAACTTATATCAAAACTTTAATAGTGGAATTGGAAGCTATAGTGGCGGATCAAGTGGAGGAGTGACAGGACAATCAAGTGGGTCTGATACTACCATTGATAATCAAGAAGATGGAAAGAAGATTAAAGCCGATGAACTAATAAAAAGTATTAAAGAACTTGATGCGAATTCTGTTGTTGAACTATTAAACTTGATTAATATAAAGAAAGATGAAAAAACTAAACTAACTGATATGTTGTTTGATACTTCAAAATCACAAGAATTATTTACAATAATTAAAGAATTATTAAAAGATCAACCACTAGATGAAAATATTTCTTTAGACGATTATAAAAAGATACAAAAAACTTTACTTAATAGATTAATGACTGCAGAATTTGATATAAAAGGTTTAACTGATAGCTCTATTTTGACTGCCAAGGAATATTTAGTTTCAATAGCAAGAAAGAATAATGTTTCACCAGAAGATTTAATTCTTGATAGTAATTATAGAAATACTTTAAAAATTTCTTTGATGAAACTATACGATGGTGATGGAGTATCTAATGTAAAAAATGAAGAAATAATTGCGTTTAGAACATACATTGATAAAGTTGCAAAAGAAAATGATGTTACAGTAGAAGACTTATTAAACAAAAAGATAGAATTGATCTTATAGGAGGCATTATGGATTTTAAAGTAGATTATCTTAGATTAAATGATATAGGAATATCTTTAGCTAAAAAAAATGAAGAACTAGAAGAAAATTTGGAAAAACTTATTAAAATAATAGAGGAATTAAATACTAGTTGGCAAGGAATTGATTACGACAATTTTAAAGGAGTATCAACGACCTATATAAAAAATCTTAATATTACAACGCAAGAACTAAATTATATTGCTGAATTTATGAAAATAGCTTCTAATAATTATCAAGAAAATGACAATGGTTGGGCAAATGAAGTAAAGAAAATAGCTGAAAAGGAGGAAAACTACTATGAGTCATAGTATAATTGTAAATAGTGAAGCATTTAGTAGCTCTATGTCCTCATTTAAAGACACAACATTAAAAGTAAAAGAAATATTAGAAAGTATAACTGAGCTTATGAAAGAAATAGATGGAGAAAATGAAACTTGGAAAAGCAAAACTGCTGTTTGCGTTCATGAGAAGTATAGCGAAACTGAAACAAGATTCAATGATATAAACGAGACATTTGAAAAATATAATAACTTTTTAAAAACAACATTAGAAGATTACCAAAAAGAAGAGAAAAAACAAATTGTCTCAATCGAATCACAAAGTGATAATTTAGATGTAAATGAATAGAGGTGAAATAAATGTCCTATTTTGTAGATCCATATAAAAAGTATTATAATGCGTTAAATGGAAAAACATCAATAACTTCTGAAAGTAGTAATCTAGCAAGCAGTGTAAGCGAAGCAGCATCTTCTGTATCTAATCTTAAATCATCACTTACAAGCTCAAGTTGGAAAGAAATGGGAATTGAACAATTAGCAACAACAGTAATTCCGACACTTTCAAAAAACATTCAAATTTTACAACAAAATTTCGAAAGTGGACTTAAAGAAGCTGTTGACCAAGCAATTAATAAGTTATTACCTGAAACTAAGAAGTTAAAAGATGAATCAGATAACTATGATAGAATAGAACATGAACTAAATAATCTCGTAGTACCACCTAGTGACAGCTCATATTATAAATCATATTTAAGTAAGAAAAGTGGGTTAGAGTCTGAGCTTTCAGAATCTAAGAAAAAGTGTGAAGAATATAAGAAAAATTGTGATACAATAGCATCTGCTATAAAGGCACTAAATAGTTCAGTTAAAGAGCTAGAAAAAGCAGCAGTTTCAAGTACTGGAACATCTTCTGATCCTCAAATAACAATAGTAGACGGAAGTAAAACAGGAAAACTTTATAAAGTTAATTATAATGGTACAGAATTTTATGTTGCTAATACTAAATTAAATTTGTTTAATTATCAAAACTATATATTAAAAAACGGAATCTATCAGAATGCTGGATTCTTAGGAGGACAATGTAATCTTCTTTCACAAAACTACGCAGTTGACTTAATGAGAGGAACATACACAAGAAAAAATGTCTTTGGAACAAGTGCATCATCACCAGCAACAAGAATTAATAAACAAGTAAGAAGTCAAAATCCTGATGATATATTATTATATATGTATAATGAGATAAATAATGGACGTCCAATAGCTCTTCAAGTAACACAAAAGAAATCTTATCAAGGATTAAGACACTTTGTTACAGTAGTAGGATTTGATTCTAGTGTTAAAAGCTATAAGGATTTAACACCAGATAAAATACTAGTTATGGATTGTGTTGATGGTAAAGTACAAAGATTATCAGATAGAAATAGAAAATTATTTAATCAAGGTGGAAAAGGTTATTATGCTTTAGGAGCAACTGATATATTCTTAGCTAAAGAAGTGTATAAAGGAAGCCAAACAGCTAATGCATAGTAATTTCCTAAACATAAATAAAAAATAGCATATAATTTTGTTGACAAATAAGAAAAAATATAATAGAATATAGAACGTAATAAAAAAGGAAAGAGATGTATCCACATCCACCTGATTGCAACTAGCTTTAGGTCAAATGCCAAGATTAAGAGATTACAGTTTTTTAATGGTATTTATGGTGGATATATTATATCCACTTTTTTATATTCATTGGAGGTGTTTTATATAGCAAACTCAAAAAATAATTTGTTAATTAATGAACAAATTAAAATTCCACAAGTATTAGTTATTGGTCCTAATGGGGAACAAACAGGTGTTAAGTCAATAAAAGACGCATTAACACTAGCAAATTATGCAGGCCTTGATTTAGTATTAATCGGTCCAAATGGTAATCCACCAGTATGTAAATTAATGGATTACAAAAAGTACAAGTATGAGAAAAGTAAAAAAGAAAAAGATGCTTTGAAAAAACAAAGAGCATCAATGCAAAATTTAAAGGAATTTAGATTATCTCCACAAATTGATGTTGGTGATTTTGAAACTAAAGTTAAACAAGTTACTAAATATCTTGAAAAAGGAGATAAAATCAAAGTTACTATTAAGTTTAGAGGAAGACAAATGGCTCATACTGAATTAGGAACTGACGTTCTTCTAAGATTTGCAGAAAGATTAAAAGATTATGCAGAAGTTGAACAAGAACCTAAACTTGATGGAAAGAATATGATTATGTTATTAATACCAAAGAAGACAAAATAGGAGGATTATAATAATGGGAAAAGTTAAAACACATAGTGGATTAAGTAAAGTTCTTAAAGTTAGAAAAAGTGGAACTATCACACTACGTCCAACTGGATTAAATCATAAAACAGGAAAGAAAAGCGGTGCTGTCAATAGAGCAAAAAGAAAAGACGCAGCATTAAGCAAATCTGATTATAAGAGATTAAAGAAAGTTATATAATAGGAGGAGTTAGAAATGACAAGAGTAAAGAATAGTGTTACTACTAAAGCACGTCATAAAAAAGTTTTAAAAAGAGCTAAAGGTTACTTTGGAAGTAAACACAGATTATATAAATCTGCAAAAGAACAATTAATGCATTCTGGACAATATGCTTTTAGAGATAGACGTCAAAAGAAAAGAGATTTCAGAAAATTATGGATAACAAGAATTAACGCTGCATGCCGTGAAAATGAAATCAGTTATTCTAGATTCATTGAAGGATTAAACAAAAGTGGTGTTGAAGTAAATAGAAAGATGTTATCAGAAATTGCTATTGCTGATCAAGAAGCATTCAAAGAACTTGTTAAAGTTGCAAAAGAAGGATTAGCTGGAAAAACAAAGAAAGCAAATGTTGAAGCAAAAGTTGAAGTTGAAGTAGTTAAAGAAACTGCTAAAAAAGAAGCTAAAAAAGAAGAAGTAAAAGAAGAAAAGAAAGCTACAAAAAAAGTAGCAACTAAAGCTAAATCTGAAGAAGAAACTGAAGCTAAAGCTACAAAAGAAGTTAAAGAAACAAAAACAACTAAAAAAACTACAAAAAAAGAAACTAAATAAACATATTAATGGATTTAATTAAATCGTGCCTTAAAGGTGTTAATTATTAGAAATTAATAGAAGTAAAAACGAAAAGGAGAATATTATTATGGCAGTTGTGTCAATGAATTATTTATTAGAAGCAGGAGTTCACTTCGGACATCAAAAAAGAAGATGGAATCCAAAAATGAGAGAGTATATTTATACTTCTCGTGACGATATTTATATTATCGATTTACAAAAAACAGCTAAGAAGTTAGAAGAAGCTTATGAAGCTATGAAAGAAATTGCAGCAAATGAAGGAAAAGTATTATTTGTTGGAACTAAAAAACAAGCTCAAGAAGCTGCTGAAGAATGTGCAACAAGAACTAACATGTATTTCGTAAATGAAAGATGGTTAGGTGGAACACTTACAAACTTCAAAACAATCAGATCAAGAATTAGAAGACTTGAAGATATCGAAAAAATGGAAGCTGATGGAACATTCGAATTACTTCCTAAAAAAGAAGTTTTAAATATAAGAAAAGAATACGATAAACTAAATAAGAACCTAAGAGGAATAAGAGAAATGAAAAAACTTCCTGATGCTTTAGTTATCGTAGATCCAAGAAAAGAAGAAATAGCTATTAAAGAAGCTAGAAAGTTAAATATCCCAGTATTTGGTGTAGTAGACACTAACTGTGATCCTGATATGGTTGATTATGTAATTCCAGGAAATGACGATGCTGTAAGAAGTGTTAAATTAATGATTGGTGCTCTTACTAACGCTATCGCTGAAGTTAATGGAAATGAAGTAATTGATTACTTAACTGAAGAAGATAAACAAAAAGCTGCAGGAAAAGGTAAAAAAGATGATGTAAACGAATTTATTGAATCTTTAGAAAAAGAATCAGTAAAAGTTGAAAAAACTGATTATGTTCCTGAAAAAGAAGTAAAAAAAGAAACTAAGAAAGAAGAAGTAAAAAAAGAAGTAAAAGTTGAAGAAGTAAAAACTGAAGCTCCTAAAAAAGAAGAAACAATTGATTTCGAATCAATGAATGTTACTGAATTAAAAGAATATGCTAAAGAACAAGGAATCAAAGGATATTCTAAAATGAAAAAAGAAGAACTTCTTGATGAATTAAAGAAATAAGAAAGGGATTTAAATTATGTTTAGTGCAAAAGACGTTAAAGATTTAAGAGAAAAAACAGGGGCTGGAATGCTTGATTGTAAAAAAGCATTAGAAGCATCAGAAGGTAACATGGATAAAGCTATCGACTGGTTAAGAGAAAAAGGAATAGCCAAAGCTAGTAAAAAAGAATCACGTATTGCCGCTGAAGGATTAAGCGAAATATTTGTTGAAGGAAATAAAGCTGTTATTCTTGAAGTAAACTCTGAAACAGATTTCGTTGCTAAAAATGATGACTTCAAAAACTTCCTTACAAAAGTAGGAAATGAAATTTTAAATAAAGAAGTAACTACTATGGAAGATGCTTTAAATCTTAAATTAGAAGATGGACAAACTATAAGTGAATACTTAATTGCATTAATAGCAAAAATCGGAGAAAAATTAAGCTTCAGAAGATTTGAATTTGTTAGAAAAAGCGATAGTGAAGTATTTGGAGTTTATTCTCACTTAGGTGGAAGAATTTCTGTACTAACTGTACTTGAAGGAGCAAACGAATCAGTTGCTAAAGACGTATCTATGCATGCTGCAGCTATGAGACCTCTTTATATGAATAGAGAAGAAGTTCCATCCGAAGTATTAGAACATGAAAAAGAAATCATTAAAGAACAAGCTGTTAATGAAGGAAAACCACAAGATATAGCTGAAAAAATGGTTGCTGGAAGAATTAACAAATACTATAAAGAAGTATGTCTATTAGAACAAGAATTCATCAAAGATTCTGATAAATCTGTTGGACAATTCGTAAAAGATAATAAAGGTGAAGTTAAGAAAATGGTTCGTTACGAAGTAGGAGAAGGAATCGAAAGAAGAAGCGATGACTTTGCTGAAGAAGTAATGAAACAAATTAACGGATAATAAATAAAATAATATAATCGATAAAACTCTAATTCAAATATTATGAATTAGGGTTTTTCTTATATAAATTGTTCCTTTTACACATAAAAGTGTTAAAATTTATAATTAATCTTTTTTTAAATCTTTTTATATTATATAATTAAGTATAGAATGAGAGGAGAATGAAAGATGCTAAAAAAAACAGATAAAGTGTTACTTTTCCTTACTGTTTTATTATTTGCAATTGGTCTTGTTATGATCTTTTCAGCTTCTAATTACGCAGCTTTCGTTCGTTATGGAAAAAGTCCTTATAACTTTTTGATTAAACAGTTGTTTAGTGTAGGAGTAGGACTAGTATTTTTTATTGCTATAATTCACTCGGATACTAAGGCAATAAGTGCGATATCTTGGTTTGCTCTTTTAGGAGGCTTTGGACTTTTGATATTCGTATTCTTGTTTGGTCCAATAGTAAATGATGCTAGAAGCTGGATATATATTGGCCCTTTATCTTTTCAACCCAGTGAATTTGTTAAAGTAATATTAATCGTGTGGTATGCAGCATTTTTTGAACTAAACCGGCACAAACTGAATAAATTATTTACTAACTTTTTCCCACTTATTATTTCAGCGGTTATTTCAGCTTTGATAATCCTTCAACCAGATTTTGGAACTGCTGGAATTATCATGATATTATCATTTATGCTCTATTATTTAATGCCAATTAATATGATGATTAAATTAAAAGTAATAGGTATTTCTGTTTTTGCAATTGTCTTTGTATTAATGGGCTATTACTTGTTTGATACATCTTCATTTCAAAGACAAATAGGTCGTCTTGATTTCCAAAAACCATGTAGTGAAGAAAAATTCTATACAACAGGAAACCAGGTGTGTAATTCTTATATTGCATTTAATAATGGTGGATTGTGGGGGAAAGGATTAGGAAATAGTACTCAAAAGTATTTGTATCTTCCAGAGTCCCACACTGACTTTATCTTTGCTATTGTCGTTGAAGAATTAGGTTTTGTAATATCATCTTTAATCCTTTTATTATTTGCACTTGTAATATGGCGAATAATATATATTGGTAAAAAAAGTACAAGTAGTAGAGGTTCGGTTATCTGTTATGGAGTTGCAATATACCTCTTCCTTCATATGTCAATTAATCTACTTGGAATAATGGGTTGGCTTCCATTAACAGGAGTACCATTGCCATTCTTAAGTTATGGAGGATCATTTACAATAAGTGTTATAATAGCACTTTCAATGGTTCAAAGAGTAGCAATCGAAACAAGATTAAAAGAATTAGAGAAAAATGAATTAGGAAAAAAATAATAAATGAATAATAATCTCCTTAGGGAGGTTTTTTTATGCAAAAAATAAAAGATTTTATTTATTTTAATAGAAAGGAAATATTAATAACTACCATAAGTATTATCGTATTTATATGCTATATTATTTTTAATAGTGGAAACACAAAAGAAAATGATAATGCAATTGTTAAAGAGGAAATATTAAAAGAAGAGAAAGAAGATAAGAATGATATAACTGAAGAAGTAAAAGTAGTAGTTGATATAAAAGGAGAAGTAATAAAACCAGGTACTTATGAAATGGTTCTAGGAAAAAGAGTAATTGATGTTATAAATGAGTCTGGTGGGCTAACTCTTAAAGCTGACACATCAAGTATTAACTTAAGTGAAAAAATAACTGATGAAATGTTAATAGTAATACCATCAATTGATGATGAAAAAAGTGAAATAGTAAATAACAAAATTCCTTCTAAAAAAGAACCAAATGATGGAAAAATATCAATTAACACGGGAAGTATTGATGAACTAAAAAGAATCAAAGGAATAGGAGAGGTAAAAGCTAAAAGTATAATTGAATATCGCAATCAAAATGGTAAATTTAAGTCGATAGAAGAAATTAAAAATGTTAATGGTATAGGAAACTCTACATTTGAAAAAATTAAGAATTATATTAAAGTCTAAACAATTTATTATAATATTATTGTTATTAACATTAATAAGACTAGCATTATACATAAAGGAAGATAAAAAAAGTATCTATGATATTAATGATAACAATTTTATCTGTACTATCTTAAATATTAATCAAAAAAACTATACCCTAGATTGTGGCGAAATAATAGAAGGAGAAGTAGAAAGTAATGATTTAAGTATTGGTGATATTATCAAGGTAAAAGGAAACCTCGAAGAATTTAAAGAAAACAAAAATATAAACTTATTTAATTATAAAAATTATCAAAAAAATAAAGGAATATTTTATAAATTAAAAGTAAAAAGTTATAAAAAAATAGATGAAAGTAAAAATATAGTTATTAAACTAAAAAAAAGTATTGTAAATAAAATAGAAAATATGAAAAGCGCGAGCTACCTAAATGCTTTCGTTCTAGGAGATAAAAGTAAGATAGACAAAAATATAATTGATGCATTTAAAAATCTAGGAATTATTCATCTATTTAGTGTTTCAGGTATGCACATTTCTTTTTTGTTAGAGTTACTAGATAAAATATATAGTAGAAAGACTAAATTAAAACAGATAATTACCATTATATTTCTAACTTTATATTACTTTCTTATCAAAAGTATCTCACTTTTTAGATGCCTTATTTTCTTAATAGTAAAAAGCACCAATACAAATCTTAACCTAAATATAAAAAAAGAACTTCTTATTTTAATATCGATTTTACTAATTTTACTAGCTAAACCAGAATCATTATTTAATATAGGATTTTATTATTCAGTTATTATAAGTTCTGGTATTTCAATTTATAGTAGTAAATTAGTTAAAATAAAAAGTAAATTTATAAAATCATTAGTAATAAGTATTATTTCTTTTTTGCTATCTTTTCCACTTAATATCTATTCTTATTTTGAAGTTAATATATTATCAATCATTTATAATATTATCTTTATTCCTTTTGTATCTATAATTCTTTTCCCATTATCTTTAATAACTTTATTAATTCCTTTATTGGATAACTTATTTTATTTTCTAATTAATTTATTTCAAGATACCATATTATTCTTTAATAATTATAGTATTTCTTTAATATTTAGAAAACCAAGTATCTTAGTAATTATTCTATATTATTTAGTAATATTTATTTTTCTATACAATTATAAATTTATCTATATCTTTATTTTTATAACAATTTTTCATTATAATTATAACTTAATAGTTAAAGATAACTATTTTCTTATGTTAGATGTAGGTCAGGGTGACTCTTATTTATTAAGTTTAGAAAACAATAATATTTTAATAGATACAGGTGGAATGTATTTTAGAAATGGTATTGCAAAATACACGACAATTCCATTGTTAAAATCTCTAGGAATAAATAAATTAGATTATTTAATATTATCTCATGGAGATTATGATCATATGGGTGAAGCAGTAAATTTAATTAATAATTTTAAAGTAGAAAAAGTTATATTTAATTGTGGTTCTTATAATGACTTAGAAGAAACTTTAATTAAAGAATTAAATAAGAAGAAAATAAAGTATTATTCGTGTATTAATGAGCTAAACATTAATAATAACAAACTAGAGTTTTTAAATACAAAAATATATGATAATGAAAACGATAATTCAAACGTAATATATTTTAATTACAATAATTATAAATTTCTTTTTATGGGAGATGCTGGAATAGAAAAGGAAAAAGATATATTAGACAAGTACAATTTAAAAGACATTGATTTCTTAAAAGTAGGTCATCATGGATCTAATACAAGTAGTAGCAAAATCTTTATAGAAAGTATTAATCCCAAATATAGTCTAATATCAGTAGGTGAAAATAATAGGTATGGTCACCCTAATAAGGAAGTATTAAAAAAACTTAATAATTCCAAAATATTTAGAACCGATATAAATGGTTCAATAGAAATTAAATTAAATAAGAATGGATATAAGATAAGAACATATCTATCATAGAAATTGGTAAAAAATATAACAGAAGAACATAATTTAGAATGAAGCAATTTTATTCAATATTTCATAAGGATAAAGTGTCGCAACTTGCGACACAATTATTGTAAATATTACAAATAAACCTTTATATTATTTAAACGTTTCTATTAACCAAAATTTAAGTAAAAATGATTTAAGAGATATAATTAAAAATAAAGAATATAGAGAAAAGTTTATTGAGAAATTAAATGATAAAAAAGTGTAGTTACAAAAGTCTTATGAATAAGATAATATTTTATTTAGTATTTCGCAATGCAATACTTTTACAATTGAAATGAAATATATTTTTACAAGTAAGAAAGAAAAAAATAATAAGAAATAAAAGTTAGTAGTTACATTTTTTCTTGAATTATAACAGATAATATGTTAGCATAGCTCTCGTAATAAAAAAAATCATTAGAAAAAAGGGGAGTTTATGAATTTAAATAGTTATTATCTATATGCATTTGCAAATCAAAATTCAAAACCATATGATGGTGATAGTACAATAAAAGTATTAAAAGAAATACTAGAAAGTGGCAAAATAAAATCAAGAAGACTAAGAGGTGATACTGATACCACAAAAGGTGGATTTAATGGTATAGATTATATTTCGTTGTGTGACTTTAGAAGAAGAAATAATAAGCCATACGAAAATGATCCGTATCTTAAAGGGTACAATTCTTATGAATGTTTTATTAAAGAATCACCATCATTTATTTTGAAAAAAAATAAAATAGCTGCAATTAAACCAATTTTAGTTGAACCTGTAATTTTTGACTTTAGTTCAAGGTATAGGATGTGCAAACTAGGAAACGCAACATATGGAAGATTTTCAGATTTACCAGACGAAGTTCAAGTGAAAAATGAAATATCACTTGATAGATGTGTTGGGTTAACAATACCAATCGAGTATATGATCAAAGACCACAAAGAAGAGTGGTTTTGTGATAAAAAAAATGAAGGAAAATATATTACTCATCCATATTCATTAGAAGAATTAATAGCATACGTAAAAGAATTAAAAAAATTACTTGAAACATATAATGTTGGTAGTAAGGTTTATGATTTAGAAAGCCAAATAGAATTAGATTCTGAGGATACTACCCAAAAAGTATACACAATAACTAAAAGAAAATAGAAAAAATCACTCATATCTTAAAATAATTTTTATATTTGTGAATACAATATAAAATTTGTAACTATTTATCAAAAAATTACATAAAATAGAGTAGAACGCAACGTATAATGCGTTTATATAGATAAAGAGCTCTAAAAAAAATCACTTTTGAAGTGATTTTTATTTTTTATATTAACTTCTTGCAGCACCATCTACAGAAAGAATTGTACCAGTTACATAACTAGCAAGTGGACTAGCTAAATATAAAAATGCATTAGCAACATCTCTAGGTTCACCAATTCTTCCAAGTGGAATAGTTCTAATCAATGGTTCAATCATTTCTTTTGGTAAAGCAGCTACCATATCAGTATTTGTAACTCCAGGAGCAACAGCATTAACTCTAATATTAAATGGGCCTAACTCTCTTGCTAAAGACTTAGTTAAACCATTAACTGCAAACTTACTTGCTGGATATCCAACACCACTAGGTTGACCATATAAGCTAACCATTGAACTAGTATTAATGATAACTCCTTCTTTTTTCTCTTTCATATAAGGAACAACAGCTTTAATAGTATTAAACATACCATTAACATTTAATTCCATAATATTACTAAAATCAGAAGCAGTAGTGTCATCAATCTTCTTATTAGCAGATACTCCAGCATTATTTACTAAAATATCTACATGTCCATATTTTTCATAAACTTTTTTAACAACTTCGTTAACTTCATCAAAATTTCCTAATTTAGGGTAGAATCCATCAACTGTATAACCTAAACTATTAAATTCTTGAATAGCATGGTTTACGCTTTCTTCTTTAGAACCCCAAATAACAACTGTTCCTTTGTTTTCTAGAAATACTTTTGCAGTTTCAAATCCGATACCTCTAGTACCTCCAGTAATAATTGCAACTTTTCCTTCTAACATATTATCCTCCTTATGCTAAATATTACATCTTAATTATAACAAAAACTATGAGAAAAAGTCTTAAAAAAAAGAGTAGTTGTCTTATCTTTACATATTCTTATAAAAAAATAAACAAATACAAAAGATAAAATTATCGATGTTTACGATATACAAGTATAGAATCCTTCATATTTTGATCTTTAAACTTTAATCCATGAGTCCCAATAAAAGAAATTAAAGAAGAATTATATTCCTTTAATAAATCAAATAGTTTATCTAGATTATATATAGGAGACCAATCTTCTTGATATTTTGTATCTTCTTTTGTTTGAAATAGATAACTTATCATTAATTGACCATTATCATTTAAAAATTTTGACATCTTATCTGTCATATCTTTAACTGATTCTCTTGATAGATATGTACCAATATTTGATAGCCAAATATTATCATAATTCTTATCTAAACTTATTTTAAATAAATCCCCATTTATAAAATTAGGTTTAACTAATTTAATTCTATTTCTTGTTTCATTATATTTTTTTTCACTTTCAAGATAACTATTACAACCGGTTATTACATAAGTTCTATCTTCATCTAAAGAAAATAAATTATTTCTAATATCAATAGGTCTAAATCTTTTAAATAACTCATTCCAAAATAAGTATGATTCATAATCAAGTGAAGAAATCGTTTCTTTAATTTTTTCAAATCTCTTTTTGTTAAATACGTTTTTGTTATCACTAAAAACTTTAGGATAATCTTTAAATCTTAAAAATTCCAAAAACTCATCAATATCTAAACATATTATTGCAGCTAATTTTAAATAATAATAATATTTTGCATATGGATTTACATCTAGTAGGGTAACATCATCACAACCATTTAGAATGGAATTAATAGCTTGGTCCCCAGAACTTCCAACAGTTAATAATGATTTATCAAATAAATCAAAATATTTGATATAACCAGCTATGTTTTCAGTAGTAAAAGGATATATTTTACTAAATTTCCAATTATCATCATATATTAACTTACCATTACAAATTTTAATGGCGTTTTCAAGGTTCAAATCTAAATTTAAATTCACAATTTATCAACTCACATTTCACAAGTATAAAGCTTGAAGGTCATAATTGAAAGTTTTTTATAGAAGAATATATTAACATAAAAAATATATATCTTAAACTAATTTCAATTAATATTATACTTTACTAAAGATAAATTATTTTTATTATACATTTAAAAAAATTACAAACGTTCATCAATATATTCATAAATTACTAGGAAAAGTTATTTTATTAATTTTTATGTTCTTTTAGAGTAGGCACTTTAAAATTGTCATTTTTAATTAAATAAGATATAACAATATTTGCAATTTCATCTTCTAATTCGCAAGGTAAAACTAAATGATCTCGTTCTATTAGAAATTATGTGTTATTAATTATACTTTCTATACTATCATCGTTAATCATAGAAATCTAATCTCCTTGAAATTTGCTAGATATTATAACACATTTTTAGCCAAATAAAAACTCGAAACATAAAAGATCGAGTCTAGTACAAATATGGTGTCCCCGGTAGGACTCGAACCCACATCGGTCCCTTAGGAGGGGACTGCTCTATCCTGCTGAGCTACGAGAACAACAAAATGATTATAGCACTAAATCTTTAAATTTAAAAGTATTTGTACTATAATAAAAATGTAAAAAGTAGAGGAGGTAAAAATATGAACGTGTATATGGTACCCATCAAGGTAGGAATAATAGTATTTCCTATAATTGCATTATTAATAACGTTACCATATATGATAAAACAATATCATAAATATGGATCAATTCCATTTTTAAGAACCTTTATAGTATATTCATTTATATTATACTTATTAATAGCTTGGTTTATGGTTATACTTCCACTACCAAAAATAGAAGAAGTAGCAAAAATGACCCGTCCATGGGCTCAATTAATTCCATTTGATGCTTTAAGAGTAATAATAGAGTCATCAAACTTCAATATACTTGATTTTAGTACTTATATAGATACTCTTAAAAATCCACCAGTATATCAAATGCTATTTAACTTTGTTTTAACTATTCCTTTTGGTGTCTATTTAAGATATTACTTCAATAGAAAATGGTGGGAAGTACTAACATGTTCATTTATGTTAAGTTTCTTCTTTGAAGTAACGCAGTTTAGCTGTTTATTTGGAATATATCCAAGACCATACCGAATGTTTGATGTAGATGACTTAATAGTAAACACTTTAGGTGGAATGATAGGATATTTCATAACACCATTATTTAGTAAGATCTTGCCATCAAGAGATAAACTTGACGAGAAAGCTTATTTGAAAGGCGAAAAAGTATCATTTCCAAGAAAAGCAATTGCAACATTAATCGATTTCATAATAGTATGTATTATAACTTTTTCTGGAATATTAGAAAGAAACACCCTTGATTTATCAATATTAATGTTAGTATTTTTAGCCTATACAATTTTATTTTCAGTATTACTAAGAGGGAAAACACTAGGAAAAATAATAGTAGGAATAAAAGTAGTAGGTGATGATGGTAAAAAAGCAAGAATAGATCAAATACTTCTAAGGTATCTTATTAAATATGTCTTGTATTTTGAAGTATATCATGCAACACTGGTAATTCTTCCTACAAATGATAGTGGAAGCTATAAATATATAATAATAATGATAATATATATGATGTTATCAATAATATATCTAAAAACGTTTATAAATATTTTTAGAAAAAATAAGCCTCAAGTATACGAATCACTAAGTCATACAAAGTATGTAAGCACGATAAAAAATAAGAAAAATAAAGAAATAGAAGGAGTCAATTAAGTTGACTTCTTTTAATGTCAAAATTCTTCAATTTTATAGACACTATTTGATAATTTTGCTATATTTTATTATAGAGGTAGAATATGAATAAGAAGACTAAAAAGAAATTATATACACTTTTATTTGTAGCAATTGTATTATGCTTTACATATTTTTTTAATAAAGATTTATTTAATGAATTAAAAAATAGTGTTTATGAAGAAATTTTTGAAATTCCAACTGAAAAAGTAAAAGATAAAGATAAGGACAAAAACAAAGACAAAGATGAACCTACAATTTCATCTACAAGTATAGAAAAAATAGATGAAGTTGATAAAATTGAATTAACTGATGATTTAACAATATTTTATCTAGATGTAGGGCAAGCTGATTCTACGCTTATAAAATCACAAGATAAATATATGCTTATCGATGCTGGAAACAATAAAGATGGAAGAAAACTTGTAGATTATTTTAAAAAATTAGGAATAGAATCTTTTGAATATGTTGTTGGAACACATGCCCATGAAGATCATATTGGTGGAATGGACGATATAATAGATAATTTTAAGATAAAAAACTTCTATATGCCTGATGACATTACAACTACTAAAACTTTTGAAGATGTCTTAGATTCCTTAGAAAAAAATAATGTAACATTTAAAACGCCAGAAATAGGAACAAAATTAAAACTAGGACAGTCAAATATTGAAATACTTTATGTAGCAAAAGATAAGGAAGATTTAAATGATGACTCAATAGTACTTAAATTAACTTATAAAAACACATCTTTTCTCTTCACTGGAGATGCTACAAACAATGTAGAAAAAGAAATATTAGATTCAAATTTAGAAAGTACTATATTAAAAGTAGGTCATCATGGTTCAAAATATAGCTCTTCTGCAAATTTTTTAACAAAAGTTAGACCTAAGTATGCTATAATATCCTGTGGTAAGAAAAATGACTATGGTCATCCTCATGATATCACAGTAAAAAAACTAGAAAAATTAAATAGTAAAATCTATAGAACAGATGAATTAGGTACCATAGTTGCTATATCAGATGGAGATAATATAACATTTAAAAATATCAAAACTGATACAAATGGAGAATAAAATGAAAAAATTAGAAAAATATGCAGTAGATAGAATAGAAGGAAAATTTGCTATTTTAGAAAACTTAGAAACAAAAGAAATAAAGCTTGTCGAATTACTTCTTTTACCTGTAGTAAAAGAAAAAGATATCTTAGTTTATCAAGATAATCTTTATATGATTGATGATGTAGAAAGAAGAAAAAGACTGAGATTAATAAGTGAGAAGTTAAAAAAATTAAAAAATAAATAATCATTTTGTTAAGAAGGTGTGTTATGAATAGATTTAATCCAAAGCCATCTGATGGTTTAACGAGTGTTCAAGTAGAAGAGCGATTAAAAGAAAATTTAAACTATACTGATGTTTCGGTTCCAACAAAAACAATAGGTAGAATAATAAGTGATAACTTTTTCACTTTATTTAACTTTTTAAATTTTGGTCTTGCTGCAGCAATTTTTTTAGTGGGACAATATAAAAATATGATTTTTATAGGTACAGTAATTTTTAACATAATTATTAGTACAGTTCAAGAAATAAGAGCTAAAAAAATAGTGGACCAATTATCATTAATAAGTCAATCTAAAGTAGTAGTTATAAGAAATAAAAAGAAAGAAGAAATACTAAGAGAATCTTTAGTACTTGATGATATAGTTGAATTAAGAGTCGGAACACAAGTAGTAGCAGACTCTATTGTATTAGAAGGAACATGTTTAGCAAATGAATCTTTTATTACTGGAGAGCAAACTCCTATAGAAAAGAAAAAAGGAGATATGGTTTTATCAGGAAGCTTCATAACAGGTGGAACTGTACTTGCTAAAGTAGAACACGTTAAAGAAGATAATTACACATCAATAATAAGTAAAGATGCTAAATACATAAAAAAATTAAACTCAGTATTAATGATATCTTTAAATAAAATAATAAAATATCTATCATTTGCAATAGTACCGGTTGGTATTTTAATGATGTTTAATCAGTATTTTATTGCAGGAAGTGACTTTGAACTTGCAACACTTAATACTTGTGCAGCCTTAATTGGAATGTTACCAGATGGCTTAATACTACTTACAAGTACAGTTCTTGCTGTATCAGTAATAAGATTAAGTAAGTATAAAGTATTAGTACAAGAATTATATTGTATTGAAACACTTGCAAGAGTAGACGTATTATGTCTTGATAAAACAGGTACAATTACAGAAGGGGTAATGGAAGTAGTAGATTTTATTCCAAACGTAAAGTATTCTAAAGAAGAAGTTGAAAAACTACTAGATAAATTATGCCACTCAATCGAAGATGTTTCACCAACAATGAATGCTATAAGAAATAAATTTGAAACGAAAAAAGGAAAGCCTCTTGACTTCAAGAAAGTTATTCCATTTTCATCAGATAAAAAGTATTCTAAAGTAGAATTAGAAGACCTAAGTTATTATTTAGGAGCTCCAGAATACATTATAAAAGATAGTAATTATGATGAATATTCAAAAGATTATAGAACGCTTCTTCTAGCAGTTGAAGAAAATGGTAAAAAGTCTCCTATTGCAGTAATTCTAATCCAGGATAAAATAAGAAAAGAAGCTAAAAATACTCTAAAATACTTTAAAGAGCAAGGAGTAGAAATAAAAATAATATCAGGAGATAACCCAGTTACAATATCGCAAATTGCTAAAAGAGTAGGAATAGATAATTACGATAAGTATTGTGATTTATCAAAGATAAACACGAAAGAAGAACTTAAAGAAGCTTATTTAAATAACACAATCTTTGGAAGAGTAAAACCAGATCAAAAGAAAAGTCTAATCCTTTTAATAAAAGAATTAGGTCATACTGTTGCAATGACAGGTGATGGAGTAAATGATGTATTAGCACTTAAAGAAGCAGATTGTAGTATTGCTATGGCATCAGGTTCTGATGCTGCAAGAAACGTAAGCCAGTTAGTATTAATGAATTCAAACTTTGATGCTTTGCCACCAGTAGTAGCAGAAGGAAGACGTTGTATTAATAATATTGGAAGAAGTGCATCCCTTTTCTTAACAAAAACAATTTACACAATACTAATAGTATTAATGGTATTATTTACAGGATTTAATTATCCATATCATCCAATACACTTAAGCTTAATGAATTTAATAACGATAGGAGCACCATCACTAGTACTTGCTCTTGAACCAAATAGAGATAGAGTAAAAGGGAATTTCTTAGTAAAAATAATTGCTAATGCACTTCCAACAGCATTAACAGTATTTTCAACAATATTTATATTTTTCTTTTTAACAAATGATGCAGGATTAACTCCTATAGAAGAATCAACTATTTCAGTGTTATTAACAACCATAATAATGCTTATTTATCAGTATAAATTATGTAAACCATTTAACACTATAAGAAGAATTTTAATGATTACAATGTGTTTAATATTCTCAGTTGAAATATTATTCTTTAAAGGATTTTTCTCATTAGCAGAATTTGATATTGGTATGTATTTATTAGCAGCATTATTAATAGTTTTAGCGCTATTATTGTGGGAAATTTACAATAAATGTTTTGATTATATTAGGAAAAATAGTAAAATTTTTGCTAAAATGATGGAATAAGAACAAAATGCTTTAACAATTTAGTTAGGGTATTTTTTTCTTTGTCAATTTATAAATAATATGCTATAATCATTTTATAGAGTTCGAAGAAGAGGTATTTATGTTTATAGGTAAGTATAATAAGTCATTAATATTAAGTTATTTAGGAGTTTTGTTTTCTGTTGTTGGAATGTTTTATGCTGTAACTTCTAACTTTAAAGTATCGATGATATGCCTAGTTCTTGCAGGAGTGTGTGATACTTTCGATGGAAAATTTGCTAGAATGTGTAAAAGAGATAAAGATGAAGAAATGTTTGGAATTCAACTTGATTCCCTTGCAGATACAATCGATTTTGTGTGTTTCCCAATAGTATTTGGACTAGCTCTTGGATTTAATAAATGGTACAATGTTATATCTTACGTTTTACTAGCTATGTGTGGAATACAAAGATTATGTCATTTTAACGTATTAGTTATTAATAAAAAAGATAAAGGACCAGTTAAGTTTTATAGTGGACTTCCAGTAACATCAACATCAATTTCATTTCCTTTATTTTGGTTGATTGGAAATTATCTTCCAGCTAGTGCTTATCCAATAATTTATCCAACACTTACATATTTAACAGCTATATTATTTATATTAAATGTTAAAGTTCCCAAACCAAGAGGTATTGCATATCCAATAATTGCTTTAGCATCAGTTATTGGTATTGTCTTGATTTGTTTAGTATAATGACTAAAGTAATAGATAGAAAAACAAAAAAAATAACTGAAGAAGCTTCTCCTAAGGGGGGGAGTTTTTTATACAATAATTTTTGGGGACGTATTGTATTAAAACTTGTAAACAAAAGATTTACTTCGCGTATTGCTGGATCTTACATGAACAAAAAAATATCAACAAAACATATATCAAATTTTATTAAAGATAATAAAATAGATATGAGTGAATATGAAAAAGTAGAATATAAGTCATTTAATGATTTCTTTTCAAGAAAGATAAAATCGGGTAAAAGACCTTTTTCAACTATAAAAACAGATTTTTGTGCACCATGTGACTCCAAGTTAACGATTTATAAACTAAAAGATGATGAAGAATTCATAATAAAAAATAAAAAGTATACTCTAGAATCAATATTAAAAGATAAAGAGTTAGCTAAAAAATATAAAAATGGCTATTTTTTAGTATTTAGATTATCAGTAGATGACTACCATCGTTATGCTTATGTTGATGATGGAAAACTTTTAAAAAGAAAACAAATTAAAGGAGTTCTAAATACGGTTGGACCAATCGCTTTTGATAGATTTAAAGTATATGAAGAAAATCAAAGAGAATACGAAGTATTAAAAACAGATAACTTTGATGAAATAATAGCAATGGAAGTAGGAGCTCTTCTTGTAGGGAAGATAGTAAATCATAAAAAAGAAAGCTTTAAAAGAGGAGAAGAAAAAGGCTATTTCAAGTTTGGTGGATCAACAGTAGTAATCATAGTAAAAGAAAATATCTTAAAAATTGATAAAGATCTTTTAGAAAACTCAAAAAACAAACTTGAAACAAAAGTTAAACAAGGGGAAAGAATAGCAAAGAGGTTGTAAATATGTTTAGAAGGAAAGCAATATTAGTAATTCATGGATTTGCAGGAGGAACCTATGATGAAGAACCACTTGCAAACTATTTAGAACTTGAAAGAAGTTTTGATGTTTATTCATTTACTCTTCCAGGACATGACGTAAGAGATAAGAAAAAAGCGACAAATGAAGAATGGATTAATGAATCAGAAAGACAGTTAAAATATTTAATCGACAATGGATATAAAAAAATATATGTAATAGGTCATAGTATGGGTGGAGTAATAGCAACCTATCTAGCTAAAAAATATAAAGAGGTAAAAAGATTAGTGTTAGTAGCACCAGCATTTACCTGTATCGCATCAAAAGAAAAAGGTGGCTTAATGGCAGCTGTATTTAAACTACCTGAACTAATAAAAGCCTACAGTTTTAATGAAATAGCAACAAGAGTAAACAAAATGCCATTATCATCAGAAAAAGAATTCATTAGTTTAATTGAAGAACATAAAGATGATATAAAAGAAATTGATATTCCAATAATGCTTATTCATGGAACAAAAGATCAATTAGTACCTAAAGAATCATCAGAAGAAATATTTGAAAATTATAAAAGTAATAAGAAAAAACTACTAATTATTAATGATTATTTCCATGATGTATTTAAAGGTGAAAAAGTAGATTTAATATGTAAAGAAATAAAGAATTTCTTAAAACAGAGAAAATATAGAATAAAAGAAGAGAAAAAAGAAATATAATTATTTACAAAAATAAAATAAATAGTAAAATAAAATTATAAGAGAAAGGAACCGTATGGAAGAAGATTTTATTGAAATAGCAGAAGAAAAAATGCTTAAAACATTAGATAATTTAGAACAAAGATTTGGATCAGTAAGGGCAGGAAGAGCAAACCCTGCATCCCTTGATAAAGTAATGGTATCTTATTATGGAGTAGATACACCATTAAAACAATTGGCAACTGTTTCAGTTCCAGAAGCAAGACAATTGCTTATTAAACCATTTGATAGATCATGCTTACATTCAATTGAAAAAGCAATATTTGAAGCAGATTTAGGATATACTCCAAATAATGATGGAGAAACAATAAGAATAGTAATTCCACCATTAACTGAAGATAGACGTAAAGAATTAACTAAACAAGTTAAAGCTCTTGCTGAAGAAGCTAAAGTATCAATTAGAAATATAAGAAGAGATACTATGGAAGATATCGAAAAAGCAGGTCTTCCTGAAGATATCGAAAAATCCAAAGATAAAGAAGTTCAAGAATTAGTTAATGATTATAATAAAAAAATAGATGAAAAAACAAAAGAAAAAGAAGAAGAACTAATGAGCGTTTAGTTCTTCTTTTATTGTAATTTTTAATAATTTGTGTTATAATAGCTAGTCAAAAAAGAGGGATTAATATGGCAAGTATAAACTATAGAAATGAAATAGAAGGTTTTAATGAAGATTTAAGATTAAATAATTATTCTTTAATGCCCATAAAAGATGACGAATTTGAAATATGTAAAAAGCTAAGTGAAGCAAAAGCTCAAGCATATTTTGGTAAGAAAGTAAAAGAAGAAGAACTTAAACCACATTTCATTAAAACTATATCCATATTAGGTGAAAAAACACTTGAATATTATCTAAAAAAAGGTGAAAGTGTAGGAATAAAAAGATATAGCGATATAAATAATGGAGAGTCAATTATTGAAGGTAATAATATGTCACAAAGAATTTTACTAACTTCAAGGCCATTAAGAGAAGTGGACTTAGTAGCATATTGTCATGAGTTTGGGCATCTACCAACACTTTTAAAGCCACATAAAAATGAATATTATGAATATAGTGAAGTATTTCCAATGTTTCTTGAATATTTAGCAGATTATCAAATAGAACCAGAAAGCATAAAAGAAATAATGACGAAAATAAGATTGGAACCAACAAAAGAAATGGCAACTAACTTTCTAAGAAATCAAAAAGGAATTAAAAACAATAACTCATATAAAGATAAATATTTAAGATTAGATCAAAGAGAAAATATGAAATATATAAGATCTTTGGAATTTGTTCTACAACTTCTTAAAATATATAAAAGTGATAGAAAACCTGTAATAGAAGAACTAGAAAAATATGTACTAAGTGAAAAATCAATGAAAGAAATAGGAAAAACTTTTGGAATAAAAACAGAAGGATGTCAAAATGTACTAAGATTAAAATCTAAATAAAGATTATTAATCTTTTTTTATTTGTTCATGTTATAATATCTATATAACTAATGGATGTGATTACATGATATTAAAATTAAATGGTAAAGAATACGAAGTGATTATAGAACGTAAAAGAAGTAACAAAAATACATACTTACGAGTAAAAGAAGATTTAAAAATATATATAACTACTAACATCTTTACTCCAGAGAAAGAAATAGAAAAAATAATAACTAATAATGAAACTTCAATTATAAGAATGATTAATAAAATGGAAACAAAATCAAAAAATAATGAGTATTTTTTCTATTTAGGTAAAAAATATGATATTATTTATACTTCAACAGAAGGACTTGTCTTAGGAAGTGAAAAAGTCTTCATAAATAGAAATGTCGATATCGATAAATGGTATAAAAAAAAGGCACAAAAGTTATTTAAAGAACATTTAGATGAATGTTACAAGGTATTTTCTAAAAATATTCCATATCCAACTCTTACCATAAGAAAAATGACAACTCGTTGGGGAGTATGTAACACTAAAGATAAAAGAGTAACTTTAAATCTAGAACTAATGAAAAAACCACTTTACTGTTTAGATTATGTAATAATGCATGAACTATCTCATTTGATACATGCAAACCATTCAAAGGACTTTTGGAATTTAGTAGAAGAAAATTGTAGCTATTTTAAAGAGGCTAAGAAAACACTAAAAGAATAGAGGGTAATATGTTAATATCGAGTATACAAAATGAGAAAATAAAAAAAATTCTAAAACTTAAAGAAACTAAGTATCGTAAACTTGAAAACAAATTTTTAATTGAAGGAGAACACCTAGTAGAAGAAGCTTACAAAAGTAATCTAGTTGATACTTTAATAATTGAAGAAAACTATTCATTTAATATGGACGTAAACACAATATATGTCACAAGTGATATAATGAAAAAACTAAGTGATATGCCTTCTCCTAGTAAAGTAATGGCAATATGTAATAAGAAAAATGATACTTTAAAAGGAACTAAGATACTTATGTTAGATGGACTACAAGATCCAGGTAACTTAGGTACCATAATAAGAAGCGCTATTGCCTTTAATATCGATACAATAATATTAAGTAAAGATACAGTTGATTTGTATAACCCTAAAGTAATAAGAGCAACACAAGGAATGATATTTCATATTAATATAATAGTAAGAGATTTGAAAGAAGAAATACAAAACTTAAAAAGTAAAGGTATTAAAGTTTTTGGAACAAGAGTAGATAATGGTAAAGACACAAGATTTCTAAACGATGTTTCCAAAGATAGTTACTGTCTTATAATGGGTAATGAAGGAAACGGAGTAAAAAAAGAATTATTAGATAAATGTGACCTTTATCTTTATATCAAAATGAACGATAAAGTAGAAAGCTTAAATGTTGGTGTAGCAACAAGTATTATTCTATATGAATTAAATAGATAGGAGACTGTATGGAAGAAGAATATGTTTTAATTGGTAAAATAGTTAATACTCATGGAATTAAAGGAGAACTAAGGCTTCTTAGCAACTTTAAGTATAAAGATAGAGTTTTCCTAGAAAATAGAAGAATCTATATTGGAGAAGAAAAGGTTGAAGCCATAATAAACAGTTATCGTCATCATAAAATATTTGAAATGATTACATTAAAAGGATACAACAATATAAATGAAGTATTAAAATATTTAAATAAAGAGGTTTTTGTTAAAAGAAACGATTTATCGCTAAACACTAATGACTACTTAGATGAAGATTTAGTTAATTTAAGCGTAATATTTAATAATCAAGAAGTAGGTCATGTAGTAGCAGTACGCCAAATTAACCCAAAAAACAAAATCATAGAAGCTCTTATCAATGATAAAATAACTCTTATTCCATATCATAATGATTTTATAAAAAATGTTGATTTAGAAAATAAAAAAATAGAATTAAATTTAATAGGAGGAATGATTTAATGAAAATAGATATATTAACTCTTTTTCCTTCTATGTTTGATGGATTTTTAAATAATTCGATAATAAAAAGAGCAATTGAGAAAAAGTTAGTAGAAATAAATATTGTGAATTTTCGAGATTACTCACTTGACCCTCATCATAAAGTAGATGACACTCCATATGGTGGTGGAAGTGGTATGGTTTTAATGGTTCAACCAATATATGATGCAGTAATGGCACTTAAAACTGATGATACCAAAGTAATCCTTATGACTCCGGATGGAGAGCCATATAAGCAAAAAAGAGCCTATGAACTAAAAAAATATAAACATTTGATAATTATTTGTGGTCATTATGAGGGATTTGATGATAGAATAAGAAGTGTAGTGGATTATGAAATAAGTATTGGTGATTATGTTTTAACTGGAGGAGAACTTCCAGCAATGATTATAACTGATACAATAGTAAGATTAGTGGATGGAGTAATTGAAGAAGAATCTCACATTAATGACTCGTTTAATCCAAATACTAATTTACTAGATTATCCAACATACACTAAACCAAGAGAATTTAAAGGAATGAAAGTACCAGAAGTTCTATTAAATGGTAATCACAAAGAAATTGATGAATATAGATTAAATGAAAGTATTAAAAAAACAAGACTAAGACGTAATGATTTGTTAGAGAAGTAGGTGTTTATTATGGCAGTTACAAGTCGTTTCTTAATTGTAAAACAAAAAGATTCTAAAGAAATAAAATATTTCGATTATGATAAATTAAATGGATATAACCTAGTTTCTAAAAAAGATGTCCATTTTGCTGATGCAATAGATGTAAGTAGAATAATAATAATAAATCCTTCTTTTATCGATAAAGTATCAACAAGAAAGATAAATGCTAAGTTTGATAGACTAATAAATATGATGCAGATTGTCTGTGAAACTGGTGATGATGATGAAACAGGAGAAGGTTATAGAATTGCCCTAGATGAAGCTAACAAATTAAAAATGGAATTATGGAATAAATATAAAAAATTTATTTCTGAAAAAAAGCTAGAATTAATGATTAAAAAAATAGAAATATTAGAAGATGAACTTAACTTAAGATTAGACTTATTATTAAATGCTCAAGTTAAAGATGAAGAAATATCTAAAGGTCACTCAAGATAATAAATTATCCTGAATTTCAAGTAGAAACTGGAATTTTTAGGAAAAAAGTGTAAATCAGTGCTAAAATTAAACTGTCAATTGAGCTAGTTTGTCTAGCTCAATATAGAATAGTTCTAAGGAAGATTTG
>CABUQZ010000019.1 GCA_902493795.1 uncultured Clostridium sp.
AGAATAATCTTGTGATTTTAAAAAAATACCAAGATGCTTTTTGCGTGCTTGGTATTTTTTTTGCGACTATTTTATATCATTATTTTATGATATGAACTTTCCTATAAGATAAAAAAAGAGCTATCTATCAGATAACTCTTAATTCTTATAATGGAGCGGATGATGGGAATCGGACCCACGTAGTCAGCTTGGAAGGCTGGGGTTCTACCATTGAACTACATCCGCATCAAGTAGACATTTATAATTATACACCATTGATTATAAATGTCAACACTTATTTTATAATTTATTTATTTTTTTTGTTTGTTTTTGATTTTGAAGTTTTATTTGTTTTTGTTGATGTATTATTCTTTGTTGTCTTTTTAGGATTTTTCTCAGTTTTATCTTTTTTCTTTGGCTCTTCTACAATTATTTCTTCTTCGTTATCCATTTCTTCTTCAACATGCTTTTTTTCATTTACATATCTTTCTATTTCAAAATCTGAATTTTCTCTTGTACTTCTTCTTGATAAGATAACGAATATAACTGTTCCTACTACAAATACTATCATAATGATTAAGCAAATTGTATCTGGAGATATTCCCTCTTCTTTTACTTCTTCTTTAACACCTGGTAAACAATTTGATCCACCATTTGCATAACATCCAACTACGTCTTTATCTCCTTCATTATATGCTTTGTCAATATATTGTTCTAGATCTTCACTATATGTTGCTGCTGCATAAAGGTCACTTATTACAACAAATGGTGTTGCTGTGTATTGTGCTTGTTCAAAACCTGCTTCATTAAATGCTGTTGCAACTTTCTTTCCTAATTCATAGTCAGCACCTTGTGCCCAATTAATATGGTCAACATATAACTGTTTTGTCACAATTTCGAACTTTACTCCATATGACTCAAGTCCTTGTAAATATTCTTTTTCTTGTTCACAGAAAGGACATCCTCCTGCTTCAAAAATATAAACTTTAACTTTTTTTGCTTCTTCAGCATTAACTTCAACATTTACTAATTTTCCACCTATTGGTAAAACTAATAAAAATGCTGCAATAAAAATTAATAAAATCTTCTTAAAACTTTTCATTTTATTCCTCCTACCCTCTGTATATAATTGTAGCAAACTTTTTTTTATTTTACAATTATACATTGTTAAATTTCGTAAAATTATTACTCTATTTCTTTTTTTTCATTTTCATTTTTTATTTTTTCTATCTCTACTCCACTTATCATACTAAACTTATTAGTAATTTTATTACTTGTAATTTGAACTTCTTCAACCTCTTTATTTACTGATTGAATACTTTTTGCAAGTTTATCCCAACGTTCTCTATATCTTTCAAATTCTACTCCTAATTTGTTCAATTCATTATGAATAATAGAAGTATATTTATCTCTTTCAATATTCTTAATAACCATTTGAATTACTGTTAACGTAGACATTAAAGTAGTTGGAGATGTTATCCATACTCTTTTTCTATATGAATATTCTATTAGATCAGAATGATATGCATTAAGTTCTGCAAATATTGCTTCTGCTGGTAAAAACATTATAGCTTGGGGAGCGGTTACATCCTTAATAATATATTTTTCACTAATAGCATCGATATGTTTTTTTACATCTATTTTAAATTGTTTTTCATATCTTTCTCTTACATCAATTGGTAACTTTTTATCAACCATCATTCTGTAATTTTCCAATGGGAATTTTGAGTCAATTGCTATTGTTCCTAAAGGTGCTGGTGCAAATAAAATAGAATCTGCTATTGTACCGTTAGGTAGTGTGTATTGAGTTTTATATACTTTATCGTTAGAATCTCCAAAAACACTTTTAAGGATTTGATATAAATTAACTTCTCCAAAGATTCCTCTTGTTTTCTTGTCTGTTAAAATACTTTGAAGAGATACAATGTCAGTAGATAAAGTTTCTATTTTCTTTTGAGCTTCATCTATTTTACTTAATCTTTCTAAAATATTAGTAAATGTTTTATTTGTTTTTTCAAAGTTTTGATCAAGTCTTTCATTTACCTTTTCATTTATTTTTTCTAACCTTTCTTCTATTTTATTAGATAGGTATAAAAAATTATCATTTAAATCTTTTACTAATTTTGCATTAGATTCATTTATTTCTTTATTAATGTTTACTTCAAATCTTCCAAGTCTTTCTGTTATATTTGCTTCATCAACTTTATCTTTTTTATTTTTTAAAATTAAGACAACATTTAAAATAATTAATATTGCTAATAACAAAATAATCACATATTCCATAGCTCCACCTCATTATAATTATATTATATAACATATCATTTTTCTATAAAAGAAAAACAACATTTTAGTGTTGTTATCTCATCGAATTATTTTGCATAATTTCTAATATCTTATCAAAGTTATCGTCGTTTGCTGTAGTGTTTCTTTTTATCGTTCCACACTTATTACATTTGTAGACTATTTTGTATTTATCTTTGCTTCCTTTTTCAATTGAAATAGGTTCTAGAATTCCACCACAATCTGCCTTTCTATCTCCTGGAAAAACATCTAGGTGTTTAGATGATAAACAATGATTACAATGATCTCTTGCTGTGTAATTTAATTTTTTTACTTCTTTACCACATACATCACATATAAAGTTTTCATCAATCATTGTAAATCTTTTGTTATCCATATTCTTACCTTTCAAATTATTGTTTATGTTTATTTAATTTGTATAAATTATATCCACCTTTTATGTTAATGACATTATATCCTTTGCTAGTAAGTTTTAAGCATGTTTTTCTACTACTTATCCCATAGCTACAATATAAATAATATGTTTTTTCTTTATCTAAATAATTTTCTGGATTCATTATAAGAAAATTCATTGGAATGTTTTTAGAATTTGGAATATTACCTATATTGTAAAGATATTCGTCTCTTATATCTATTATGTTTAAATTATCAAGATTAGTAATGATACTGTCAATATTTACCTCTTTCATAATTCACCCATAGTATTATATGTATTTATAAAAAAAATTCTATTATCTGTTTAAATTCGCTTATTTTTTCTTTGACTCTAGATATTCATCATATGTGCATTTTTTGTCTGTTATTTTTCCATTCTCATCAAATTCAATAATTCTATTTGCTACTGTTTGCATGAACTGGTGATCGTGTGAAGAAAATAACATTTCACCATCATACTTAATTAGACCATTGTTTAGTGATGTGATACTTTCAAGGTCCATATGGTTTGTTGGTTCATCAAATATTAAGAAGTTTGATCCTTCAAGCATTGCTTTAGAAAGCATACATCTTGCTTTTTCTCCTCCTGATAAAACACTTACACTTTTAAATACTTCTTCACCAGAGAATAACATTCTTCCAAGGAAACCTCTTAATGCAGTTTCATCATCAACATTATAATAATGTCCTATCCATTTTACAATTGGTTCATCAGTTTTAAAGTATTCTGTATTATCTTGAGGAACGTAAGTTTTTGTAATTGTACTTCCCCATTCTATTTTACCAGAATCATACTTTTCTTCTCCCATTAGAATTTTAAATAGCATTGTTTTAGCAATATTGTTTGGTCCTACGAAACCTATTTTATCTTTCTTTTGCACAATAAATGAAACATTATCAAGTATTTTCTTACCATCAACTGTTTTAGATAGTTTTTCAACCTTCAATATTTCTTTTCCACTTTCCCTATTTGGTTTAAATTCGATAAATGGATATTTTCTTGAAGATGGTACGATTTCATCAAGCTCTATTTTTTCTAACATTTTCTTTCTTGATGTTGCTTGTTTACTTTTTGAAGCATTAGCTGAAAATCTTGCAATAAAAGCTTGTAATTCTTTTATCTTTTCTTCTTTTTTCTTATTTGCTTCTTTCTTTTGTTTTAGTGCTAGTTCACTTGATTCATACCAGAAGTCATAGTTTCCTATATATAATTTTATCTTTTGATAATCAATATCAGCGATATGTGTACATACTTTATTTAAAAAGTGACGGTCATGAGATACAACAATAACAGTGTTATCAAAGTTAATTAAAAACTCTTCCAACCAGTTTATAGCATCGATATCTAAGTTATTTGTCGGTTCATCTAGTAGTAAAATATCAGGATTTCCAAATAATGCTTGAGCAAGTAATACTTTTACTTTTTGATTATTAGGAATATCTTTCATTAACGAATAATGAAACTCTTCGCTTACTCCTAAATTATTTAAAAGTTCTGTAGCGTCACTTTCAGCACTCCATCCATCAAGTTCAGCAAATTGGGCTTCAAGTTCTCCTAACTTAATTCCATCTTCATCAGTGAAATCAGTTTTAGAATACATTTCATCTTTTTCTTTCATTATTTGATACAATTTAGTATTCCCCATTATTACAGTGTCAATTGGAGTAAACTCATCATATTCATAGTGGTTCTGTTTTAATACAGCAAGTCTTTCACCTGGAGTTATAATTATTTCTCCATGAGACGTTTCTATTTCTCCTGATAAAAGTTTTAAGAAAGTAGACTTACCTGCTCCATTAGCTCCAATAAGCCCATAACAATTTCCTTTAGTAAACTTAATATTTACATCCTCAAATAATGTTTTTTTACCAAATCTTAAAGTTACACTTTTTACATCTATCATTTTTTCACCTCTTATTCCATTCTAAAGTCTTCATACCAGTTTTTAAGTTTATCTTTGGCATTTTTTCCTATCTCTTTTAAATAATCCCAAGTTATTCCAAATGACTCTTTTAAGGACTCGAAATCCTTTTTAGCATTTTCACATAAACTTTCGTTATTACTACAAATCTTATCAGTTACATAAATATAACCTTCAATTACTTTTGCTTTTACATTGTTATATATTTTCTTTGTACCATTTGAAATGTTTTCTTTATATCCTGGAAAATACTCATCAATTTTTGTGTCAATTTTAAGAGCAAGAGAATATATTTTTAATTTAGCTTCATCTTTTAACTCACTAAAAGTTACACCATTAATTTTTTCACCATAAAATAAGAAATCCACTATTTTCACAAAACCTTCTTTTAAAGTATTTTCATCATTTGATTTACTAACATTAGTAAAATACGCAACAGGATCTGTTTCTATTTTTATTTGTTCTTTTTCTTCTATGTTATCTTTATTAACTTCTTTATTACTTCTATCACCAGTTAAAAGTACTATTAAAATTGCTACTAATAAACCAATAATTATACCTATCAAAACGTATAAAGCTATATTATTTTTCTTTTCCATATTATTTTCCTTCTTGCTAGAATAGGATATCATAATTTTACATATTTTTCTACTTAAAATGAGTCGTTTTTTTTATTTTGTGTTATTATTAAATTGGAGTGATACTTATGAGAAAAGATAAACTAACATTACTTTTATATTTTATATTTTTATTTATTTATGAAGAATTTATTTTTCATATTTTTGTATTTGATAACATAACATTTAATTTTATATATGTTATTTTATTCTCTTTTATTGGTGGAATTATTTTTTATTTATTTTCCACTTGTTTCAATAGACTTTGTAACAATATTGTTAGCTATGTTTTATCTTCTATTTTAATTATTATTTTTATAGCTGATTTTATTTATTATAAAGTATATTTGTCGATTATTTCTGTTTATTCGATGTTTCATGGCGGACAAGTTTTTGGGTTTATGGATAGAATTATTGCTGTTATGTCAAGTTATTGGTACGTTATACTTTTATTAATTATTCCATTAATACTTCTTATTGTTTTAAATGTTTATAAAAAGAATATTTTCCTTAAGATTTCTTGGATTTCTAAAGGTATTTTAGTTTTATCATGTGTTGTGTTTTATCTTGTATCCATTCTTGGTATTAGTTTTATAAATACGAAGGAAGTCTATAGTAATAACAATCTTTATCACAATATTCATTCTCCTCTTCTTACTGCCCAAAGGTTTGGAGTTATCACTATGTTAAGACTTGATATTCAAAGAACGGTATTTGGGTTTACTGAAAAAGATATAGAAGTAGATGTTGAAATTCCAGAAATTCCTGATACTTCAGCTGGTGACGATGAACCAATTAAAGAAGTTACTTATAATAAACTAGATATCGATTGGGATACCTTAATTAATAATGAAAAGAATGAAACCATCAAATCTATGCATAAATATTTTAGTAGTCAAAATCCCACAAATCAAAATGATTATACTGGAATGTTCAAGGATAAAAATTTAGTTGTGTTTGTTGCTGAAGCTTTTTCTCCTATGGCAATTGATGAAAAACTTACTCCTAATCTTTATAAGTTATATAAAGAAGGATTCCAATTCGATAACTTTTATACACCACTTTATCCTGTATCTACTTCTGATGGGGAATATATAACTGATACATCTTTAATTCCTAAAGAAGGAGTTTGGAGTATGTATAAAATAAATGGAAATTATATGCCATATTCTTATGCCAATGTGTTTGAAAGGCTAAATTATAAGACCCATTCTTATCACAACAATACTTATGATTATTATCATAGAGATGTTTATTTAAAAACAATGGGATATGATTCTTATCTTGCTTGTGGAAATGGTCTTGAAAAAAGAATAAATTGTAGAATTTGGCCACAAAGTGATTATGAAATGGTTAAAACTACTGTTGATGACTATATTAATGATGATCATTTTGTAGCATATTATATGACTGTAAGTGGTCATTTGGAGTACACAGTTAACGATAATATGATGGCTACTAGAAATTACAGTAAAGTAAAAGATCTTAATTTATCACATGCTGCTAAGTCATATCTTGCTACTAATATAGAGTTTGATAAAGCTATTGGTGAACTTCTAAAAAGACTTGAAGAGTCTGGAAAACTTGAAAACACAGTTATTGCTATTAGTGGTGATCATTATCCATATGGATTAACACTTGATCAAGTTAATGAGTTATCTTCTTATAAAAAAGATAAAGATTTTGAATTACATCATATGCCATTCTTATTATGGAGTGGTGATATGAAAGAACCTATTAAAGTACAAAAATATGCATCAAGCCTTGATGTTCTTCCTACTCTATTAAATTTATTTGGTATAGAATATGATTCAAGACTCTTAATAGGTAATGACATATTAAGCGAAGAGAAACCTCTTGTTATTTACTCAAATAGAAGTTTTATCACTGATAAATGTAGATATAATTCTTTAACTAAGGAAATAATTCCTCATGGCGATACAACATGTACAAAAGAAGAAGTTGAAGCTATTAATAATATTATTTACAATAAATTTAAATATTCTAGATTAGTACTTGAAAATGATTATTATAGGAAACTATTTTCTAGTTTAGGATATGACATAAATAAATAAATAAAAAGGATAATAAATTTTCTAAATCTTTATTATCCTTTTTCTATTTCTATTTTACTTTTCTATTTAATTCAAGCTTTTTAGCTGTTATGACCCCTCTTAAATCATTATGAACATCAAGAGGAATATCTAAATAATAACACTCTTTTAACATTATTAAATATCCAATTAATGTTCTAGTATTTCCATCTAAGAACGGTTGTAGACGCCATATTTCATGAAGAATATCTATTATCTTCATTATACTTTTTGGTTCATTTATACATATTTGGTTTACCATATGTAACATTTTATTAATTATTTCTATTTCTTCTTTTGATAAATGTCTTGTGTCAGTTAAATCATCTGTGTATAAATCGTTAAATAAATATTTGTGTAATTTAATTAAATATTCTAAATCTAATTTTTGACAATTAAATGTTATAGTCTCATCTAAATTCTCTAGTTTAACTGCCACTATTTTCCTTTCTATAGTATCCATTTTTTGTTCTGATATTCCAAGCTTGTTCATACCTTTCCCCCACAGTCTTATGATAATACCAAAAAAATAAAAGAAGTACAATAGTACTTCTTAAAAAATTACGAAAAATTAGTAAATTTATTCAATTTTTTCAATTTCATTTACTTCATTACCTGTATTTATATGTACTGTTATTTCACTTCCAGGCTTTAAGAATGGTAGTGAATACTCATCAACTTTTATAGATACACGATACTTTTTGTTGTTAGTTGCTTCAATGTAATAGTAAGTATTTTGATCTATATACACTGGAGTTATGGTTTTAATAGTGATTTTTTCCTTTTCAGTCTTACCCTCATTACCAACTTTATTATTTTTCAAATAATTTTCTTTGGCTTTTATTATTCCTTCTGCTGCATCAGTTACAGTTACTTTTTGATAGTTTTGAACATCGACAAAGGCATACATTTTAATAAGTCCTGCATTATCTTTTAGCGATATTAGATATGTCGCTTTTCCATTTAAGTTAATTAATAATGGGAATGTTGGAGTATAGTTCATCTGTTGTACTTGCCCTTTTGCACTTGCCATTGCACTATATTCTTCTGCTCCTGGTATTAAATAGTAATTTGTTTGTTTTGTTCTTAAGTTAGTTAAAATGAATCCTAAATTTGACTCATCACTTGCTACTGAAGTAATTCCAGTATATAAGTAAACGTCATCATCTTGAATAATATAGTTATATCCAGTAGTTGTTTCTACAACGTTTTTTTGTCCAAAAATACTATTTAAGAATCCATTATTATAATGACCCCAATCATTTACTTGCTCTAGTATAAGTTCTGGACTATAAACATGATCTACCCAAGCAGGTATTTCATCAATATCATATTTCTTTGAATCTCCAGTTATTGGATCTAATATTACAACTCCAGATACTTCTTCTTTTAGTTCTACTCCAGAGTAACTTAGCGTAGGTACTATCCAATATGGATTTCCATCATTATCAAGTTCGAATGTTTCTTTTCCAAATATTTCAGTTGGATAAGTAAATCTTAATTTACGTGATAATTTCTCGTTAAACATAGCAGATGGCATGTATTTCATACCTTTCTCTAGTCTTACAAGTTCAGCTTTTCCTGTTACAGAATCTACTACAATATATCCAGTTATTCCGTCCCCTCTATTTGTGAAATACTTGATTATTCCAGCATACTCTAAAGGTGTTACTCTTACTATTTTATCGTTATAGTTTATTTGTGTATAAAGGTTTGATACAGTAAACTGAGATACCAAATCAGTCATTTCTCCCATTACTCTATCTCCTGTTTTCTCAGTTGATGCTTTATCAAGTAGTGGTACTTTGTTGAAATCAACTTCCTTTATATCCTCTTCAAACTTTTTACCTTCTGTAATTGTTATTCTTTTGGCATAACTTCCTGAAAAGAATAGTGGCGATAATATGAAGTTTACTACAAGAATAACTGCAATTATCAATGGTACTACTGCAAACATCATCTTAAATGTTTTGGATAACTTTATTGTAGTTAAATGTCCTCCTTTTAATGTTGCATATCCAACAAAAGAAAATAGGTTTAATACTAAATAAAATAGATAAATAAATATAAAGAATACCCAAAAATCTAATGAATGAATATTAAGTGGTGGTAAAAATAAGTAAAAATATAAAAATGCTACCACTAGTGTTAATAATATGTTAATTATGTGTCTTTTATTAAATTTCATTAATTCTCCTTTCTAAAAATGTCTTCCTCCGCCACCTCCGTGGCTTCTTCCACTGCTTCCATGGCTTATAGAACTTCCTCCGCCTCCTGAGGAACCACTACTTGAGCTATGGCTTCTTCTAACCCTAGATGTAAATGTTGTTAAGAACATATCTTTGCTATTAGTGATTTTTTTATTAGTTAGATATATTCCTGCGTTTGTAGCTTTTCTAATTCCCTTATATTTTCCTAATGTTACTACTAAAATAATTAAGGTAGCTACACCTGATATTGCTAATGACAAAATCCAGTTAACACTTCTTTTTGTACATCTATAATATTCTCCATCGTCATCTATACAATAATTCTTATTGGAATCAGGTATTCCTTTTTCTGCAAAGCTATTTGCAGATCTTAAATACGAGTTTAAGGCACTATAGTATTTTCCTGAAGAAAGATAAGAAGTTGCAAGATTATGCATAGTTTCAATTCTATCATCATCATATACTAATTGAGCATTTCCTGTTGTGCTTATATATGGGTATCTATTATTCATATCTATTATGACAATAATACCATCCATAGTTTTTCCTACACCAAAATTATTGTAGTCATAGAAATCTTCAGAATACCTTTTTGTAGCATTATCTGAACTTCCATAAGGATTTTCATTAATTGTTAGCAAAACTATATCCATTTTGTTATTTTTAATAAATTCTTGACTCTTTTCGTATAGTTCTTGTTCTTCTTGATCACTCAATAAGTTTGCAAAGTCGTATACTTTTTCTCTTTTATCAACTTTATAAACTTTTATTGTGTCTGAAATATATTCTTCTGCATTAGCGATAACTGGAAAGAATATTAATAAAAAAATAAATAATAATATAAATTTCTTTTTCATAAACACTCCTAAATAAAATACGAAATAAATGCTACTATAATAAATATAACAATAAATAGTATTATAGCATATAGGCAAGCTTTTCCTTTAGAATAAGGTATATCACCAATCATTTTACCAGTTTGACCATTCATTGCAAAAGTATACAATTTATCTTTGTATTTTATATTTACCATCCATACTGGAAGAAGTGCATACTCCATTTCTTCTTTTTCTGGTATAAAATCTTTTGTTTCAGGAATAAGGCTTTGATATAGTGGTGTTGCATCTTTCTCAAGTTCAGATATTGCAGTGTTTTTAGCTCTTTCAAGGGTTATTTTTTTGGCTTCGTTTTGCTCAACATCATATTTTTCTGCTAAAAATCCAGATAAATATGAATAGTTAAAATCTATTAACTCATCATAATTAAATGGTTCAATTGAGTTCATTATAGCATCATTAAACCTTACAGATCCATCGACAGGGATTAAAGAAAATTCACATATTCCATCTCTTACAACATCATAAGTATCTGTTTTAGTATAGATATAATCATAGGTTGACCATGTAGTTACTTTTTTTCCTTTTCCTTTAAAATGTCCATTACCATTACAAGAATATAGCCAGAAGGGAATGTAAATTCCTGTTAATTCTTGAATATTTTTAGGATTAGAAAACTCTTTAGGCATCAAAAATTTACCTTTTCCAACTTTTTTGAAAGCATCAATTGCATCTTGCTTTACTTTAGTAAATGGAATTATTTTAGTAGGTTCAAACTTATTTGATAGACGTCCTTTTAGTATAGCTGTGTTTTTACAATATACGCAAAAAGTAGCTGCTGTGTTTTTATCTGCAACAATCTTTGCTCCACAGTCTTCACATATGTATTCATCCATTTCTATGTTTTCTTTATTAGTATTATCTTCATTTTTTAGTTCTTTTGATTTTTCAACACTTGTTTTTTCAAAATTTTCTTCGTTTGCTTTTAGTTCTTCTAAAGTAAACTTACTTCCACAATAATCACACACCCAGTTTTTTCCTTTAGGGTTATAATTTAGGCTAGCGTCACAATTTGGGCACTTATGATCTACTGATTTCATGTTATTTCACTTCCTTATTTTTTTCTTCCCTTTTTTAGCTTTGCAACAGCATATGTAATGGAGTTTTTTGGGCCAGTTGTAAGGATTCCTTTTTTTGTTTGACCAGAACTAGAACTTTTTATTATTTCTTCTAAATAACCGCATATTACTTCTCTTATTTTTTCTATGTTCTCTTCCTCTTTTGATTCCTCAGCTACTTTTCTAATTCTTTCTAGAAGGTCTTCCGGAAGATACTTAATCATTTTATATACTTCTTTATAATCTATTGTAATATTTTCTTTGTTATCAGAAGTAAATAATGTTGTTTTATCTTTATATTCTTTATTAAAATGTTCCTTGCTTCCACTTGCTAATTTTTTAATTTTGTTTGGATCTTCTGCTTTAAAGTTTTTTCTACTATCACCCATATAAGATAAAGAACATATTTTTTCATATAAATCAATTAATGTAGGATTTTCTTTATCAAGTAGAAGAAGTGCTACTGTTAAGGCGTTTTTCTTGTTTAGCTCGTTTGCTTTTTCTATTTCTTTATCTTCTACTGCTGTAAACATTTCTTTTTGAAATCTTCCTGCTATATAGAATGTTTTCCAATTTAGTAAATCATCTAAAACATCTTGTTTTTCAATAACACCCATTTTATAAGTGTCTATTCCATAATTAATATCTGTTGTATAACAAATTCCTGCTGCTTTTTTTAGTCTATCTCTTGAAGCGCAGTTAAAGTAAATTTTAGGGACAAATTTGTACATAAATTTGTTCTTTTTTAAGTTCTCTTCATAAAACTTTTTTATATCATCAACTACTACTATTAAGTCTACTTGCTTTTTTTCATTTTCTTTATAACCACTTTGGTAAGCAATACTTGATCCATATGCTTTTACCGATTCTGTTTTTGGTAGTATTTCAATAAATTTTAATATTCTTTCTCTTATGTTTTGTGTTTCCATATTGTCTCCTTTAGCCTTCATTTGCATATGCAAAACTAGAAATTAACCATTTGTCATCTTGATTAACTAATTTAATATTTTTAGTAATTACATAGTATGTAACATCATCATCAATAAGTCCATATTTTGTAAATTGAACAACTGCAGTTATTGAGTCTTTTTTTACTTCTATCTTACTTACTTCAATTTTACTATTAATAAATTTGTTATCTTCTGGTATATCTTTTAATATGTAAACTTTATCTTCTTCTTTTTTTATAAAATCTTTTTTATTAAATTTAGTACTTTCTAATTCTTTTATTCCATCTTCTGTATATAATGCTTTTACAACTTCATCATAGTTAGATACTTCAGCATAAGGATTTTCTTCTTGTTTTTCTTTAGGTTCTTCTTCATTTTCTTCTTTAGGTTGTTCTTCAACTATAGTAAATCCTTCTTTTTTTTCATAAAGGTTTACTGCTTTTCCTACTAAATCATTAATTAAACTATTTGCTTCATCATTTGAAAGAACAGCATTAGGATCAATATAAATTGGTTGCTCTTTATTTTTACCTTGCATAGTTGTTAAGATACAACCTGATAATAAAAATATAAATCCTACAACAATTAATAATGTATTTTTACTAATAGTTTTAGTTTTCTTCTTCATAAGACACCTCTATAGTAATTATATTATAAATAATATATTATTTAAAGTTTTTTTAGGTTAAATCTAATATTTTTATTTTATATTTATAATACTTAAGTAATTCTTTAACAAAAATTGATTCTTGATTTTTTTTTGTAAAAATAAACACTTTGTTTTTGGTTCTTGTAAGTGCTACATAAAATAGTCTTCGTTCTTCTTCTAGGTTATTTGATTTATCTAAGTAATTTAAAATATTGTCTTCTTTTAATTTATTTGGAAAACCCAAAATATCATCAATAACATTTAAAATAATGACATTTTCACTTTCTAGACCTTTCGATTTATGAACAGTTAAGCACTTTAATGTATCGTCTGATATATATTCTTCAATATCTTTATTATTTCTTCCTAGAATTAGGATATCATTTGAACCTTGAGAAATTATATCGATAGCTTTTCTTTCATCGTTTATATACACGATTACAATACATTTTTCTATATATTTATTGGATAGTATTTTTTTATTTATTTGATTTTTATTTCTCATAACAAATCTTTTAGAAATATTTACAATATCACTTGGATTTCTATAAGTGTTTTTTAACTTTATAATCTTTGATTTAGGAAAGTATTTTTTAAATTTTGTAAATAGATCTAATTTGCATCCATTAAAAGAGTAAATTGACTGATAATCATCACCTACTGCCATTATTGAGATATTAAATTTATCATAAAGCTTTTTTATCATTAAGTATTTGCTATAAGAAGTGTCTTGATATTCATCAACAATAATGTAGGAATATCTAAAGTATCTTAGTTTATCTATTTTATCAATTGAAAGATTAATCATATCATTAAAATCTATTTTATTTTCGCTAGTAAGTTCTTCTTCGTATATATTATAGACCTTATAGACGAATGTTAAAATAATTTTATCATCTATTGGAATTTTTTTATCTTTTAAAAGTTTTTCTAGGAAAAGAGTGTTTAAATTTAAGCACTTAAACTTACTAATAAACCTTACTATCACATTTTTTAAATTATCAATATTATCAATGAAAGATAATAATTTAGATGAGTTATCTTGATATACAAGTGATTCAAAATATTCATTTGTGACATACTCTAAATAGTTACTACTAGTAATACTATATTTTTTTCCTAGTATATCAAGTGCTAGTTTATGGAACGTTTTTACTTCAACATTCAAATTATTTTTTAAAAGTGATTCTTTTAGAGAATTTACAGTTTCATTGGTAAACGAAATACACAATATTTTCTTTTCATCTAAACCATTTTCTGTTAAATATTTTATTTTAGCGCATATTGTAAAAGTTTTACCACTACCTGCTCCTGCTACTACTAGGTAACTTCTTTTTTTACATTTTATAGCTTTTATTTGATATTTATCTAAACTTATATTATTAAAACAATATTTGTTCATAATAATATTATTATTTATGTTGAATTTTTTTCCTAAAAAAAAAACTTCGAAAGTCTTTTATTTTGCTATTTTAACTGTATTTTCTTCTTCTATTCTATTTTTTAAACCTTCATTATATCCAACTTCATAAGCATTTTCTAAGAATGGATCATTAAAATGAATATTTTCATTCAAGTGTAATGAAAGAGGTTGTCCTGTTTCAGGATATCCAGTTATATCTATTCCCTCTGAAAACTCTAACATTCTAAAGAATGTGTACATTAATCTATCTGTCATATGATGTTGAAAGTCATGAAGCTCTTCTTCACTTTTTGTTCCTTCTAAAACATATCGTCTGTATCTTAAAGGCATAAATTCTGGTACTTCAACATCTTTTATTCCGCAACCATTTAAAAGCCCAATTGTAAGTATTAAAGAGTATAAATGACTTGGATTAAACATTCTAAAGTTTTTACTTTTTGGAGTGTTTTCTTTAATTTTAGCTTGTATTTCCTTATTAGCTTCAGGGTCCATCATTTTGCCTTGAGGTGATTGGATTGCAAAAATATTGGCAACTTTTTTTAATCCATCATCTTCTATTCCTAGTCTTACATTTGGAAGTTCTACTCTATTTCTTTCAAGCATAAAACTTAAATAAAATGGTGTTTCATAGGCAAGTTCTGCCTTTTTATTCATAAGAAATAGATTATCGTAGAATACCTTTCCTATTTTCTTAGGTAACCCTTTATAGTAATCTAGTGGATTATCTTCAAAAAAGCTTTGATATTTGCTAAAGAAATACTCCAAGTCACAAGTATCCATAGCATTGGCATTTATTAGAGTCCATCTTAGAATTTCTCCAATTGCATCTTTTTTATCAAACATAACATCAAGTGGCTTTCTAAAGAATGAATCACTTTTACTAACTGTCTCAATATAGTTTTTTAATATTTTCTCTAAATTATCTATATCGTTAATGTACAATGATGGCATATCATCTTCCTTATTAGATGCAAAATCAATACGATAACTTTTACCATTATTATAAATTAATACTCTTGCTGGATCTTCTGACAAAAGTTTTCTTATTTGTTCAAATAAAATAGATGTATATTCATGACTATCTATGTTTTCATTAAATGAATTTACATAATCTTTAACAAAATCATTTAACCTAAGTAAATCAGAATCATTTTTTAAATTTACAATAATGTTTTGAAAATATCTTATTACTTCTTTAAAATAATTAAATTCATCTTCTTCACCATCAACATATTTTTCATATTTTCTTCTTATTTGATATCCTAAAGTTGATTGGATATATGATTTTAAGTCATTTTCTAGTTCATCTTTGTCAACTCCATTAGTCTTTAATCCTTTTTCTTTTAATAAAAGATCAAGAAAAATGATAACTAAATAGTTCTTCTTATTAGTTTCACTCATAATACCACTTCCTACCTATAGTAATAATATACCTTTTTTTATTTGGGAAATACAATATGTTTTGCGTTTTTTGTCAAATTTAGCACTCTTTGTTGACAAGTGCCAAAATAGTGATATAATGTTACTAGTTAGGAGGGATTATATTATGAATGGACAAAATCCTTTTCAAGAAAATTTAGAAAATGTATTAGAAAAATACGGAAGAAATGTTACTCTTCTTGCAAAAGATGGTAAGATTGATCCAATTATTGGTCGTGATGATGAAATTAGAAGTCTAACTAGAATTCTTTCAAGAAAGACAAAAAACAACCCAGTATTAATTGGTGAAGCAGGTGTTGGTAAAACTGCCATTGTTGAAGGTCTTGCGCAAAGAATTATTAAAGGTGACGTTCCAAATAGTTTAAAAAATAAAACTATTTGGGAACTTGATATGGGAAGCTTAGTAGCTGGTGCAAAGTATCGTGGTGAGTTTGAGGAAAGACTTAAAGCAGTTTTAAAAAAGGTTACTGAATCAGATGGTGAAATCATCATGTTTATCGATGAAATTCACTTAATTGTTGGAAGTGGTGCATCAGAAGGAGCGATGGACGCATCTAACATGTTAAAGCCTATGCTTGCTCGTGGTGAATTACACTGTATTGGTGCTACTACACTTAACGAATATCGTAAGTATATTGAAAAAGATAGTGCTCTTGAAAGAAGATTTCAACAAGTTCTTGTTAAAGAACCTACTGTTTTAGATACAATTACTATACTAAGGGGATTAAAGCAAAGATTTGAAGTATATCATGGTGTTAATATTAAAGATAATGCTTTAGTATCTGCTGCTACTTTATCTAATAGATATATTACTAATAGATTCTTACCTGATAAAGCTATTGATTTAGTAGATGAAGCTTGTGCAACTGTAAAAGTTCAAATGGAAAGTGTGCCAACAGAACTTGATAATCTAACAAGAAAAATAATGCAACTTGAAGTTGAAAAAGAAGCTTTAAAGAAAGAAAAAGATGATTTCTCAGTTAATCGTGTTTTAGAAATTGATAAGGAACTTGATACTTTAAAAGAAAAAGAAAAAGCATTAAGAGATTCTTGGGAAAGTGAAAAAGATATCAATAATAAAATTAATAAAAAGAAAGAAGAAATAGAAAGAAAAAATCATGAACTAGAACGTGCAGAAGATGAGTATGACCTTGAGAAAGCTGCTATTTTAAAACATGGTACTATTCCTACTCTTCTTAAAGAATTAGAAAGCTTAGAAGCACAAAACAAGAACGATATTTTAAGTGACACTATTGATGAAGAAAGTATAGCTGCAATTATTTCTAAATGGACTAATATTCCGGTTAGTAAATTAGTTGGAGAAGAAAAAGAAAAACTACTTCATCTTGAAGATAATATGAGAAAAAGAGTTATTGGTCAAGATAATGCTATTAACCTTGTAAGTGATGCAATAATTCGTGCAAGAAGTGGTATTAAAGATCCAAATAGACCTATTGGTTCATTTATCTTTTTAGGTCCTACTGGAGTTGGTAAAACAGAAGTTGCTAAGACTCTTGCTTACGAACTTTTCGATGATGAAAGACATATTGTTAGAATTGATATGTCTGAATATATGGAAAGTTATTCTGTATCTAGATTAATCGGTTCTCCTCCTGGATATGTTGGATATGATGAAGGTGGACAATTAACTGAAGCTGTTAGAAGAAATCCTTATAGTATTGTCTTATTTGATGAGATTGAAAAAGCTCATAAAGATGTATTTAATATCTTACTTCAAATTCTTGATGATGGAAGACTTACTGATTCTCAAGGAAGAACAGTAGATTTTAAAAATACAATTATTATTATGACTTCTAATCTTGGAAGCGATTATATTCTTGATAATGTTGAAAATGCCGAAAAATTAGTAATGCAAGAATTAAAGAATACGTTTAAACCAGAATTCTTAAATAGAATTGATGAAATAATAACATTTAAATCTTTATCAAAAGATATTGTCTATAAAATACTTGATAAAATTATAAGCGATATTAATAATAGATTAAGTGAAAAGAAACTTACAATTGAACTTACTGATAATTCTAAAAAGTATGTTATCGATAACTCATATGACGAAAAATATGGAGCACGACCAATTAAAAGATTTGTTTCAAGAAATATTGAAACACTTATTGCTAAAGCGATAATTAACGAAGAAGTTAAGTTTGGCGATCATGTTATTATCGATACACAAGATGATAAACTATGTATTAAAAAATAATGAATAGTAAAAGATGTATAACTTACATATCAAGTTACACATCTTTTTTAGTGTTATTTTATTTTATTTATTATTTCTTGATGTTCTTTACTATTTAAATAGCTAGGATCTAAATAATCGTTATAATTTTTTTCTATTTTTTCTATTTTTAATCTTAATATTTTTCTTACTGATTCATCTATTCTTTCTTCAGTTATTTTTCCATCGTTTAATGCATCTTTTACAGACTTCAAACATTTTCTTGAAGATGATGGCATAAGAAGAATATCTACACCTGCTTCTACTGCTTTACCACATATTTCTTCATCACTATAATAATTTGTTAAAGCTTTCATATCTAATGCATCAGTTACTACTAATCCTTTATAGTTTAATTCTCCTTTTAAAAAGTCTGTTATAAGCGTTTTAGAAAGAGATGCTGGTACATTATTTTTAGTTATTTCTGGAACTGCTAAGTGTCCTATCATTATTACACTTGCATTATTTTCTATAGCATCAATAAATGGTACTAGATCAGATTTCATTAATTCATCTTTAGTTTTACTTACTATTGGTAAATCTTTATGAGAATCCACTTCTGTATTGCCATGTCCTGGAAAGTGCTTGTATACTGCAATTACATTGTTATCTTCTAGAGCTTTAGCAAGAGTTAAACCATGTCTTGATACAAACTGTGGACTACTTCCAAATGACCTTTTACCAATTACTGTATTATTGGGATTTGAAAATACATCAATATCAGGAGCAAAATCCATATTTATTCCAAAGACTCTTAACTCCTCTGCAATTACTTTTCCAACGTCATAAGTAAGTTTTTCATCATCTTTTTTTCCAACCTCTTGCATATATGGAATATCAGTAACTTCTTTATCAGTAAGAGCTAGAAGTCTTTGAACGTTTCCTCCTTCTTCATCTATTGCAATAAACATAGGAATATTACTTGATGACTTTATTTCTTTAATTAACTTTAAAGTATTTTCATATGTAGTTATATTTTCATTAAAAAGGATAAATCCACCAGGCTTCACACTTTCTAAAGTTTTCTTTAGTGTGTTATCCATATAGGGATTTCTATAGTAAACGATCATCATCTGAGCAATTTTTTCATC
The DNA here is from genome assembly GCA_902493795.1 of uncultured Clostridium sp. GTDB lineage: Bacteria > Bacillota_I > Bacilli_A > RF39 > UBA660 > RUG13868. Next base: position 19,304 of record CABUQZ010000019.1, read on the forward strand.
CGTTGTCATATTGCTCATCATTTCATCAATTCTTAAATCGATTTCATCTTTATTTTTATCACTTACGCTAGGACTTATTTTTTTCTCTTCACTTTTAGAACAACCTACTACCAACAATACTAAAAGTAATAATAAAATACTTTTCTTTTTCATAATTTTCCCTCTTTAAAAAAACATTTGTTTTTTTGCACAAATGTTTATCTTCTTACTACCATTTCTACTACTCTTTTTACATTTGTCTCATTAAATGGTTTTTCAAGAATTGCTTTAACTGGGTAATCTTTAGTTAATTCAATTACTTTTGAAGCATCAGTTCCTGTTATTATAGCTACATTTACTTTTTTAAACATATCGTTTGTTTTCATAAACTTCAAAACACCATAACCATCTACATTAGGCATATTTAAATCTAGTAGTATTCCTGCTATTTCTTCTGTTAATGTTGATAACTTATCTATTGCAACTTGTCCATCTTTGGCAACAATTACATTATATGTATCATTAAATATCTTGGAAATAAAATTAGAAATTACATTGGAGTCATCTACTACTAATATAGTACTATTAGGCTTATGATTATTTGCATTTTGAACATCATTGTTCTTTTCATAATCCCATCCCATGTACTCTCTAACTACTTTTGACATTTTTTTAATTTCTGTTACTAATTCGTTATAATTGTCATAAATATAATACATATCATTTTCTTTACTTTTCATTTCATGATTATAGGCAAGTTCTGCAAGATGTTCAAATCCAAAATACTTAGCATCACTTTTCATAGAGTGAACTAATATTGCATAATTTGCCATATCGGCATTAGCTTTATATTTTTCTAGGTCTCCAAGACGACCTTCTACACCTTCTAAAAACTCATCTAGATTATCATTATATGTAGCTATATCTCCAAATAATTCTAGACTCTTATCTAAATTTACTCCATTATCTGTTAGTATTCTTGTATCAAACATATTTATTCTCCTTATAACATATCAATTATAACATATTTTAGTTATTCTTGTTATAATTATTAATTAATTCACTTAATTCATCAAAATCATCTATATCTTTTCTTATTATTAACTTTTTTTCTTTAATTTTACTTTGTAAATTTAACTTAAAAACAAAGAAGAAACCTTTTTCTTTCCATTCAATTGTATTTGCTTTTACTTTTACAATAAGTCTAGTTTTAGTGTTTCTTGTAGAAAGTACTTCTAAAACTTCGCCATAATTAATACCTTCTTCTTTTTTTATGTTTTTTAAAATTTTTTCTGTTATTTCTTCTTCACTTTGCTTTTCATTTGCTTTAATAATATAATCTAAACTTTTTTCATCATAAAAGTCTAAATATAATATTTTATTGTCTTTTGTAATAAAAAGAACATTTTTATGATCTATTATTTCACTAGTAAGTGTTCCAATACCTATTAATATAGAAATAATTGATGTTCTTAAAATATTTACATCTATGTCTTTAAATTCTGATAAAAATCCAAAAGATAAAAAGAAAACTGCAAAAGTTAGAATAAATATTATTATTACTTTTAAAAAGTTTATTTTTTTATACCACTTTACTTTATTATTCTTAAATCTATATAATTTCATAATTACCTCTATAGTTCTTTTATAAATATATCTGTATCTTTAATTTTCATATTTTGCTTTTCATATAATTTTCTTGCATAGCAACGTTTTTTGTTTGATGTTAATTCGATATAATCCATCTTTTCTTCTTTAGCAAGACGCTCTATTTCTTGAAACATCATAGTACCTAGTCCTCTATTTTGATAAGCATTACTTATTGCTACATAATCTAAATAGAAACCTTTTTTCTTTTTTATCGGGTCATTTTTCTTCGTAATAATAGTAACTCCAATTACTTTGCCCAAATCTTTTAATAACAATACTCTTTGATTTATATCTAAAGACAAAGTACTATATTTGGTATCATAATTGAATACTTCGTTAATTAAGTTTACTACTTCTTCTTGTTCAGTAGTTAAGAAAGAAAATGTCATATTTTTATTTAAATACTCTTTAACTGCTTCAATTGTATAATTAATTACGCCTTCTCTTGTACAAGTTTTTTTACTTTCGTTTAAGAACTCTATTATTTTATTTTTACTTACCCATACGAGAGTAAACTCTCCTTTTTTTTCGTCTTCTGTTAAAAATGTTTTTTTAATATTTGGTTCTATTTCATCTTTTACTTCGTAATAATGCTCAATTGTTTTAGTATTAACATTTTCTTCTGGGTAATTTTTACTATAATGAGTAATTGAAAGGATTTCTTCTCTTTCTTTTTTTTCTATTACTACTCCTACTTCTTCTTTTATTTCTCTTACAAGACAATCTTCAAAAGTTTCATTTTCTTCAACATGTCCTCCTGGAAGATGGTAGTTGTTGTTAGAACAACACAAGAGAATATCACCATTTTTGTTTGTGATAATTGCTTTTGATCTTCTAACATATCTATTTATATCACCATCTTTTAAATCATCTATATTGTATACTATCTTTTTCATAATAACCTCTACATATAGCATAACATAATTTAGTCATAATGTGGATTTTTTTAGCTAATAAATTTTTTACACGAAAAAAAGCATCCCAATTTCTTGAGATGCTTCTATTTTTACTTTGCAATAAACTCACAAACTAAATTACTTATTTCAGTTGGATTTTCAATTGGTAATCCTTCAATTAATCTTGCTTGTGCATAAAGAATTTTTGTGTACTTTTCAAGTCCTTCTTTATCATTTTTATATAAGTCTTGAAGCTTTGCTACAATTGGATGATTTTCATTTATTTCTAGAACTTTTTCTGCTGTTATTCTTTCATCAGTTGGCATAGCATTAATTACTTTTTCCATTTCAACAGAAACATTTCCCTCTGATGTCAAACATACTGGATGATTCTTTAAGTTTTTAGTAAATCTTACGTTTTTAATATCAATTGCATTTTTCATTACTTCAAACATATCTTTGTTTTCACTATTCGCTTTTTCAAGCTCTTTCTTTTCTTCTTCTGTATCTAAATCTAGGTTTTCTGTTGCAACGTTAGCAAACTTCTTACCTTCATATTCTCTTAATGCTTGAAGAGTAAATTCATCAACATAATCTGTACAATATAAGATTTCATAGTCTTTTTCTTTTAATTTATCAGTTTGTGGTAATAAATCAATCTTATCAGTTGTTTCTCCACAAGCGTAATAAATCTTATCTTGTCCTTCTTTCATTCTTTCAGTGTATTCTTTTAATGTAACAAGTTTCTTCTCTTTAGATGAATAGAACATCAATAAGTCTTTTAATGTGTCATTATTTTGGCCAAAAGCATTATAAATTCCAAATTTTATATTAATTCCAAATGTCTTGAAGAAGTTTTCATAATCTTCTCTTCTTTCTTCTTGCATTGTTTCAAGTTCTTTTCTAATTTTAGATTCAATACTTTTCGCAATTGTCTTTACTTGATTATCTTGTTGTAGTATTTCACGAGATATATTAAGTGATACATCTGGAGTATCAACAAGACCTTTAACAAAGCTGAAGTAGTCTGGAAGTAATTCTTTACATTTTTCCATTATTAGAACTCCATTAGAGTAAAGTTCTAGACCTTTTTCATAATCTTTTGAATAGAAATCATATGGAGCCTTTGATGGAATATACATTAATGTATTATAGCTACATTTTCCTTCTACACTTGAGTGAATTACGCTTAATGGTTTTTCATAGTCATAGAATTTATCCATATAAAATGAATTATATTCATCTTCTTTTATTTCATTTTTATTTTTCTTCCATAGAGGAATCATACTATTGATTACTTCTTCTTCAGTATGCTTTTCAACTTCATCACTATCTTCTTTTTTGTGTTCATGTGTTAAATCCATTTTAATTGGATATTTAATATAATCTGAATACTTTTTAATTAATCCTTCGATAGTGAATTCTTCTAGATATTTTGAATAGTTTTCATCTTCTGTATCTTTCTTTAAGTGAAGTGTTATTGTAGTTCCACATTCATCTTTATCACATTCCTCAATAGTGTATCCATCTGCTCCACTTGACTTCCAAACATGAGCTTTTTCATCTTGGAACTTTTTACTTACAACTTCTATTTCATCACTTACCATAAAAGCTGAATAAAATCCTACACCAAATTGTCCAATACACTCTGTTTCTTTGTTTTTATTTTCTTCTTTAAATAAAAGTGTTCCAGATTCTGCTATGGTACCTAGATTATTTTCAAGTTCATCTTCATTCATTCCAATACCATTATCTTTAATAACAAGAGTATTGTTTTCTTTATCTATTTCTACTTTAATATAGAAGTCATCCTTATCTAGTTTTACTTTTCTATCTGTAAGAGATAAATAATATAGTTTATCTATTGCATCACTAGCATTAGAAATTAATTCTCTTAAAAATATTTCTTTATTAGTATATATTGAATTTATCATTAAGTTTAATAACTTCTTTGATTCTGCTTTAAATTCTTTTTTCTTTTTCATGTTATCATCCTTTCTTGACTAACAATTTAATGGTATCACCATTTTTAGCACTTGTCAACTCAAACTGCCAACAAAAAAAGTCATATTAAATATATGACCTTTTATCTTGTTTTATTTTTTTCTTTTAATAATTCTTTTGTTGATTTTATACCATGTTGAATAGTTTTTACAAGTACAAATCCACATGCTGCAAGAAGGAATAACTGGTTTGTCGCAAAAGCTAGATTTGTTACTGCAAGTGTTACAATTCCATGTCCTGCTACATTTAGTACTAGTTCTGTTCCTGATTTAGTTGTTTCGTAAATTTTCTTTTCATTTACTTTTAAATTTTTGATAGATGTTGATGCTTTTTGTTGTGTTGTACTAGCTTGGTTTAAAATATTATTTTTAACATTATTTGCTTTACTAACAGCTTCTTTAAGCATTTTACTTTCCCTACTTTCTTAGATTTAATTTTTTATCATCTAAACCTTGTTTTAAATATTTATTTCTTACTTCAGAGTATGCCTTAGGTAAGAAAGGAATTTTTCTTTTTTTCATATATTCAATTATATTAATTTTGTCTTCATCTGTTAAAGTATAACCATCTATTATATAATTTGTACTCATTATATTATTTTCAGTTATCATTGGTTGTAAGTTAACAAAATGAAGTTTATTGATAGTTGCATAATTTAAAACTGTTTCTGCATTTTCTCTATCAATAAAATATAATAACTCTCTATATCTTGTACTTAACTGAGCATTTACTTTGACATTAAAATCTTTTAAAACTTCTTTTGATGTTAAATCATCATAGAATGGTAAATTGGCATAGTACTCTACTGGATCAAAAGCTGTGTTGTCACTTAATTTTCCGTTTTTTGATCCTTCAATTAAGTTATTTACTTTTCTTATTACATCTTGTTTTCTTAGCTCAATATTAGAATTTACTTTTTCTAAATATTTAGCATATAAATCCTCATTTAGTGTTTTAACTATCTCTACAAATCTTTCAAATTGTGTTTTGTTTAATCCATTAATTTCTAGAAAATCACTTATATAAGGAGAGTCTTCATAATTAATAAAATCCTCTACAAAACCACAAGCATAAACATAGTCATCAAAATAACCTTTTTCTTCAAGTTTTATAAGAGATGTTGCTTCTTTAATTAATCCTTTTTCTTCACAAGCTTGATAATACTCTTTAATTGCATTGATTTTTCTAACAAAATAACCTACAACTTTATCATCACTATATCTTTCAAGATCACTGAACTGACAAATGAAATCTTGCGAATTTTTATATAGTTCGTGCATTTTTGCAATTTTTCTAACATCTAGTTCATCACTTTCGTAGATTTCTATCATTTTCTCTAGTCTTTTTGCTCTATCGTAGTATTTTTTTTCTTTTTCAATTCTATCTAGTTTTCCACTAAAATATTCTAAAAGATGTTTTATTTTAGCGCTATCTTCTTCACCATTTTTAAACTCCATATTACCCTCTCACTTTCTTTAATACTTTAGGTTCATTATAAATTGTTAGATTGTGTTGAGCTCTTGTACATGCTACATAGTATAAATATTTATCTTCTTCTTGATATGGATTTTCTTTATCATTATAACTTATAACAGCATCAAATTCTAATCCTTTTGCTATATAAGATGGAGAGACAAAGGTAGAACCATTTAGTTCTTTATTATCACATATTACTTCTATATCCACTAAATCTTTTAAACCTTCATAAATTGCTTTTGCTTCTTTAGAACTTTTTGTAACAATACAAATTCTATTTAAACCTTGTTCTTTTAATTTTAAAACATCACTTAACAATTCTTTAAATAGTTCTTCATAAGACACCTCTTTAAATTTTACAGGAACATCCATACCAGTTCTTACAGGAACTATTTTATCATTATTTACAATATCACTTGAGTAATCAATTATTTCTTTAGTAGATCTATATGATTTATTAAGCTCTAAATACTTTGTGTCCACTCCTAATAATCTTTTCATCTCTTCTAATGAATCATATTTAAAGAATGGATTAATAGTTTGATTTACATCACCTAAAGCTGTAATTGTTGCTCCTCTAAACATTTTTCCAATCATTTCCATTTGTAATGGTGCATAATCTTGACATTCATCAATTACTAAATGGTGAATGATATCATTATCTGGGTATCCTTTCATTTCAAAATTTAAGTAAAGCATTCCTAATAAATCAGGATATCCTAGTAATTTAGCATTTAGTTTTTTACCTTTTTTACCATAAGCTTCAATAAATTCTTCTGATTCTACAAATTTATTATACAAAATTCTTGGATCAATTGCAGGTTTTACTAGGTCTTTAGCTATTTTAGATCTTAAAGCAGATCTGTTTATACTTACATATTTTTTTATTATTGTTGCTACATAATCGGCAATACCATCAATTTTTTCTTGTAAGCTTTCGTTTCTTGAGCCTCTTAAATCTACTAATTGATTCATGTATTCTTTTGGAATAGTCTCATTTCTATAGGAAAAATCATCATTAAATCTATAAGAGTCAGTTATTCTTTTTATAAATTTATCTAAGGCATCTTTATATTCTTTTGAAAAGCAGAATCTATAATAATTATTTTCCTCTTCTGTATTAATTCCGTCATAGTATTTTGATATAAATTCTGTATAACTTTCTAATCTATCAAATTTATTTACAAAGGCATTAGCAAAATCAGAGAATGTTGTTTCCATAACATTGTTTTCTCCTAGTTCTGGTAATACATTTGATATATAATTAGAAAAAGTATCAGATGGAGAAAAAATAAGCATATTTTCTGAAGTTGATTTGTTGTCGTTATAAAGTAAGAAAGCTAAACGGTGAAGTGCTACACTTGTTTTTCCACTTCCAGCACATCCTTGAACTAGTATTTTTCTATCTTTTAAGTTTCTTATTACATCATTTTGTTCTTCTTGAATAGTTGAAACTATATTAGACATCTTATCTTTAGATCCTCTACTTAAAACTTCTTGTAATTCATCATCATCTAAGTGAATATTACTCTCTATAATTCTTTTTATTTTTCCATCTTGTACTTTTATTTGTTTTCTTTCTTTAAGATTACAATTTATTACACCTCTTGGAGCTTTAAAAGAAGTATCACCCATTTTAGAGTTATAAAAGACAGAGGCAATTGGACTTCTCCAGTCATTTATAACTACATCATTATCGTTCAATATTGATGTTAATCCAATATAGAAATCATCAGTATCGCCTTCGGAAAACTTAATTTTTATTTTTCCAAAAAATGGTCTTTCTAATGCTTTTCTTAATTGTCTTAACTTTTGTAAACCTAGATTAGTTACATTTACTTGGGTATTTATTTCTCCAGCAAAATTAGCACGTTCTACAAAATCCATTTCACTTCTTGTTTCCCAGTTGTATTTAGTAAGACTTTGAACATAATCTAATTCGTTTTCACAATTTTTTCCTTCTTCGTCAATTAATGATTTAATAATTTTAGAAGATTCATCTAAATATTTTTGTTCTTCTTCTGCGTTTTTATTCTCTAAATCCATAATCTTTTCCCCCTTTTTCATAAGATGTGTATTATAAGCCAAAAACTTAATTTTGTCAATGTTTATAAGCTTTTTTATAGTTTTTAAGCATATATTTATCTTATCAAATAAAAAGCGTTACTAACATTATAGTTAATTATAGTAACGTTTTTTTAATATCTTACTACTTTAGTATTCTATTTTTTCTTCTAAATATAAAACAATAACAATATGTTTATTTTTATTTTTTCTACATGTAATTAAAGTTAAGGCATTTTTATCTTTATCTCTTTCTATTTCTACATCTCCATCTTTTTCTACGTCATATATTTTATCAACTACATATGTATATTTTATACCTCGGTAGTAAATATAGGCTTTATCTTTAACATTCATCTTATGTAACTGGTTAAAGTACGAAATACTACTATCTCCATTGTGAGCTGCTAAGATAACATTCCCATTTTCTTCATTAGGAAATGAACTTTCCTTTAAAATAGCAACATTTTTTTCAATAGTATTTAATTTTGAATTTTTAGGATATATTCCTTTTTTTAAATCTACTTTAGGAATTTCTAGTATCATTATATACTCTTCTAGTTTTTCATTATTTTCTTTAGAGATTATTTCATCTTTATTTGGTTCTTGTTGTTTATCGTCATTTTCTTTTTTATTAGATGTAGTGGTAAGATATTCATCAATTTTTGTATTTTCAATTTCTTTTTTATTTCTATCAATAAAAATAGGAATAATTCCAATAATTACTCCTATTATTACAACTATTATTCCAAATATAAGAGTTTTATTTTTCTTTTTTACCTGTTGCATATTTTATTATACAAAGTCCTATTACAATTATTAAAATTGAAAATACAGGGATATAAGGGAAACTATTTTTCATTGTATTTGGAACATCTACTATTTCTGTTGGTTTACTATTTTCATATTGTCCATAAAATGACCAATCGATATATGAATATTCAGTATTTTCAGTATTACTATAATCTTCAGATAAAGTTGTTTCAACTACCATTTCACTTCTTTTTGATGGTAAGTATTCTCCTAAAGGAATAACATTTTGAAGATTTGTACCACTGGCATCATAATCTAGTCCAGTTGCCATTCCTTCATACATTACGTTTCCATCAATTGTTACTTTCATTCTTATGTTTTCTAGAAGTTCATCAGCTAGTTCACTTTGATCTCTAGGTAAAACTTGAAAAAATAACTTATATTTTGTCTTTGTTCCGTTTTCAATTATTAATGTATCTGTATATGTTTCTCCTGGAACCATATCTATATGTTTCATAAATACATTTTCATCTATAAGACTGCTTTCGTAGTAAAGTCTGTCATTTTCTTCTGTAAAATAAAGTCTATTTTCCCTTGCATACACTAAGGGAACAGAAATTACTAATAAGGCAATTATTAATAATGTTTTTTTCATAGTAAACCTCCTTTAAATTTTATACTGGATGTGTGTGTTCATTATCAAATGTAATATTTACAGATGTATTCCATACGTTTTTATATTGATCAAATTGAGCTGTTTCTACTTTAACAGTTAAAGTATAAGTTGCACCAGCATAACCAGATAATGTTGAAGTACATGTCTTTTTTGTTCCATCTTCGCTAGTAGTACAATTTGTTATAGGTTCAAATTCAATATTTTGGTTAAACCATATTAATATAACTAAGTCTTCAATTAGGCTATCATTTGGTTTTAATTTTGCATCGTAATAATAATGCTCTCCACTACTTTCATTGTATTTTTGCCAATGAAGATTATCTAGGTTAACTTCTACTACTCTATTTTCATCAACTGTTAGGGGTAGTTCTGTTCCATCTGCAGCAGTCCATTTTTCTTCTAATGTTATTCTAACAGCTACATCTACATCACCTTTATTTGTAACTTTTATTATTTTATCTGTAACAGTTCCTGGTGTCCAGTTACTAGGACTTGTGAAGGTTTCTTCTACTTCAGTTTTATATGCTCCGGTTTTAAATGTATTTTCAAATATATTTTCAGTAGAAAAGTATGCAAACGTTACACCAACAACACCTAAAACAGCAACTAATAATAATGCAATCAATGGTTTTTTATTTTTCTTCTTCATTACTTTCACTCCTTTCTTTCTTATTTTTATCAAAAAGTTCAGTATTACTAAATATGAACTCAGATACTAAAATTACAACGGCAATTATTACTGAAAGTGTTAAATTTTCATTAATAAATTTCACGTAATGTCCTGCATAAGGAATACAGATATTGGCATCTTTTCCTTTTACATCTTCAAAACGAACTTTATTTGGATCAGGTACGTTGTTTTTATCTCCTTTTGTTTCAATAATTCCATTTTCGATACTTACTATCCTATGAGATACAAAATTATTGTCTTTGGTATTAAACGTAATGATATCTCCAACTTTAAGCTCTTCTAAATCAACCTTTTTATAATATATAATGCTTCCTACTTTAAAAGTTGGCTCCATAGATCCAGTTAATACTACTAGGGGATTATATTTAAATAAAATTGGTATACATACTACTGCATATATTCCTATTAAAAAATACGATATAATTGCTAAAACGTGTATTATCTTTTTTACTATTACCATGTTACTTCATTTCCAGAAATATTAACTACTTTTCCCCAAATAGACTCTATTGCTTCTTCATTTGCTTGTATTGATTCAACGTTAAAATCTAACTCGTAAGTATTGTTTTTGTATTTATCGTAATCTAGTGAATTTCTAATTAGTTCTTCATTTAACTCTATACTATCAAGTATTTTTACTTTTTCTTCAGCGTTTAATACTTTTTTATAATAATACCAACCATCATCACCTTTAACAAAGTCATTAACAAAATTATTTGTCCAATTTTTTGTTACTACATCTTGTCTATTTAATTTATTATTTAAGGATACATTGCTACCATCTACATTATTAATCCATAATTCGTTATAACTAACTCTAAGAACTACTGGAGTGTTTGTAGCTTCTTTATTAACAATAGATACCTCTTTTGTCCCCCATGTACCATTAAATACTTCTTCAATAGCCACACTATAAGTCATTGCTTTAAATTTATTTGGAATTATTACTTCATTGTAGTAGTAGGCAAAGGTGCTTCCTACTGCTACTGTTAAAAGTAAAAGTAATATAAAGATTAATGGTTTTTTCTTTATTTTATTATTATTCATTTTCTACTCCTTGAACAACTTTGTTAACTATTCTTCCTGTTGAATGCATGAACCCTTTTTTCTTAAATTCGTTTTTGTAAGTGATTTCGTAATTTCTACCTTGTTCAACATAGAAGCTTTGGAAATCTGATGTTACAGCACCTTCTACTTTATTAATTACATATTCCTGTGGAACAACTTCTTTTACTCTATAGTACATGTTTGGATCAACATAAATTGTTTCACATTGATTATTTTCTAGTGTTATCCATGTATCAAAAAGTCCATCTTCTTTTTCATCTACTACGTGGAACTGGAATGTATTTTCTACTACTGGACCAGTTAATTTTTTACATACTTTTAACTTAGATTGGATTTTAAAGCTTGTTGTTGCTTTATATACTTTATCATCAAGAACATATCCGTTATCTGCTAAGGCACCTTTTATTGAAACTGTATTTATTACTGTGTCTACGTCAGTTTCTAGAACTTTATATGTTGAATAAAGAACTACTGATTGATTTGCTTGAATTTCTGAAATATTAGCAATATGTGATGATAAAACTTCATATCCTGTTCCTGCTATAAACTCTGAATTATCAGTTTCTTCTTTAACTATTACATTTTTAATTGGGAATGCTGCTTTATTTTTAACTGTTATTTTAAACTTAACGATATCTCCAACTCTATAATATTCTTTATTATGATAACTATCTGGAATAGGCATAACTTCTTTTGTAATTTCTACTTCAAATTTTCCTTTTTCTTCTTTCCATTCTCCATAGACAACTACATCTTCTTCTGGCATTACAAAAGTGTTTTCTTTATACCATCCTAAGAATTTGTATCCAGTAGGTTCTCCTGTTACATTTTCAAGAGTTACTGTTTCTCCTGGTTTAAATTCTTTAGCTGTTGGAAGATAATTTGTATGGTTTGGTGGTAATACTGTCTCATAAAATTCATAAGATACTTTATATGTTACTTCTTCAAATTTTCCTACTAAAGTAACGTTACTATTTGGCATACTGAAGTCATTATTACTAGATATTTCAACATCAGTAGTTTCCCATCCTAAGAATCTATATCCGTTAAATACATCTCCAGCTTTTAATGAATCAACGTCGACAATACTTCCTTCGTAGTATTCTTTTTCAAGAGGTAAAACATATCCATCTGGTGTTACCCCAGTTAATGAATAAGTAACCTTTTTCGTTTCATTTCTTGTAAATGATCCTTTTAGTACAACATTACTATTTGGCATATTAAATGAACCATTTGCTGGTGTTACATTTGTTGATTGCCAACCGCTAAATGTATACCCTTCTAATTTAACATCTGGTGCAACTCCTACTTTGGTACCTGCTACATAACTCATTTCTTCTGGAAGTGTTGGTGCTCCTGTTGGAACATCTCCTGTATATTCATATGTTACTTTATATGGCGTTATTGTTTCACTTCCCATAAATGTGTGAACAGTATTTGAATTAACTGTTAATCCTTGTTCTCTTGCTGTTGCATAGTTATAAAAATCTCTTCTTAATTCTTTTTCAGGCGTTGCTGGGTCATCAATAGTTGGTGTTTGAGTTTTAATACCTACTGTTAAAACACATCCTGCTTGAAGATTTTTTATAGTAAATTTAACTGTTCTTGTTGTTTCGTTGTAATGAAGTCCATGATAGGTATATTCAGTGTGTGATGCATTCCACATACCTTCAGTGTTACTTGCTTCTTTTGTATCATCAATTACTTTACCTGTACAAACGCTTCCATCACTTCTTTTTACCGCTCCGATACTTCCATCTTCAGTTGTTACAAATCCTTTGAATGTAAGTCCTTCTGGAATTTTATCTTCAACGTATAAGTATCCACTATTTATTTCAGACACTGTAGAATCACTTGATGCAACTCCATTTCTATCTACTCCATCATAAGATACATTTAAATAATAGGTTAATTCTGAATTTTCTTCTACTTCTACATCATTTTCTAGTATTGCTGCAAAACTTTTACCAACAAAAAGCGTTAATAAAATGCAAATAACAGCTAATGTAATTAACAAATTTTTAGCATTATCTAATTTATACTTTGAAATTACGTTATTCACTACTACCATCTTCCTTTTTTACTATATTTATAAATAAATTTATATACTTTACAATTAACTTTTATATATAAACAAATATACAAATTACTATCTATTGTCTTACTATATTAATCGTAACATTTTTAAATATATTTTTCAAGCATTAGAAGTGGTTATATGAAAATGGTTAAAATAATATGTTTTTAAACTTATCTTCTTGTTATTTTTAAACTTAAATTATTCATTATAAAAGGATGACTTTCGCCATCCTTACAAATTACTTGATTAACCTATTTTGTTATATGTTAATATTATTTAACAAAAATTGTTCTTTATTAATATTAAAGATTTTATTTTTTAAGTGTTTTCGTTTTATCAACTTCATTTGTTTTACTTGATTTATACTCTTCTGCAGATAAAATTTCTTTTTCATCTTTTGAATTACCATATACTTCAACATAATCAATTAAATCTATATTTTCCTCAACAAAAGGAATGTAATTTTGATCGTTTTCAAGGTCGTTAACATTAGTTAAGAATACTATTTTTCCATCTTTATAATGTATTGCTTCTGTTATTTTTAAATCATCATAATTAACTTCTTTTTGTGTATTCATTCTCATTTTGTAACTTTTGTTATTATTTCTATTTATTGACCCAATTGATATGGTTGCAAGTAAACTTATAACTACTGTTGATATTGCTAAATTTCTTACTCTATTGTTTTTTTTCATATATTTTTCCCTCTTTGACATGTTCGTAATTATATATCAATTTCTTTTTTTAGTCAACAATAGAACAAAAGATTAAAAAAACCTTTTTTTAATCTCTTTGGGCGTCACCACCCAAAATTCCTACTTCATAGATAGAGTACCCTCTATTCTCCATAGGCTTAAACTCCGATAGTCGCTATCGTACTTGTTTTATTTATTTATTTTTACTCATTTATTTTTATCTTTAATAACATAGTTTTAGCCCTTCAAACATAATATTAATACTTGCATTTAGGTCTCGATTATTTTCACATCCACATACATCACATACCCAGTCTCTTACACTTAAATCATTTGTCTTTTCTGTTTTGTTCTCACAATGACTACACATCTTACTACTTGGAAAATAAGTATCTACTTGATAATAGTATTTTCCAAGTAACTTACATTTCCATTCTAATAATAAGCATATCTTATTAAAACTGGCATCTAGTATA
>CABUQZ010000020.1 GCA_902493795.1 uncultured Clostridium sp.
AAAATAAAATTTTTAATGCTTCTTCTGATACATTTGGTTTTGATTGTGTATGCTTAATAAAAGGTTTGCTTTGGGGATGGAATGGGAATACTAATCATGTATATGGTGGAGCAAAATATGCTTCTAATGGCATTCCAGATTATAATGCAGATCAAATGATTTAACAATGTACATCTTTATCAACTGATTTTAGTAAAATAGAAATAGGGGAAGTTGTACATATTACAGGTCATATAAGGATATATGTTGGTGATGGATTAATTTTTGAGTGTACACCAATTTGGAATGACAAAATTCAATTAACTTCATTATTAAATGTTGGTAAGAAACAAGGCTATAATGGTAGAATATGGAATGAAGATGGTAAATTAAAGTATATCGAATATATATTGATTCCAACATTATTAAAAAGACAATCGAAGAACTTGCAAAAAAAGTAATTGAAGGTAAGTGGAGAAATGGAAAATTAAAAAAAATATAACAGTTGGAATATTTCCAACTGTCAGGCTGTAGAAAGAGCCATTTAAAAGATGGCTTTTTGTTAGATTATAATACCTTTAAAGATCACACTAAATAAAAATAAATCATAAATATGATAAAATTTATTTAGAAAGAACTTTGGAGGTGTTTTTTATTAATAAGGTTGATCCATTCATTTAATTCCCTTTTATTTTGTACTTTCATAAGCTTTTAAAACAATATCACTATTTGTATATTTAAGAAGTGACTCAAATACACCAACATCATCCCAAAGAAAGTCACATTTTATCATATTTATTCCTTTTGTCTTTTCATAAATTGCATAAGCAGTAGATAAAGGACTACATTTATGATATTCAAAAGCAATATCTTTATTATTATCCATAGCAACCTTTAATCTCTTGTAGTCATCTGGTAGAATATTCTTATAAAGTAAAAGCATATAATCGATATTAAAACAACTTATATCGCTACTCCAATAATAATTCTTAGAATTAAAATAATATGTAGCGGTATCCTTATCAGGTTTTTCTTTAAATTCTGTAATTAAAGAAATATTATTTCCTTTAGAATCACATTTTAAATATCCATATCTTTCAAGAGGTTCAGTAGGTTTTATTCCAAATAAAACTAAATCATTGTTTTCAACAACGTGTTTATAAGCTTTATCTAAAGTTTTAACAAATAACATAGTATCAGGAATATAGTGATCAGCTGGAAAAATAAATAAAGTAGAATCTTGTCTTATCTTTTTAATATATAAACAAGAATATAAAACACATGGAGCAGTACTTCTTTGTTCTGGCTCAATTATAATATTTTCATCATTAACAAATGGAAGTAACTCCTTAATAAAATGACGATATTCAATAGGTAAAATAAAGAATATATTATCTTTTTCAATATACTTATTAACCCTTTCATAAGTAAGTTCTAATAAAGTCTTTTGATTAAACATTTTAACAAATTGTTTTGGTCTTTCTTTAGTAGATAAAGGATAAAGTCTTGATCCACAACCTCCACATGTGATAAGTGCACATTTCATATTAACCCCCACTTTCAAGCCACATATTATAACACTATTAATAATAAAAGTAAATTATTAAAAAAGTGTTATTATATTCTATGCTAATAAAGTAAAAAAAATAATAGCAATCATTTTACTTGCTATTATTAATTTTTTTAACTAAAGATTTTCCTTTATTATTAGTACGTGATGCTAATATAACATTAATTTCTTCTAAATCTTTATCTTCTTTATCAAAATTTATATCATCAAAAACTTTTGGACATGATAACTTTGAAACACCATCTTCAACAACCCATCCATGTGGTAGTTCATATACTTCAAAGAAATCAGAAGATAGAGAATAATGAAGTAATCTAGTTCCATTAGAAATTACTTTGTAGTATTCATTAAACTCAAAGTTTCCACTACAATTTTTATGAGAAAGTCCGGAAAATAAACCATCTCTTACGCTCTTACCATCAAAATTGCAACCAGTTACATCTCTAATAATATTAACATTAGTACTTACTACTACGTTATCTTTATCTTGAATGCTAACTTTACTTTCAAAATTACCATTATCAAGCATAGTAAAACGCATTATTGATTTACAATATATTTGTTTTAATTTTTCATAATCCCAGAAATAATTATAATCTTTTCCTTCGTAAACATGGAATGTTCCTTGAATAGTCCCTCTTAAATCATAAACACGGAGAGAAGTAATATCAAAATCTTCAACACCATATCTACTACAACTATATTTATATCCAGTAGTTAAATCTGAATAAGAATCTGTTTTAGGAGCAATATTAGATCCTTCTGGTCTTAACAATCCATCTACAAACATAGATTGATTAAAATAAGATTCGAGGTCTTTTTTTTCCTTTGCTAATTCTTCTTTTGACATAATAAATTCCTCCCAACTGTCAAGCAGACGCTATTATACATCAAATTTTAAATAAAATCTACATAATTAAAAAAAATAATAGATTATTTTTCTATTATTTTATTCTCTATATCTAAAAGTGTATATTTATTTTCAAGTTCTTTTTTTAAACTGTCGTCACATAGAACAATATATTTAACTTTATCAGTGTATTCTTTAACATAATTTTCTTTTACTAAATGTTCAACATCTTTTTGCTCTTCATAGCTTACTTCAAGAGTTACTTTATATCCACTAACAAGTTCATAAAAAGAAAGGGTAGAAAGAGTATTTAAAACAGCTTTTCTATAAGCCCTAACAAGCCCACCAACACCCAGCTTAATACCACCAAAGTATCTTATTACAACACATAAAACATTGTTTAAAAGATATTTATTTAAAGTATCCATAATAGGAACACCAGCAGTACCACCAGGTTCACCATCATCACTAGACTTTCTGTTATCATCGATAATATAGGCATAACAATAATGACTTGCTTCTTTATATTTAATTCTCATTTGATCTAATAGATTTTTTACTTCAGAAACATCGCTAACTCTTATTAACTCACAAATAAATCTTGACTTATTAATAACAGTTTCATAAGACTTATTTTCCTTAATAGATTTCATAAAATCACCACCTAAATTATATAATATTTTAAAAAAATAACAAACAAAAAGAATAAATAACACTTAATAATCTATAATATATATGAATATCAACGTAGATATTATATTATTCTTAATTTTATGATATACTTTTTTTGGTGATAAATATGGATGAAATAAAAAAGCACATACATGAAAAACTATCTTTAGTACCAGAGCTTCCAGGAAGTTACCAAATGAAAAATAAAGATGGAATAATAATCTATGTTGGAAAAGCTAAAAACCTTAAAAGAAGATTAAAAAGTTACTTTACAAGAACAGTTACAGGAAAAACTTTAATGCTTGTAAACGATATAGTAGATTTCGAGTATATTGTAACAAATACTGAGTTAGAATCCCTAATTCTTGAAATAACTTTAATTAAAAAATATGATCCTAAATATAATATTCTTTTAAAAGATGATAAAAGCTATCCATATATTGAACTAACAGATGAAGAATACCCTAAAGTACAAGTTGTAAGAAATTTAAATAGAAAGAAAAATAAATCTAAAAATAAGTATTTTGGACCATACCCAAATGTTTCTGCAGCAAGAAAGACAGTTGATGTAATTAATAGAGTGTATCCTTTAAGAAAATGTGTTCATCTAGGAAAAGACATATGTCTTTATTATCATATTGGTGAATGTCTAGGCTACTGCAAAGAAGAAATGATAGACAAAAATAAATTAATAGAAATGAAACAAGAAATAACATCATTTTTAAATGGTAATAAAGAAATAATAACTAAAAGACTCGAAGAGGATATGAATAGAGCAAGTGATAACCTAGACTTTGAAAAAGCTCTTGAATACAAGAAAATGCTAGAGGACATTAATATCACTCTTGCAAAACAAAGAATAGATTTAAATAAAAATTATAACTTTGACTTATTTGGTTACTATAACGAAAAAAATTATCTTTCAGTTGAGGTATTCTTTATAAGAGAGGGAATTTTATTTGGACATCATCACGATATATTTAACTATTATGGTGAAGTTGAAGAATCAGTCTTAGAATATATTATTAAATACTATCAAAAAGGTAATTTAGTTCCAAAAGAAATAATGATACCTAGTGAAATAGATAGTGAACTATTATCTTCTTACTTAAATACAAAAGTAAATACTCCGATTAAAGGTGACATAAAAAATCTACTAAATCTTGCTGGATCAAATGCTAAGATGTCACTAGAAGAAAAGATGGCAACATTAAAAAGAAATGATGATGCCCGTCTTGCAGCATTAAATGATTTAGAAAAAGCCTTAGGCTTTAAAGTACATAGAATTGAAACATTTGATAACTCTCATCTTTTTGGAACGTTTTACGTCTCTGGAATGGTTGTGTTTGATGACTTTATACCAAATAAAAATTTATATCGTAAATTTAAAATCAGTACAGATGTAAAAGATGACTTGAAAGCGATGAAAGAAGTAATTTATAGAAGATACTTCAAAGTCTTAATGGAAGACTTAGATAAACCAGACTTAATAATAGTAGATGGTGGTGAAACACAAGTAAGTGTTGCTAAAGAAATAATTGATTCTTTAGGCCTTGATATAAAAATAATAGGGCTAAAGAAAAATGATAAACATAGAACTAGTAGCATTATCGATTGGAATTTAAAAGAAATTGAAATTGATCCAAAAAGCAATCTTTTCTTATTCCTAACAAGAATACAAGATGAAGTTCATAACTATGCCATTAACTATCATAGAACAATAAAATCCCATGGTATGTTATCAAGTGTGTTGAGTATGGTTGAAGGAATAGGAGAAGTAAGAAAAAAAGAATTATTAAGAAAATATGGCTCACTTAAGAAAATAAAAGAAGCAAATAAAGAAGAACTAGAAAGTATATTATCAAAACAAGTGGCTGATAACTTAATAACTTATTTAAAAAATATTGAATCATAAATTGATATTTACACTTTTATATAGTATAATTCATAACAGAAAGGATAAAGATGTATGGATAAATTATTGAAGAAAAAGAAAGAATTAATAATAGGGGGAGTTTTATTATTAGCAGTTATATTATGTATTGTATTTTTAGTAACAAATGGTAAAGATAAAAAGGAAAAAAACAATGATAATAACATAGAAGACACCAATAAAGCACCACAAGACGTTGTATTTACTGAAGAAGATTTAAAAAGTGCTTATGGAGTAAGTAAAGAAGATGCTATTAATTTGGTAAAACCTTTATTTAATAGTGATAACTTTGAATATACGGCTGTTGTAACAAATAAAGCAAAATATCTAGTTACTGTAAAAAATACTATTTCAAAAAAAGAATACAAATTTGAAGTTGATCCAGTAACAAAATCATATTACGAAATAGAGAAATAAGTATGGGTAAAATTGAAGTAATGAGTGAAAACTTAGCTAATAAAATTGCAGCAGGAGAAGTAGTAGAAAAATGTATGAATGTTGTAAAAGAATTAGTTGAGAATTCAATTGATGCCAAAGCAACACAAATAAAAATAAATCTAGTTGATAGTGGTGTTAAAGAAATTACGATAATCGATGATGGAATAGGGATGGACAAAGAAGATGCCATCCTTGCTTTTTCAAGACATGCAACAAGTAAAGTTAAAAACCTAGAAGATTTATTTTATGTAAGCAGTTTAGGTTTTAGAGGAGAAGCACTCCCATCAATTGCAGCAGTAAGTCTAGTAGACCTTAAAACAAGTAATGGTGAAGTAGGAACAGAAGTAATAATCGATGGTGGTGAAATTAAAGAAGTTAAGCAGGCAGATTTAAAAAAAGGAACAAGAATAACAGTAAAGAACCTATTTTATAACACACCTGTAAGATTGAAATACTTAAAAAACTTACATATAGAACTAGCTAATACAAGTGAATATATAAATAAAATGGCACTATCGTTTCCTAATGTTAAATTTACTTTAACAAACAACGAAAAAGTTATATTTAATAGTGATGGATCTGGTAATTTACTAAAAGTAATTGGAAATGTCTATGGAATGGATTTAACCAAAAAAATGATTCCAATAGAAAACAGTAATGATGATTATGATATAAATGGTTATATATGTTATCCAGATGTCTGCAGAAGTTCTAAAAATAATATTAATATATTAGTTAATGGAAGAGTAATTAAAAATACCGAAATAAACAAAATAATTATGGAAGCATATTTTAATCATATGCATGAAGGAAAATACCCAATAGTAGTATTAAATATCAATGTTGATCCAATATTAATAGATGTTAATGTTCATCCAACAAAAATGGATATCAAGTTTTCTAAAATGGATACTTTAAAAGAATTGATTCTAACTACAATAAATAGTAAATTAAATAGCTTAAGTCTAATACCTCAAGTTGAAATAAAAGATGAAAAAGAAGATTATATCTATAATGAAGAACAAAAAAATGAAAGCGAAGAATTAACTCTTGATTTAACTGATTATGAAGTAAATGACACTAAAGAAATTTATACTAAACCAGTTTTTAAAGAAGAAATAAAAGAAACAAGTGAAACAAAAGAAGACAAAATTATAGATCTGCAAGAAGTAAGATTAAAAAAAATGAGACCTATTGGGGCAATACATGCTACGTTTATAGTAGCAGAAAATGAAGATGGAATGTATTTAATCGATCAACATGCTGCAGCAGAACGTATTAATTATGAAATCTATCTTGAAAAATTATCAAGTAATGACAACAAAAAAATAGATTTATTAGTTCCAATAAAAATAGAATTAACTTCTAAAGAATTTATTATAATAAAAGAAAATTTTGAGCTTTTAAACTCTTTAGGATTTGACGTTGAAGAATTTGGAATAAATACAATTGTTATAAGAAGTCATCCATATTGGTTAGATTTTAAATATGCAGAAGATTCAATAAGAAAGATTATTGAAATAATAATCTCTACTGAATCATTTGATAAAGAGAAATTTATTGATAGAGTTGCAGCAAGTGTAGCATGTAAAGCATCTATTAAAGCTAATCAAGTAATATCAATAGAAGAAATGCAGGATTTACTAAATAGATTAAGATATACTAAAAATCCATTTAACTGTGCTCATGGAAGACCTACAATAATAAGTTATTCTTCATATGAACTAGATAAAATGTTTAAACGAATTTTAGATTAAATTCAATGTATATATGATATAAAATGAATATTTAAAAAAAGTTAATATTTTATTAATTGAATTCCATAAGAAATTTAAATTTACAAATTTGTAAAAAGAAAATTAAAAAAATCGAGAAGAAAGACCTAAAAAATTTCAAAATTCTCGATTTTTCTTTTGAAAAAATTTATGCTAAAGTCTTTTCTTGAAAGGAGAATATGATTAAAATGAACATTTTAAAAAATGAAAAAAATGATTATTTATATGACTTGAAGGTAAGAAAAGATTATCGTATAGAGTTACATAAAAAGAAGGAGGGAGAAAAGTTATCCATTGTATCAAAGACTATGTTTAAAGCAATGTTTCAAAACGAGAAAAGACTTATGTATTCTTGTTACTTATTATCTTGCTTATTAGATATTTCTTATGAAGAGTTAAAGAATAATCTTGAGCTAAGTAAGAATGAACTTGATAAGGATAAGGAAAATGAGGAAGGATTAAGAAGTGATTATGTAGCTAATATTAATGGTACTACTATTAATATTGAAATGAATAATAATAGTGATGTTAGTACAATGGAAAGGAATGTAGAATATGCAGATAGACTTTATTCAAGTGGAATAGAAAGAGGAAAAAAATCAAAATATCATCAACTAATTCAAATTAATTTCAATAATTTTAGCTTTCTTGGAAATGATAAAATAATCGATATTTATACGATTCAAAATGATGGTGGAGTAGTTCTAAACAACAAAATAATATTTATTAATATATATCTTCCAAACCTAAGAGAAAAATGTTATGATGAAGGCATAGAAGATCTAAGTGAGCTAGAAAGATACTTAATGGTATTAATAGAGACAGATGTAGCTTATGCTAAAAAATTAGGGAAGGGAAGAAAAATAATGGAAGATTATATCAAAGAAGCAGAAGATGCAGTATTAAAAGATGACTTGTTAAGATCTTATGATAAGGAACTAGCATATGGAGATGAAAGGTTTCGTGAAGGAATAATTGAAGGAGAAAAGAGTGGAAAGATACAAAAAGAGAGAGAAATTATTAAAACTATGTTAGAAAAAGGATTAACAGATGAAGAGATAATGGAATATACTCATTGCACTAAAGAACTTTTGAATGAAGTAAAGGGCTAGAAGAATTTGCAAAAGATACTTATAGGTAAAAAAATAGTATAATATAATTTTTTAGGTACAAATTTATGTATTAGCAACATGTGATGGAGAATGTACAAAAATGTAACAAAGACTATTCGCTAAACTTGCTGATAGCCTTTTTAAATTTAAAAATTTATAATAGATATCTTTCTATTAAATATTTAACATGTTATACTATTCCTATCAAAAAAAGGTGATTTTATGAACGATAATATAATTGTAATAATTGGTCCAACTGGTGTTGGGAAAACTAAAGTAAGTGTCCAATTAGCAAAGAAATTAAATGGTGAAATAATAAATGCTGATTCTATGCAAGTATATAAAGGACTTGATATAGGAACAGCTAAAATAAAAGAAGAAGAAAAGGAAGGTATTCCTCATCATTTATTTGATATTGCAAATATAGAAGATATGTATACCATCTATGATTATCAAAAAGACTGTAGAGAAATAATAGAAGATATTAAAAAAAGAGGTAAAACTCCAATAATTGTTGGAGGAAGTGGACTATATATAAGGGCAGCTCTATACGATTATCAATTTTCTTACGAAGAAGAAAAAGAAGATTATAGCAAGTTTACTAACGAAGAATTACTAGCAAAATGTAAAGAAATTGATGAAAACTGTGATATACACGTAAACAATAGAAAAAGACTAGAACGATTTCTAAATAAAGCACTAAATAAAAGTGTAACAGTAAAAGACTCAAAGCCACTTTATAACTACACCATGATAGGACTTACAACAGATAGAGCAAATCTATATAACATCATAAATAAAAGAGTCGACAAAATGCTTGAAGAAGGTCTAATAGATGAAGTAAAAAATATCTACGATAAAAAAATATATTCTAAAGCAATATTAACAGGAATAGGCTATAAAGAGCTATATTCTTATTTTGAGAATAAAATAGGTAAAGAAGAGGCAATTGAAGAAATAAGGAAGAATTCAAGGCATCTTGCTAAAAAACAATATACTTTTTTTAATAATCAATTTAAAGACATAAACTGGTTTTACACTAATTACGAAGACATAAATAAAACAATAAACGAGGTATTAAACTTTTTAAGTGATAAGAATATGTAAATAACCTTCAAAAAGACAAAAATATATTATCAAACAAACCCATTAGTGATACAATATAGGTGTGATGGATTAGAATCGAAAGGATGATACAAATGAGTGAACTATTAAATAGTATAACTTCTGACAATTTAATCTTATTATGTGTCATAATGGGTGTAATAGCATTAATTCTAGCCATTTCAGTATCGATAGAAGTATATAATAATAACAAAAAATATCAAAGAGAACTTAAAGAAAAAGAAGAAAAAGAAAAAGAAGAAGAAATTAAAGAACCAAAATTAAACATAAAAGAAAGTAAAGACATAAAGTATGTTGAAGAAGATACTGAAATAGAAAAAACAAAAGCGAAAATAGAGCTTGCTAATTTAAGAGAAAAGCTAAAAAAAGAAGAAGAGGAAAAACAAAAACTTCTTGAAATGAATCTAGCATTATCTAAAAATCAAATAAAAGAAGAAGAAAAAATAGAAGAAAAGAAAATTGATATAGAAGAAACAGTTAAACCAAAAGAAGAAGTAAAAAAAGAGAAAGAAGAAATTAAAGAAGAAAAAGAAGTTAAAGTAAATACTATTAAAATTAAAACAGAAAACCAATCACTTCTTGATGAAGCACTAGAGAAAGTAAGAGTAGTAAATAGTAAAGAAGATAATAATCTTAAAGAAGATATTGAAATATTAGATGACTTTAACGAATTCGAAGAAGATATTGACGATGAAGAAAATGCAATAATAAGTTACGAAGAACTTAAAAACTCTAAAACATTTGGTTATACTGATGAAGAAATGGATAAATATGTAGATGAAAAAGATGCTATAATAAGTATTCAAGAATTAGAGAAATTATATTTAGAATCACAAAATATTGAAGTTCCTAAAGAAGAAAGTCCTAAAGTGGAATTTGAAATGAAGAAAGTAGAAGATTTACCAAAAATTGCTGATAAAAACAACTTCCAAACAAGTCCGTTTATATCTCCAGTATATGGAATGACTAAATCAGATCAAGATTTAATTCTTGAACAAACAGCAAATCTAGAAAAATTGAATGAAGAAATCAAGAAAACAAATGAATTCCTAAAGACATTAAAAGATTTAAAAAAGAACTTGGAATAGTTCTTTTATTTTCGAGGTGAAGTATGAAAGTTGGTATATATACATTAGGTTGCAAAGTAAACACATATGAAAGTGAATATGTAATTAATGAATTAAAGAAAGCAAACTATGAAATTAATGATTTTGAAAGTGTTAATGATATCTATATAATAAACACGTGTACAGTAACAAACACATCAGATTCAAAAAGTAGAAAAATGATAAGATACGCAAGAAAACAAAACAAAGATGCTTGTATTATAGCAATGGGATGTTTTATCGAATACTCTAAAAAAACTATCGAAGAATCAATGCCAGAAATTGATATAATAATAGGAAACAAAGATAAATCTAAAATAGTAGAATTAATTAAAGATTTTTTTGCAAAGAAAAATAAAATTAATGACTTACAAGATGATTTTGATACTACTTTCGAAGATATGTTTATCGATAAATTTAACACAAGAACTAGAGCTTTTGTAAAAGTCCAAGATGGATGTGAGAATTTCTGTAGTTACTGTATAATTCCTAAAGTACGTGGAAAATGTAGAAGTAAAAAGTTAGATGTAGCGGTAAAAGAAGTAGAAACACTTGTTAAAAATGGTTATAAAGAAATTATTCTTACAGGAATTCACACAGGAAATTATGGTGTTGATATAGGAACTAATTTTGCAGCACTATTAAGAGAACTTGTCAAAATAGAAGGCTTAAAAAGACTTAGAATATCATCTATTGAAGCTACTGAATTAACTGATGAAGTTTTAGATATTATAAAAGACAATAAAGTAATCGTAAACCACTTCCACATTCCAATACAATCTGGAAGTGATAACGTCTTAAAATTAATGAATAGAAGATATAACATTAAATACTTTAAAGAAAAAATAGAAAAAATAAGAAAAATATCTAAAGATGTATCAATTACAACAGATGTAATAACAGGACATCCTGGTGAAAATGAAGATGAATTTAAAATAACTTATAATAACCTAAAAGAAATAAATTTTGCTAAATTACATGTATTCCCATATTCAGAAAGAAAAGGAACAAAATCAAGTGAAATGGCACAAATTCCTGATTACATCAAAAAAGAACATACTAATAAATTATTAGAGCTTTCTAAAATTTTAGAAATAAATTACATGAAAAAATTTGTTGGACAAAAATTAGAAGTTTTATTTGAAACAAATAAAGATGGTTACTCTTATGGACATACTACAAATTATATCCATGTTAAAGTAATTGGTACCGTAACACCATCAACATTTAAAAATGTAAAAATAATTAATATTGAATATCCATATGCCTTTGGAGAAGTAGAAGATGAAGATTAACATTGAATGGAATGAAGAAACTTATAACAAATTTCTAAACTATCTTAAAAGCATTGGTGATGAGAAAACAAAAGAATTTAATAAAAAAATCTGTACAACTAGCTATGAAATGTTAGGAATAAAAATGAAGGTATTAAAAGAAATTGCTAAAGATATTAGTAAAACAAATTACAAAAAGTTTTTAGCAAACACAACATCTATTTATTATGAAGAAGTATTTATAGAAGGATTTGTAATAAGTAGTATAAAAGATCCTAATGAATTTCTTGAGTATTTCAACAGGTTTATCTATAAAATTGATTGCTGGGCATTATGTGATTCTTCTATTGCAAGTTTTAAAATATTTAAAAAAGGCGACTACTCAAGCCTTGCATACTCATTAATACTTGATAGTAGAGAGTATATTGTAAGAGTAGGGTATATAATACTTCTTGACTATTATATAGATAAAGAACACATAAAAGATATTTTAAATATATGTACAAAAGAATCATCATACTACTACGTTAATATGGCAATAGCATGGCTTCTTTCTTGTTGTTATGTTAAATTTAAAGATGAAACGCTTAAATTACTAGAAAAGAAAGAACTAACGCCATTCGTACAAAACAAAACAATATCAAAAATAAGAGATTCTTATAAAGTCTCAAAAGAAGAAAAAGAGCTTATTAATAAATATAAAATTTAATAAGTTCTTTTCTTATATAACGAATTATAAATTTCCCTAGTATAGAAGAATGTAGTAACAATTATACTTATAATAATTGCATAAATTAAGTTAAATAGACCTATTTTTAAATAACTTAAAATATAGATAGAGAATAACTTAATAAAGGTACATATTAGGTTATATACCATTATCTTTTTAGCTTTTCCAATAGCTTGTAATATACTTTCTAGTGTTGATTCTATATATAATATAATAAAGAATAGGGAAAGTATTTTAATATAATTTGCTCCATTATTAACATTATAAATTAAATCTAGGAAAAAAGAAGGATTAGTAAACAATAAAATTGATGCTATTAAGCCAATTGATATAGTTATCCCTAATACTTGTTTGATACGTCTTTTAATGCCTTTAAAGTCCTTATTAGCGTACTTTTTAGATATATCGGGTATAATTGCACTACTTAAAGCATTTGTAAGAAATGAAGGAATTAACAAAAGAGGAAGAACATAAGCTTCAATTAAACCATATTCTGTAATAATAAAGTTAGAGTTATATCCTTGATTAATTAATGAATATGTAATAATAATTGGTTCTAAAAAATAGGAAATTGAGCCAATAAGTCTTGAAAAAGTAGTAGGAATAGCAATAGAAAAAACACCTCTAACTTCTTTTCTATTAATAAAGAAGTCACTTATTTTAATTTTCTTATTTTTAATAAATAAAATTAACACAATAGATGAACATAACTCGCTAATCATATTAATGCCAATTAAGAAACTAACTACTTCAACTATCCCTTTAGAAGTCATATTGGGAACAAATAAAATAATTAAAGAAAGTCGTACAAGTTGTTCAGTAAGTAATGATATAATGTGTGGAAACATCTTTTGTTTACCAAAGAAATACCCTCTTAAAACGCTTGATAAACTATCAAAAGGAAGCACTATTGCAATAGACATAATTGGGTATAGCGCTCTTTCATCATTTAAAAAATTTGTTAGTATCGGAGCAATTAAAAACAAGATAACTATTAAGAAAATGTTATATAAAAACATAATAGGAATAATAGATAAAAGTAAATTCTTATTATTATGCCTATCTTCAGCAATTATTTTAGAAATAGCAGTAGGAAGGCCTAATTGTGAAATCGACATAAAAAGTGAAAAAGTAGGGAACACAAGCATATATAAACTCATACCATCAAGCCCTACAATTCTACTCATAATAATCTTAATAAACATTCCTAAAGCTTTTATACAAGCACCACCAATTATCAAAATTAGTGTAGATTTAAAAAAAGTATCTTTCATATGTCACCTAAAACATATTATGAAGATACTTTTATTATAATTTATAATTTTTTAACTTTTTTTCTATCTATATTAGGCTTTTCTTGACCTAATTTTCTTTTTAAAGCATTATACTGTAAAAACATAGGGTGAGAATTAAGGTCGACATCTAAGTATTCTTTCTTTTGAATATCGTATACAGTATTTTGAAACAAACCACTAGGATTAATAATACCTGAAAAAGTTCTTTTTGAGCTATTATCTTGACTTATTTCATCATAATACTTAATTACTTTACCATCTTTACTATCAACTACTAAAGCACCTTTAAAGTTAGGAGACAATTCTTTTTTACTTCTTAAAGAGTATAGTCTACATATCTTATCTTTATTATCTGTTTCAATTAAACAAGATTCATCTATTGGAAAAGTAACAAACTTTTTAACTCTAGGACAAGATTTAACAATATCTAAAGAATTACTAAGATGATTATACTGATAACTAATAATGTAAAATGTATCAAGATCTTTATTTTTCTTTTTAATAATTATATTACTAGAATTAACATAACAAATTGAGTATGAATACTTCCAACAGTCCATAAATCTTAATAAAACATTTCCTAAAGTATCAGTAAGTATTAGACTATCCTTATCAATTTCAATATCAAAACTTTTGTTTTCAAGTGGTATTGCCTCAGTTAACTCAAACTCCCCACAAGAATAAGTTATATAATCAGCAAGTACAAAAGGTGAATATATCCCTTTTTTATTTTTATAATTTTCATCTGTTCGTTCTTTAATTTCTTCAATTCTCATAATTTCCACCAAAAAAAATGTAATTAGATAAACTAATTACTACCTAAAACTGCAAACCATCCAACTACCATAGTTACAATCATAACAACAGCTAAAACTAGTGAAACGGCTTTAATTGTTCTCTTACTCATTTTATACACCTCACCACAATTATATAAAAAAATAAAATAAATGTCTACTTCAAAATAAAAGAATAAAATTATTTATCTTTAATATAATGTAGTGGTGATAAGATGAAAAAGAAAATGTTTTATAGTAAAAGAAATACTCAAAATCAAAAACTATTGTACTTAATATTAATTGGACTAGCATTACTTGCATTAATTATAGGAATAATCTTTATATTTACAGTTAGTGAAAGTAATCAAGAAACAATAAAAGAAGCAATAAATACGTACTACAAAGAAAGTAGCTTAACATTATCATCTTTTTTTAAAGTTTTATTTAATAATTATACATATATATTATTAATATGGATACTAGGTATATCTGTTATAGGAATACCTATTGTACTAGCTATGTTTTTATTTAAAAGCTTTCTACTAGGATTTTCTCTATCAAGTATATTTTATACTTTTAAATTTAAAGGAATATTAGTAACAATATTTAATTTAATACCATCAAAACTATCATTTTTAATTGTTCTTCTATTAATTACTTTTTATTCAATTTCATTTTCTATTAAGTTATATAAACATTTATTTTTAAGAAAACCCATAAATTTTAGAGAATCGATGAATAAATATTTAAAAGTTTTACTTATTTCTTTAGTAGTTACTATTTTTATTAGCTTATTTGAGACATTTATATCTATTTATCTACTTAATTTATTTAATATTTAAATATTTTGATGTATAATGTTAATGGTGATTTAAATGAGTAAAGTAATTATTGGGATGAGTGGAGGAGTTGACTCTTCTGTAGCAGCTATTCTTTTACAAAAGCAAGGCTACGAAGTTGAAGGCCTTTTTATGAGAAATTGGGATTCATCAATTAATAATGATATTTTAGGTAATCCTAATTTAAATAATAATATTTGTCCTCAAGAACAAGATTATAATGATGCTATAGAAGTATGTAAAAAACTAAACATTCCTCTTCATAGAATAGATTTTGTTAAAGAGTATTGGGATTATGTTTTCGAATATTTTTTAAGTGAATTAAAAAAAGGTAGAACACCAAATCCTGATATTATGTGTAATAAATATATTAAATTTGACTATTTTGCTAAGGAAGCTAAAAGATTAGGAGCAGACTATATTGCAACTGGTCACTATGCTAAGATGGAAGATGGATATTTAAAGAAAGCTAAAGATAATAATAAAGATCAAACTTATTTTTTATGTGAACTTTCTAAAGAGCAATTATCAAATGTTTTATTCCCATTAGGAGACATAGAGAAAAATGAAGTAAGAAAAATAGCAGAAGAATATGGTTTAATTACAGCCCATAAAAAGGATTCAACTGGTATATGTTTTATTGGAGAAAGACATTTTAAAGAGTTTTTAACTAACTATTTACCTAGTACACCAGGAGATATAATTGATATCGATTCAAATAAAAAAGTTGGAACTCATAATGGGTTAATGTACTACACAATAGGACAAAGAAAAGGACTAGATATAGGTGGAAATAAAGATCGCTTGTTTGTAGTAGGTAAAAACCTAGAAAAAAATATTTTATACGTATCTTTAAATGGCAATAATGAATATTTAATTTCGACAAGTTGTATAGTAGAAGATGTTAATTTCAACTGCGAATTAAGACCAACTGAATGTACAGCAAAATTTAGATATAGGGCAGAAGAATATAAAGTATCAATTAAATATTTAGAAGATGGAAATCTAAATGTTAAATACGATGGAATAAAAGCAGTAACACCAGGACAAGCTTGTGTTTTATATTATGAAGATAAGTGTATTGGTGGAGGTCTTATTAAAGAAGTTAGAAAAAATGATAAAAAATTATGGTATTTATTATAATGTAAGTTTACACTTGACAATGTCAAATGATTTGATAAAATTAAATTATAAGGTTGGAGGTATTTTCTATGGATAAATTAAATGATATATTGAACGAATTAGGTATTTCCAAAGTAAGGCTATCTAAATATCTAGGAGTTTCTAGACAGATGTTATACAACTACTTAGCAATGGATAGTATTAAAAGTTGGCCTAAAGAAAAATTTACTAGATTGTTATGTCTATTAAATATAAAAGGGGAGGAAGACTTAGAAAATTTGCCAATCGATGGTAATTATATCATTGAAGTTGAATCTCGTTTAAATGATGGTGTTAAAGATAGTCTTGATAAAGAAATTCTTACAGATTTAAAAGGATTTAATAAAAAAGAACAAGATTTATTATCAGATATAATAAATTTATTAAAAGAAAAATTATCAGATGATAAGACAAAAGAAACATTCTATGCATACACTTATTTGTATCATTATTTACAATCAATGGAAACAAACAAAGAACTAAAGTATATTCTTGCTTATATGTCTAAATCAATGGGATTCACTGATCCTAATGAATATGCATTTAATCAAGATCAACAATTTGTTTTTGAAGCAATATTGTTTTCAGGATTAACATTATATAACAATGGAGGTTCTTCAAAAGTTAAACTTGCTGAAGCTCATAATAGATTTGTTCAAGATATTGAACATAAAAACGAAGAAAAACTATCAAGAACGCAAGAATTAAATACTGCAAAAGTACAAGCATTAAGAGAGCTAGGTTATAGTGAAATAAACGAAGATAATGCTAAAGAAGTGCTTGAAAAAATAGCAGAAATACAATCAAGAAAAGTATAAAATGAATCTACTAAAAAGTAGGTTTTTTTATTTATTACAATAATATAAGTAAGGTGAACAAAAATAATCAATCATAATACTTTAAATTCATTCAATACACTATATGAAGATACATATCGAAATGTTTTAAAATATGTAATATGCAATTGTTCTAACCTCAAAGACGTAAAAGATAATAGAAGATATACCAAAAGTAATTGATTCAATATCAAATAAATAATATTATAATTTATAAGGAGGACTAATGAAAAAAATAGAATTTATAGAAATAAAATCAGAATTATGTGGATGGGGAAGTTTCAAAGGTAAAAAATATGAATTTCCAAACATTAACGAAACAATAGAAGAAATGGTTAAAAATGACTGGGAATATTGCGGATATGTTCCAAAATATACAAGAGCAACAGGAGAAATTGAAACTTTATCTTTGATATTTCAAAAAGAAAGTGCTAAAGAAAAATAGCACTTTATAATTTTATACTAAACAATATCAAAATAAAGTGTAATGTGATAAAATTATATTATAGGTGAGAGTAAATGAATTATAAATATCAAAGAAGCCAAATATTTGGAAAAAGGTTGAAAGTACCAAAATATATTTTAAATAAAGTCTACAATTGTACTTTATCTCTTAATGAGTATTTTGAATATCAACTAGATGATAAAATACCAATATCTTGTATTATGGAACAGGATAGAAAAATTCTAGAAAGATTTGGAATAGAAAGATGTAAAGAATTAGATTGGGAGTTAATTAATAAAATAATATATAATAATGATGTAAGTTTTAAAGATATATTAATGTCAATTGATTCACAGACCGAAGATATTAATAGAACTTTTTATGAATTAGTAAAAGACAAAATAAGACCTAGTGAGTATACTTCTCTAATGGCTAAACAATACTCTGATAGATTGTTTGAAATACCACCAATAGATGAATATGAAACGTTTGAGTTTAATGAATATAAAACAAGAAATTTAAAAATCAACTTTAATGATGGCAATGTTAGTTTGGAAGAAATTATTAAAAATTGGGATTTATTCAAAGACAAAGATTTAAGTTACTGTTTATTAAATGATAAAAATAACACAAGCAATATTACAGATAGTCTTTTAAAAGATTTTATGAATAATTATGGAACCCTAATTCCTTTAATAATCAAAGAAAATAATATTTATACATTCATCAATACGTTTTTTACTCTTTCTTCCAAAGAAGAAAAACACAATTATATAAAACAATTTACTGATGACATATTAAGAAATATTAACAAACAATATATAGAAAGAAGACAACTTATTAATATAACAGATAAAGAATACAAAGAAATATTTAAGTATTCATCATTAGAAGAATTTCTAAAACTATTTCAAGAATGGAGAGTAAAACCTATAATTGAAGAGTTAAAAGAATTACCACAAGACTATGTTTTTAATATGCCCATTCCTTTTACAGAGTTATTAAATTACAATGTTATAACTTTCATTAGAACTTATGGATTAAAAAATATTGTTGATTTTGATAATGAATGTGGACATTTCTTTTCAAAAAATAATTGTGAAATGTTAAAATTAATGTTTGATATGTATTTACATTATTCAGGAAATGAACATGATCCTAAAAAAACAATTCATACAAAAAATACTATAGATGAGAATGGTAATTACGTTGATAGGCCATATACTAAAGACGAATTCTATGAAGCAATGAAAAGAATGATAATATATGGTCCGAGTGACTTTAATTATGCTAACAAAGCACCAGATTATAGAGATATGATAGGGGAATTTAGAGTTAGAAATGCCGAGTTGTTTCTAACAGATCAAGCACCAGAAGAATTGAAAAAAATGTTTTATACTAAATCAATTACCCCTCACTTGCTTTTAGAACATCCTGAATATATCCCTTATTTAAAGAATAAAGATTTGAGTTCTTGTTTGAAAAGTAGATATGTCCAAGTAGAAGATAATAATAAAACATATAGATATGAAAATATTTATAGATTCCTTAGCAGTAAAACTGATTTTAATGATGTTATGAATTTTATTACAGAGTATAGTGATGTTTTAGATATTATTTTTGATAGAAGAATACCAAATTACTATCAATATGAAATAAAGTTTTCAACTAATGATGATATTAATCAAATTAGAAACAAATTGCATAAAGCATTTAGAAAACATATTATTGGAAAAAAATCAATATATCCCAATCATATTCCAAAAGAGTTAATTGAACAATA
The DNA here is from genome assembly GCA_902493795.1 of uncultured Clostridium sp. GTDB lineage: Bacteria > Bacillota_I > Bacilli_A > RF39 > UBA660 > RUG13868. The sequence continues at coordinate 19,700 of CABUQZ010000020.1, forward strand.
TCCATCAATGTTCATAGATAAAAATGCACCACAAGAATTACAAGATGCTTTTTACGGTAGAACTATTACTCCAGAATTTATTTTATCAAATCCAAATTATAGAGAATTTTTGAATAATGTTGATTTAGATGTTTTGTTTAAATATATGCCTGTTGACATAATTTCTGAAAATTTATCTGATGATTTAAAGACTTCTGATCAATTAGACAATAGAACAGAATTTGGACAGATAAATTTTGTTAATGCAGTCGAAGAGATTTTTGGAAAATCAGATGCTTTAGAAGTTATGCTTATATATGCCAAATATATTGAACAAGTATATGAAGCTAATAATCTTAATAATTTTATATATAACCCAAAATTTTCACGAGACGATTTTCTAGATGAATTAGATAAAACTATATTAAAAAATATTATTGATGGAAAAATGAAATACGATGAAAATATCCCGAGTCATTTCAAAAATAACAATCCTACTTTATTTTTGGGTTCAAATGTTTCACAAGAAATAAAAAATAAATTCTATAATAGAGAATTTACATTAAAAGATTTTAATGATAATCCTGAATTATTAGATGTATTCGAAAATACAAATATAGCATGTGCTTTTTCGGAAAAATTTTCATGGATTATACCACTATTTAATAATTCTGAGAACTTTAAAATAGCAAACTATAATTGTTTAAAAGTTATAGCAGAATATTATAAAATACAAGATGTTGAACTTCAAAATGTATTCAAAGAATATATTATGGAATATGGGTCTAATATTGATATAAAAAATATAAAATTTGTTACAGAAGTATTATCAAGACTATTATCATCAAACTCAAGTGAAATATTTACATTTAGAAAAGAGCTTGCTGTACAAATATTAAGATCTAAAAATCCATTAGAAAGTTTAAATAAAATTGAGGATGTATTTATAAGAAATAATATTCCGACAGTTGGAAAAATCTATTCTTGCTTTGAAATATTACATCCTGACTTCGAAGGATTCGATTTTGGAGGATCTATGATGTCTCCAGTATTAAAAAAGTCATCAACAACAAGTAAAAAAATAATAGTATTCTCTGATTTAATTAAATCTTCATTTGGCTCTAATAATAGATCTATAAATGCTTACTTAAGAAATATAGAATTAGGTTCTAATTTATATGAACGAATTAAAGAAGGAGAGATTCAATTTGATTCACTTAAAGAAGATGAAATGAAAGAATTAACTATTTTCTGTAATCATTTAGCAACATTATATAACAATACAATGAAAGCTAAAAAAGAAAATGAAACTTTTACATCCACTGGATACGTTTTAACAGATATTTTAGAACTTTCAAAGAAGTTATCTCCTGATGGAACATTAGATTATAATTTAGCAGATAGAGTTATTAGAATGTTCTGTGGATTTGCGGGAATTGATACATTAGAACAAGCTAAAGAATACATTAAACTAAAAGTAGAAACAGCCGATTTAAGAAATAGAGATGCTGCAAAATCAGATATGAAATTAGAACAAGGAGATTTCATAAAAGGAATTGGTGGTATTAAATACTTAAAAAACATTTTACAAAATGGTAGTGTTTCTAAAGAATATTTAGGTTCAAGTGCAGGTAGCGATGCAACTCCACTTGATACAGATATATCAATGATAATGAGTTCTAATGGAACAATAAGTGAAAAAATGAATGCAACAGCAGCATCGAGTTATGGTCCTATCTGGTTTGTATTAAAAAATGATGATAGATTTATTACCACTAGAACAGATAGTGAAACGATAGAGGCCAAAAGAGATATGTCTAAAATGGAAGCATTTTATACAGGGGTTTTAGGAAAAGGACATTATGGAATCAGAACAGGATTTGCATCTAGTGAAATCAATTATATCGTAATGGAAAATTATGATCCAAGAGTCGGATTAGAAATTGCCATAAATGGATTCTATATTCCTGTTGTAAATAAAGAAGGTAATATTATATTTACACCAAAAGATTATGATGAATTAAGATTTAAAATGAGTGGTTTATCATATTATGATGAAAATAACTATGCATTCTCCAAAAACCTAATTACAGAAGAAACTAAATATATTACAAATCAAATAGAAAAAAGTAATTATGAGGTTCAGGTTAAAAGAGAAAAGATTAATAGCATTATAAAAAAGTCACTTGAAGAATTGGGATTGCATTTAAAAACTAATATTGACGGAGATTTAACAGAGGGATATGTAGAATTAATTGATACCGGATCAACAGGAAGAGGAACAAATAAACCTGGTGATGGCGACTTTGATTTTATGATGAGATTAGATAAAAATATAATATCAAATCCTTCAAGATTAGCAGAACTAAAACAAACAATATTAAGAAATCTTGGTAGTGATAAATCTTCTTCTGTAAATGGAAATGGTGATTTCAGATTAAAAAATGTGAAAATAGATTCTGATACAATGGTAGATATTGATATTACATTTACAGAAAAAACAGATAAAGTATCTTATTCAACAGATATGGCATTACAAGATAGACTCGCTACAATTAAAAAAATAGACAAAGAAAAATACAAATATGTTGTTGCTAATATATTACTAGCAAAACAAGTATTAAAAAAAGCGGAAGCCTATAAACCTAATCGTGGAGAAGTTCCACAAGGTGGGTTAGGGGGAGTAGGAATCGAAAATTGGATTCTTCAAAATGGTGGTTCATTTATTGATGCTGCTAAAAGTTTTGTTGCATCAGCAGATGGCAAAAGTTTTGCTGAATTTCAGTCTACTTATCATATATGGGATTTTGGAGATAATCATTTAGCTGAAAGAAGAGGACATTATTCACATGATAATTTTGTCGAAAATAATATGAGTGAAGAAGGATATCTAAAAATGGTTAAAACATTGAAAGAATATTTAAATAATATAGAAATTAGTCAAATACAAACTGAAGGAATTAAAATATAATTAACATAATAAGCATCATAACTACTAACAATATAAGTAGTAATGATGCTTTTTAAATATATTAGTAAAGAAAAGGCTAGGGGAAAAAGAGATATAATATAATGAAAAAAAATAATCAAATGAATTCTACCCTATTTAATAATAGAAAAAAGAAGTTATATGATAAAAATACAGCAAAAAAACTAATCAATAATTAATTATATTAAAGGTATAAAATACACAAAAAGAATCATAAAACAAATATAATTAAAAATGGTTAAAAAAAATCTATCACTCACCTATCAAATTTCTTAAAAATGCTAGAGTAGTAGATAAACACAAAAATATAGATAAATAAGATACTAGCAAATCGTATACAATAGATTAATACAGATACATATAATGAATAATAACATAAAATATAATAAATATATAAATATAAATAGATAGATTTAAAATATAAAAACATATCAATTAGATATAGAAAAAATATTAAAGAAATAAAAATTAAACATAGATGTTAAAAATATAGATCATATAATTATAAAAAGAATAAATAATATAATAATAACATAATAACAAAATAATAATAAAACGTATAATTATTAAGCTTTTTATCAATAATATGCTACTTCCTATAATTAGAGTTATGTTGCCTAGAATATATTAAAGAAAATATTAATATGATAATCTATTCATCATATAAAATATTCTCTATCATAATATAATCATCTATATTAGATTTATTTATTTTAATATCTATATCTTTTATTATTAATTCTGGATCATAAAGTATTATATTTGATTTATAAATTATATTATCATTTACAATTAATCTATAAAATGTCATATTAAATATTTTAATTGTATCTATATAGCTAATTTGTTTATTAACTAAACCACTATATTTTTTTTCATTAATAAAACTTGGATTCAATGAATTAATATATCTAATTAGATATATCTTATCTTCCATAAAAATGTAGAGTAGGAGCATATACATATTTAAGGATACTAAACAGAAAGCACTCTCCCCTAGCCCATATAATACTCCAAAAGAAATGCATAACATAATAGTAATAATTGCTATTTTCTTTAATAATAAAATATCTTTAGTAAATTGAAATGCATATATTACATTAGGATTTTCTTTTGATATAGTAACAGCGTTATATAACCTTTTACTCTCATGCTCTATTTTCTTTGACTTCTTATAAATAATCAACATAAGTAATAAAATTATTAAAAAATAAAGTATAAATACATAAGGAATTCTAACAAATACAAAAACAATAAATGAAGTAATATAAATGACACAATTAAATATTTTATTAAGCTGTATCTTATCGCAGAATTTTATATCAATAAGCATATCGTCTTCTTTAGGAGAAAAACACACATATTCTTTATTTCTTATTAAAAAGTATAAATCTACGACCGATGATAAAACAAACAAAATAAAGGCTGAAAAACCATAAATAAAGTTAATATTGTTTGATTGTAATAATCTTGTTGAACAAAATAATGAATAAACAGAAAAAATAATTAAATAATCTCTTAAATTTAAAGTATTATTGTCAAATAACTTAAGTCTTTTATTTAACTTAACACTACCTAATAACGTTATATATGAAAAAATTAAAAGTATAAAAATAACTAAATCAATGATATTGATATCTAAACCAAATATTAATAATAAAATAAAATACAAAGAATTTAAAAAAATACCCCCAATATTTATAAAACTAAAAATATTTTTAACTTTTTTCTTAATAAAATAATGTTTTTCCTTTGAATAATCATTATCGGTTTTTATTTTAGACTTCAAATAATAAAAAGTAATAACATTAAATAAAATTAAAATAATATTGACGTACATATAACCAACTCCATTTTAATTGTATCATTTTTAAATATTTTTACAATAAAAAAGAGGTTACCCTCTTTAATTATACACTACTCCACCCCATTCTACTGCTGTAAATCCAACTCTTTCAAATGTAGGTAAGTTTTGTTCCTTTATATCAACTTTTTTATCAACTTTCTTTACATGTATTGCTACTCTTAATAGTGAATCAGGTTTAGGAGTAATATTTAATTTATTATAAGAATCTCTTTCCTCAGTTAATTCAAAATATACAAGACTTTTTCCATTCTTTTCTAATATTGGTAACCAGTACATGATAAATTCATTTCTTTCTCTATCATTAAATCCTAACATAGTAAGTTTTTCTTCCAAAAACTCAATTGCATTATCTTTTTCTAAATAAAATCCACTACTAAAGTTTACTTTATGATTTAAATCTTCTTCCCAATATAATCCATAGTAATATTTACCATCTTCATCATATAAATCTCCATTAGTTTTAGCAAGAACTTTCCAGCTATCTTTATATTTTGGATAAGTTGTACTTAAGTAATCTTTATTTTCAAATGATACTTCTACATTTGTATCCTTTTCTGGATATAAGTATAATACTGGTTTTGCATATCCTCCTATTTGTGGAAGATCATATTTTTTAGTTTCATGTGTATCGATATTAAAGTAATATTCAACTCCACTAGAAGGACCATTTTCACCAGTTTCTATTATTAGATAAATACCCGCTTCCTTTTCATTTTCATTAGCTAAAACGTTAGAGTCATAATATCCTGAAATCATTGAATGATATATATAATTATCTTTCCATCCACCTAAAGTAACAGATAAATCTTCTTCATCTTTTATAACAATACTATTATTTTCTACTACTACAAAGAAATGTCCAATAACATCTAATACTTTATTAAATTTATATCTATTTATTTCATTACCTTTATTATCGTATTTATGTACTACATTATTATCTCTAAAGAATAAGTAATCTCCATCTAAGCTAAGTGTACTTGATGAAATATTTTTCAAAACAAGCTTTAAATCAGTAGTATATAAATCTACCATACCAGGTCCACCAACACAGTCAGTTTCACCAAGAGTTATATAGTTATCACCATAACCATCAAAATTCATACCTCCACATTGATAAAGATCATTAGTTTCAATATTCATTAATTCTTCTTCAGTAATTAAATTTAATAAAATAGTTTCTTTATCATCACCATATCCTTGATATGCTTGAACTCTTTTTAAATTAATATATTTATAATCATAGTAGTCATGAGATTCAAATAATTTTTTATCCTTTCTAATATCATATAATAGAGTGCTGTCTATATTAGATAAATATTCCATACCATATTGATCTTTTTCGTATTTAATTCCCTTACGTGCTTCAATTCCAAATATATTATTTACAGTATTTGATGATGTGTTACCAGAAATTAAAATAAATTTATACATCTCATAATCGTTATCAATTCCTAAAATTAAGCCTTGATTTAAAGAAGAATCATATATTTTTATTTTGTCTCCATCTTTATAGATAGTAACAGCTCCGATAACCTTCCAATTAGAATCATATCTATAAAATGAATCAAATATTTCAAATTCTTTATTTTGAACACTTACTTTTCCCATTGGAGAAGAATTAGGTCTTGGTTTTGTAGTAGTATATTTTCCACTAGAATAGTAAAAATCAATTATCTCGCCACTTGTAAAACTTTGAAGTTTAATATCTTTAAGTGGAGTATTTTGTTCTTTATCTTCTTTGTCATCCTTATCACTAGGAGAATCACCATCATTAGGTTTATCTTTATCATCTTTTTCTTCTGTATCCTTATCATCTTTCTTATCAGATGAATTAGCTTTTTCTTTATCTTGTAAAACAAAATATAATAAAACAGCAAATATAATTAATAAAATAATTATAAGAATAATTCCAAAAGTCATTGCTTTGCTTTTCTTTTCCTTTGTTTTTACTTCAACAATTGGTTTAACATCTTTATTTTCCTGTATTATAACTTTATCATCATCTTTAGAATCATCGAAATTATTTTGATTTAATGTCGCTTCTTCTAAAATAGTAACCTTAGCCCCGCACTTTTGACAAAATTTATCATTATCATTTAATTCTTCATGACAAACTTCACATAATTTCTTTTTTTCTTTGGAATTACAAGAATTATCGTCTTTAGAATTCTTCTTATCCTTTTCTTTTTTTGAAGAAATTTCCAAATCTTTTTTATTTTTATCAATATTTGATGCCTCAACTAAAACTTTTGAACCACATTTTTCACAAAATAAATCCTCTTGATTTAATAAAGCTCCACAATTAGAACATTCTTTTTTATTTAATTCTTTATTTTCGTCCTTATCTTTTTTTTCTTTAGTTTTTCTTTTATCTTCTTTATCATTTTTGTTGTTATCTTTTTTCGAAGTATTCTTTTCATCATTTTCTTCAATAGTAGTGTCAATATCTAAAGTATCATTTAATTGTATAACTACTTCAGCTCCACATTTCTGGCAGAATTTATCACCGTCATCTAAATCAGCATCACATACAAGACACTTTCTTTTATCTTTAGATTTTTTCTTTCTATCATGCTTTTCTTCATCATTAGATTTATCATCTTTATCTATTTTATCATTTGTAGTAGTTTCATCATCTTTTATTTCATCACTAGAATTGTTATCTACATCATCAATAACTTCAGAACCACACTTTTGACAGAATCTATCTCCATTATTTAATGGTGCTCCGCAAACGATACAAAATAATGCATATTCTTGTGGTTCCATTGTCTTATCATCTTCATCTTGAAAATCGTTACTTTCATTATCGTATTGAACAACTTCCGTTCCACATTTCTTGCAAAATCTATCATCTTCACTTAAAGTCTCACCACAAGATAAACATACTTTCTTGTCTTCATAACTATCTTTTTCTTTAGATTTTTTGTTTTTATCATTTTTCTCTTCTTTATCATCTTTATCATCATCTTTATCATCAAAAGAAGAAGTTAATTTCTGATCATCTAAAACCTCTTTACCACATTTTTGACAGAATTTATCTTCATAATCTAATAAATTCCCACAACCAATACAGTACTTATTTTCACTCTTTTTATTATATGAAGAATTTTCTTCTTCAAGGTTTACCTTAGAACCACATTTTTCGCAAAAAAGATCCACTTCACCTAATAAATTACCACAGTTTTCACAAAATCTCTTTCCCAAATCTGATCACTCCTATCATTAAAAGTATATCATTTATCCATAAAAATATAAATATAAAAAGATATAAGAACCATATTATTTAAAGATATTTTAATCTGATTTACACCTCAATAATTAATAATTAAATTGTTAAATTAAAACAAAACAAAAAATAACAACATAAGTTGCTATTTTAAACTATCAAGAAAACTTTCTCCAATTTCAGGAACCTCTACATTAAAGTTATCTGCAATAGTTGCGCCAATATCAGCCATAGTTTTAAGTGGTTCTAACTTTTTAGGTTCTTTAAATCTTCTTCCATAAATCATTACAGGTACATTTTCTCTTGTATGTGAGTTACCAGGGGAAGTTGGATCACTTCCATGATCAGATGTAATGATTAACAAGTCATCTGCTTCAAGCTTATTTAAAATTAGTGGAATTTCAACATCTAACTCTTCAATTGCTTTTCCATATCCTTCAACATCTCTATTATGTCCATATAATGAATCAAAATCATTCAAATTAACGAAGCATAACCCAGTAAACTTCTTTTCCATAATATCAGTTAACTTAGTAATTGTATCCATATTATTATTTGATGATTTAACTATTTTAGTAATTCCTTCACCATCAAAAATATCATTTATTTTACCAATAGATATAACACTGTAACCACTATCTTTCAAGAAATTTAAAACACTTCTTTTAGGTGGTTTAACAGCATAGTCACATCTATCTTGAGTAAACTTAAACTTACCAGGTTTCCCTGTAAATGGTCTTGCAATTACTCTTGCAATTTTATATTCGTCAACAAGAGTCAACTTTCTTATCTTTTCACAATATTGGTAAAGTTTTGGAATTGGAACAACATCTTCATGTGCTGCAACTTGTAATGTTGAGTCACTTGAAGTATAAATTATTAAACTTCCATAAGATAAATGTCTTTCTCCTAATTCGTTAATTATCTGTTCTCCATTAACAACTTTATTTCCTATTACTCTTTTTCCAGTTACTTGTTCAATCTGCTCTAAAAGTTCTCTTGGAAATGCTTTCTCAACAAATACTTTAAATGGTATTGTACTTTTAATACCCATAAGCTCATAGTGAGATGATAAACTATCCTTTCCAACATTAGTAGGTTTTGCAATTGTATAATAAGCATCAGTATCTTCTTTATCACTCATGTTTATTGTATTAACAAAACCTAACTTTTCAAGATTAGGAATAAATAAATCATAATTATCCATTATATGCTTTAATGTATTAGATCCAACATCACCATATTGATTTGCATCAAGAGCTTCCCCTACTCCTAAAGAATCAAGTACTATTAAAAATATTCTTTTAAAACGCATAATATTCTCCTATTTTTTACTTCTTGGATGATATTCTATATAATCATTTTGAACTTTTTTATTCGTAATATGAGTATATATCCTTGTAGTAGCAATATCGCTATGTCCCAACATTTCTTGTATACTTCTTAAATCTGCACCATTTTCAAGTAAATGTGTTGCAAAACTATGACGCAAACTATGAGGTGAAACATCCTTTTTAATACCCTTTTCCAACAATAACTTTTTCAAGATTTTAAAAAAACTAAATCTAGATAAACTCGAACCATGACTATTTAAAAATAAATAATCAGATATTTTTTTCTTATTAATAAGTTTATTTCTACCAAACTCTAAATAGTTATTTAAAGAATCAATAATATATTCCCCAATTGGAACGATACGCTCTTTACTACCTTTTCCAAAACATCTAACAACACAGTTTTCAAAATCGATATCTGAAAGTTTAAGATTTAAAAGTTCAGATATTCTAAGTCCTGTGCCATAAAGTAATTCTAGCATAGCTTTGTTACGATAGTCAAATGGTGTAATAGTTTTAATATCTAGCAAAATGTCAACTTCTTCAATAGTTAAAACATTAGGAAGACTTTTTCTAAGCTTAGGTCTTTCAATAGTTAAAGAATAATCAACATCAATTCTACTAGTAGCAAGCAAATACTTATGAAAGTTTTTTATAGTAGTAAGTTTTCTTGCAATTGATTTAGTAGAATAATCATTTTTACCTAAATATTCTAAATATGCTTCAATATCATTTTTATTAACTAAAGAAATATCTTCTTTCTTTCTCTCATTTTCTAAAAATTCTTTATAAAACTTTAAATCTCTAATATAAGAACTAGTTGTATTCTTTGCCATTCTTCTTTCAAAAATTAAATAATTCTTATAATTATCAATATCGTTATCCATATTACCACCACATATATATTATATCTCATTTTATTTTTTTTGATTAGTTCTTTTGATTAATATTAAAATTTGATAAAATATGGATGGTGATTAATTATGGATAAACCTTTAGCACTTAAACTTGCACCTAAAAGTATTGATGAAGTATTAGGTCAAAAACACTTATTAGGTGAAGGAAAAATATTAAGAAATTTAGTTAATAATGGTAAATTGCCATCAATAATTTTATATGGACGACCTGGTATTGGTAAAACTTCGATTGCAAATGCTATAGTAAAAGACTTAAATGTTCGTTATAGAAGTTTTAATGCTACTATTAATAATAAACATGATTTTGATATCATTGTAGAAGAAGCTAAAATGTATGATGGCCTAGTAGTAATAATAGATGAAATACATAGATTAAATAAAGATAAACAAGACTTATTACTACCCCAAATAGAAAGTGGTTTAATAACGATTATTGGTCTTACTACAAGTAATCCATATCATAAGATAAACCCTGCTATTAGAAGTAGATGTCATCTTTTTGAATTAGAACCATTAAGTGAAGAAGATATAAAAGAAGGACTTATTAGAGCATGTAAATATGAAGATTTAAAAGGAATAGAAATAACTGATGAAGCACTTAACTACATTGCAGCAATATCAAATAATGACCTACGTTATGCCTATAATTTATTAGAAGTAGCATTCTTCTCATCTAATACTAAGAAAATTGATTTAGATCACATAAAATTAATAAATAATAAACCAGCTTTTTTTCATGACAAAGATGAAGATGGACATTACGATGTTTTATCAGCATTTCAAAAATCAATTAGAGGAAGTGACGTTAACGCTTCCCTTCATTATCTTGCTAGACTACTAGAAGCAGGAGACTTAGATAGTATCTTTAGAAGACTAAGCGTAATCTGTTATGAAGATATAGGCCTTGCTAACCCGCAAATAGGTCCAAGACTAAAAGCTGCAATTGATGCAGCAGACTTAGTAGGATTCCCAGAGTGTGTTATCCCACTAGGTGAAATAGTAATAGAAATGGCACTATCTCCTAAATCTAATTCGGCTGAGAAAGCAATATTTCAAGCACTTGATGACGTAAGAACTGGAAAATGTGATAAAGTTCCAAGTCATATAAATAGCAAAGCAATTGGTTACCTTTACCCACATGACTATAAAGGTGACTTTGTAGTACAAGAATACATGCCAGATAACCTAAGAAACAAAAACTATTATGTACCTAAAGAAACAAGTCAATATGAAAGAACACTAAAACAAATAAAAGAAAGTATAGATAGACTAAAAAAAGGATCAAAATGATCCTTATTTTTTATTTAAACTTAAAAGTATCTTGTAAATTCCCTCCGCTACCTTATTAGAACTCTCATTTAAAAATTTATCGTATTCCATTTCATTACCATTCAAACTATCAGAAATACTTCTAATAATTACGAAAGGAACTTTAGAAAGATAACAAACCTGGGCGATACTAGCTCCTTCCATTTCAACACATAAAGCATTAAACTCTTTATTAATCTTTTCTTTCATAACAAGATCATTACAGAAAATATCACCTGATGCTATAACCCCTTTTTTAGCCCCATTTAAAGACTTAAGAGAAATATTAATTAAATACTCATCCGAATCGATAAATGTCCCAATATCAGGAATTTCACCCCTATTACGATTAAATGCTTTTAAATTAAAATCATGTTGAACAACACTGCTTCCAATAACAATATCACAAATATCTAAACTTTTACTAACGCTACCAGCAACACCAACGTTAAAAACATAATTAACATTCATAAAATCGATTAACACTTGTGTAGTTCTAGCAGCATTAACTTTACCAACACCAGATAAAACTAAAATAACATCTATATCGTTTACCAAAGCTTGATAAAAAGTTAAATCATAAATCTTCTTCTCATTTACTACATTAACTTTTTCCTTAAAAGCACGAAGCTCTTCTTCCATTGCAAAAATAATTCCAACTCTCATATTTACCTTGTATAATCAATCTTATAGGAAATGAGTTAAATTTTTATAGATTGATTAATTCCTTTCTATATATTTTTTAAATTATTATACTTCTAGAAGTATAATAATTTCGCACTCACAAAAACAATTATAACAAAGAACAAAAGATTTAAAAAAATTTTTTTAATCTCTTTGAGCGTCACCACTCAAAATTCCTACTTCACAGATAGAGTACCCTCTATTCTCCATAGGCTTAAACTCCGATAGTCGCTACCGTACTCATTTAATTTATTTATTTTTTACTCATTTATTTTTATCTTTGATAACATAGTTTAAGCCCTTCAAACATAATATTAATACTTGCATTTAAATCTCGATTGTTTTCACATCCACATACATCACATACCCAGTCTCTTACACTTAAATCATTTGTCTTTTCTGTTTTGCTCTC
>CABUQZ010000021.1 GCA_902493795.1 uncultured Clostridium sp.
ACTTTTGCTACTGCGCTAGCCCCATCAGATGCTTCATCAATTACAAAGTTAAACCCATTAAATGCTCTTTTAGCAACTTTTATATTTAACTTATTATCATCTGCAATAAGTATTCTTTTGCTTCCATACTCGCCACTTACTCCTTCTACTATTGGAGGTGCTGTTATAACTGGTTCTACAGGCACTATATTAGTCTTTGGAATTGCCATAGTCTTTTCAAATCTATCTTTTACTACACTATCATCTTCCATCTTACTAATTTTCTGTGGTATTGTTACCATAAACATAGAACCTTTACCATATTGAGATTGAACGTTTATCTTTCCACCCATCATTTCAACTAGTTTCTTAGTAATTGCAAGCCCAAGACCTGTTCCTTCAACTGTTGTGTTTTTTTCAACATCAAGTCGCTCAAACTTCGTAAACAACTTATCAATATTTTCTTTCTTAATTCCAATTCCAGTATCTTGAACACTTATCATAAGTTCACAAATACCAGCTTGATTAATACAGTTAATATTTATACTTATTTCTCCTTCATTAGTATATTTAATAGCATTAGATATTAAGTTATTAAGTACCTGCTTAACATGTATTTTATCTCCAATAACTTCAAATGGAATATCTTCTGCAATATAATATTTAAAGTTAATTGGTTTTTCTCCTACTCTTACTGCATTTATCTTGATAAGAGTTTCAACTTCTTTTTTAAAGTTATAGTTTACTTCAGTTAATACCATTTTTTCTGATTCAATCTTGCTTATATCAAGAATATTACCAACAATTTCCAAAAGTGTTTGCGATGCACTTATAATATCTTCAGCATCTTCTTGAACTTCTTTTGGAACTTCATTTTTATGTGTTCCAATATCTTCTGATAATCCAACAATAGCGTTTAAAGGTGTTCTTATCTCATGAGACATATTTGATAAGAAATCACTCTTAGCACGATTTGCTTTTTCAGCTAAATTCTTAGCATTTTCCATTTCATTAAGCATTTTTAAATCAGGATTTTCAATTGTAAAATACATAATTAAAAGCATAAATGAAAAGAAAAAGTTTTCAAACATTAACGATGGAATATAGCTTCTAATTATTATTCCTGTCATATAAAGTATTAATAAAATTACAAAGGGAATATCCTTAATAACATTTCTTTTACATTTTACAAACATTCTTATTATAGATAGTACTATAACTATAAAACAAATAATGGAAGTAATTAAAACAATGTCATAAGCAAGTCCTTCTCCATCAATTATGTCCTTTTCATTTATAACTGTTAAAGGAGAGACAAACGTTAAAATTGATACAATTCCTAAAGATATAAAAGCAACTTTTTTTACAAGTTTTTGACTTTTTTCATCCGTGTTATATATAACATTATTATAGATAATTATATATACAATTAATAAAAGCATTAAAATCATATATATTTTTTGCATAATAGATATTATAAAATCATTTCCGACTGTTTTAGCAAAAATAAATGTAATTATTGCTAAAATGTTATATATAAAATTAACAATAAGCATATTTCCATAAATAATTGTTTCATTGTTTTGGACATTTTTTTTACAGAAATATACAATCATTAAGAGTACACTTATAAAAAGTGCCGCTAATGGTAATACCACCGTCATCATTATAACCACCTATTATAAATTATAACACAATAGGAAGTTATCTAACTAATTTTTTTATATTTTCTAAATCGTCTCTATTAGGAGTTACATTTGGATCATGAAATCTTGCTTTATCAATATCATCAATTGTTACACCATAAGAACATTTACTAAGCATAAATTTATAAAATGCGTCTTTATCTTCTTCTGTTATTTCAGCTCTTTTACAAATTCCAGATTGTTCCCAAATTTCCCATTTTAGTGTACTTAATTCATCTCGTAAGAGATTAGTTGCTTCAATTACATCTAGATTATCATATTCTTCCTTTTTGATATTTCTTCCAATGTTCGCAACGAACTTATTTCCATATTGTTCTATTGCAACAGGGATAACATCTGCTCCTGTTTCTTTGGCCATTGACATAGTGCCCTTATATAATTTCATAACCGCCAAGTTATCGGTTAAATTCCAAGCTCCTTCTGGGTATATTAATAAATTCCCTTTCATTTTTAATAATTCAATAGCTCTATTGTAAGCAATTTTTCTATCATCTTTATTGCTTGTATCAAGTATTACCGCACCATTAGCATATAATACTAATCCAGCTACATCCTTATATAAGTCTTTTGGGTCTCCTAAAAATAAATATGCATGATCATTTATAGATTCAAATGTTCTTTGAATGTCATTACCACCTATATGAGTAGCAGCATATATTATTGGTCTATTTGTTTTTTCTCTTTTATCACCTATTACTTCTAGTTCTTCCTTGGAAAGCTTTCTATCTAATTTTACTCCAACAAGAAGTATAGGATGAGCAATCTTTCTAATATTTAATCCCTTTATTGGAGAATTTGTATCATATAAATGTTTTCTTTTTTTTCTATAATAATCAGTTGTTTCTTGTATGCTCATTTTACTTATTTCTAATAAACTTTTTTTATCAAATTTTTCTTTAGTCATAATAACCCCCATAAACTTGCTATATTGTAACATTATGTATAGAAAAAATCAAATATTTGGATATTTGATTTTATCATATTTTATTTAATTTTTTTGTTTACTTTTTTTGTAAAATATCTCTATTTATCTATATAAAAAATTAGTGACCATCATTACTAATTCTTTTTAATATCGATTACTACGTATTCTGCTACTGTTCCTGTTTTGAAGTGAACTTCCCAGTCAGCTATTCCTGATGTTACTATAAATGTTGTGTTATCTCTTACTGTTTTTCCGTATACAGAATCATTCGTTCCAAACATTTCAACAATTTGTAGTGGGAAGAATTGTCCTCCATGAGTATGTCCTGATAGAACTAAATCCATTTGACTTTTACTTTCATTATCATAATCATTTGGTTGATGGTTTAAGACAATTACATATTTATTTTTATCGATTTCACTCATTATTTCTTGAGCTGATTTTCTTACTGCTGATCTTTTATCTTTTCTTCCATATAAATAAATATTTCCTACAATATCTTTTCCTTCATCTTGTAATATAGTTACATTGTTTTTCTTTAGTTCTTCTTCTAAATGTGTGTAACTATCTAATGTGTTTTCATAATATGGCATATCATGATTTCCATAGACAAAGTATACTCCGTATTTTGTTTTTAATAGTCCTAATCCCTCACATGCTTTTACCATATCACTGTAACTAGTACCATCATCAATAAAGTCTCCTGTTACTACAACGATATCAGGATTAGTTTTGTTTATATCTTCCATATATTTTTTAAACTTATCACCATTTATTAATGAACCTATATGGCTATCTGATATTTGTACTATTCTAAAACTATCTACTCCTAAGTCCTTTTTTGTAACTACATCATAGTGTGTTTCTACAACATTATGAGCGACATAAAACGCATATCCAAGATACATTGCTGTAAATATTGTGCTAACTATTATTGTTATTTCAAAACCATATTTGTAGTCTTTTTTCGTTATCTTTTTTACTATGTAGTATATAAATTTTCCAATTAACAATATTACAAATAGATGTCCTACTATTGCTGTACAGTTTGAGAAGCTCCAGATAAATAGTAAACCTATAATAGCTACTGGAATAAGTGATACAGCGTGCCTTACATACTTATTTTTTATATTTTTTACCCAACACATTTTCTCCATTTGTAATATAAAAAATATTACTACAAAGCATAATGCTATTAACATTAAAGCAATAAACATTCCCCATGACATTACTGATCCTATCATTTTATTTCTCCTTTTATAGTTTATCTATTCCTTTTTCTATTTTTCTATCCCTAATTTTTATAATTATAAAGGCGATTAATCCTACTCCTAATGCTGCAATCGCAAAATAAATTGCATAATTAATATATTTGTCATCAATTTTGAAGTTGTTTTCAATATCACTTTTTACTTCACTATCACTTCTTGTTACATTAATAACATAAGTTTTTGTTTTCTTGTCTGTAGAAGTTACTTCAATAGTTACTTTGTTATCACTTTTGGTAAGATTATCTGCTCCTTTAATGTCTACTTTTGATGTTGTTGCTTCAGGAAGTGCTGTAATATCTAGATGATTTACTGTGTTTTTTACTTCAATTGAATATATTTTTTTATATTTATCAAAATCTATTTCATATCCTGCTACTTCTAATTCTTTTAGATTGTTATTATGTTCTTCACTTAATTTATCTTCTTCAGCAAATGCTCCAATTGGCAAGATCATTAATACTGTTAAAATTATTACTAAAAACTTCTTCATATTTACCTCATACATATAATATTATTTTAACACTTTTTTTAATACTAATCCACCATATGGTGATAACTCTTCATCATCTTCTTTGTTTAATCTATATATTTTATCTGGATTTTCAAATCTTTTAGGTAGTATTATTCTTTGATTGTTTGGAGTTCTATTAATATTAATTAAAGCTTCTTCGTTACCATTTTTTCTTTGAAATGTGAAGGTTCTTTCGTTCACATCTAAAATATCCAAATCAGCTTGTTCTAAAAAATGTTCTTCTTTTCTTATTCTACCAATTTTCTTAAAGAATTCCAATAATTCTTCATCTTTTACTTCCTTAGGAAATGTTCTTCTATTAGCTAGATTTCCCATTCCTTCTAAACCTTGTTCATCACCATAAAATATGGAAAGGATTCCAGGAAGGAAAGCAAGTGTAAAGGCATAAGCCTTATAAATATCTTTTCCTTTTTGGTATTGTTCTTCGCTTAACTTAAATTGTTGTTGCCAGTTTCTATCATTATTAGTGTTCCATGCCCACTCACCATACTCATTAAAGTCATAGCATCCAAAAATATTTATTGCTCTTGATATATCATGAGTTGACGTAAAGTTCATCAAAGTTTCTAAGGTACCTTTAGGATATTCTGTTTTTAATTCGTATAATATTCGTTTTAGTTTATCAACGTCTTGATATTTAAAGTATCTAATTAAAGCATCTACTAAAGGATAATTCATTACTGTATCCATACATTTTCCAGATGAGATGTATCCTCTATTCATACGCATAGGGTTTTTCCAGACCTCACCAATTATAAAGCCATCTTCTTTATTTCTTTTTACAGCTTTTCTTATGCCTTCGATAAATTCATCAGTTAATTCATCTGCGACATCAAGTCTTAAGCCATCTATTCCTAAACTGAACCAGTGATCTATTATTCCGTTTTCACCATAAATATATTCTTGCCATTCTTTATTATTGCCATCACAAACTGGCAAGTTTTTCATACCCCACCAGTAATCAAAATATTCATTATACCCATCATAATACTTCTTAAAGAATTTATAATACTTTGAGTCCTTACTTTGATAGGCTCCTAAAGAATTAAAGTTATTGTATTCGTTAAAGTATTTGCTATCGTTTCCTGTGTGGTTAAACACTGCGTCAAGTATTACTTTCATTCCCATTTGATGAGCTTTATCACAAAGAGATTTTAAATCACTGTCTTCTCCTACATAAGGATCTAATTTCTCATAGTCTGATGTGTCATATCTATGATTTGACTGACTCCATACAATTGGGCTAAGATAAAGTATTGTTACTCCTAAAGATTTAATATAATCTAGTTTTTCTTCAATTCCTTTTAAATTTCCACCATAAAAATCTGCATTCCATATTCCATCTTCATTTGGTCCAATAACAACATCTTCATCCCAATTTTCATGTATTGTTCTATTAGGCATTTTATTTAATTTATTTCCAACACGATTGAATCTATCAACGAAGATATGATACATTATTTTTCCTTTAGCCCAATCTGGTACTTCAAAGTTTACGTTCATTTTCCATTTTTCATCATCACTTATGGTTTGATAATTTGTTGTGTTCTTCTTTTTATAATAGATAAATCCTTTATTTGCTTCAAATGAAAAATAATAACTATAGTTAGCACTTGTTTCTAGTTCGATATTACTTTCAAAATATAAAAATTCCTCATCACTTCTTGTATGTTTTAATTGATGAGTTTGCCTTACGTTATTTGTTTCTGTTATAAATTTCATTCTTTCTATCCAGCCAAGTGATTTTGGAACTTTGATAGAAACGTTATATTTTCTTCCCTTTTCTGTTCTTTCTAAGTCTTTAATTTCAAATTCAATTTTCTCTAAACTTCCTTCCATAACTACCTCTATTATTATCATTATATCAAAAAAAATAGATAATTTAAAATTATCTAAATTATCTATTCTTTATATTTCTATTATCTTGATTTATTTCCTTTTCCTTTATCAACTAATCTCTTAGTCATTTCACCACCAACTGTTCCATTGGCACGAGATGTTGCATCAGGTCCTAGAGTTACACCAAATTCGCTAGCGATTTCATATTTCATGTTTTCTACAGCTGATTTATTTGTAGAACTAGCATTTTTAGCAGTATTATTTCTTTTTGAACTTTTTCTCATTTTTGTTCACCTCCTATACTCTTAGGATGTGAATTATTTAATGTTTTATACTATAAAATATCAGAAAATTCATCTTCTTTTTCTTTTATAGTTATTGATTTGATATTTTGCAAAGCCTTGTCGATAAGTTCACTATAATTAAATCTTGTTTCCATTTCTTCACATAATGATAGTTTAGGGTTTATTACCGGATGTTTTGGTACAAAAACAGTACAACAGTCTTCGTATGGCAATATACTTATATCATAGGTATCTATTTTTCTTGCAATATCCATTATTTCTAGTTTATCAAGACAAGCGACAGGTCTTATTACTGGCATACTTGTTACGTCATTAATAACTCTCATGCTAGATAAAGTTTGACTTGCTACTTGACCTACTGACTCTCCATTAATAATTGCAAGGCATTTTCTTCTTTTAGCCATTCTTTCAGTTATTCTATACATCATTCGTCGCATTATTGTAATTACATAATCTTCATCTGCTGTTTTATAGATTGCTTCTTGAATTTCAGTAAATGGAACAATATGAAGCTTAATACTTGATGTATAAATAGATAACTTCTTACATAAATCAATTACTTTATTTCTTGCATTGATACTTGTATGAGGAATTGCTTCAAAATATAATGCTTCAATATGCACTCCTCTTTTAATAGCAAGGTATGCTGCAACTGGAGAATCTATTCCACCACTTAACATTAACATTCCTTTTCCTAATGTATTATTTGGATATCCTCCTAAACCATAATAATAATTAGTAAAAATATAAGTATAATCTTTTCTTATTTCAACATTTACAGTAAGTTCTGGACTTTTAACATCTACTTTTATATTAGGAATATTTTTTAAGATTACTCCTCCTAAAATACTAGAATACTCTAAACTTTGAATTGGAAAATTCTTATAACTTCTTTTTGTCTCAACTTTAAAAGTATTAAATTTCTCTTGTTTAACTATTTCTAAAACTTTATTTCTTATTTCTTCATCTATAGTATTTACTTTGTATGCTACTAAATACTCGTGAATTCCAAATATTTTATTTACTCTTTCTAAAATGTTATCTAAATCTTTTTCTGCAAACTCGATATACATTCTAGATAAGTCTTTAAATATTTTTAC
This sequence comes from uncultured Clostridium sp., assembly GCA_902493795.1. Lineage (GTDB taxonomy): Bacteria > Bacillota_I > Bacilli_A > RF39 > UBA660 > RUG13868. The sequence goes on from CABUQZ010000021.1 coordinate 7,658, forward strand.
ATCGTATCCTTTTAATTTATTTTGAATACTTTTATAAAGTAAATTTACAAAGAAATTTCTATTTCCTTTTTTTGTTGTTAATTCTCCATATTTTATTAAAATTACTCTTTCCATTTTACACCACCTAGAAAAATAGGTTTAACACCTATTTTACTTCTACTATATATAATTTTTTATCTTTGTGAACAAGGGTTAATGTTATTTCTTTTGGATAATTTAAATCTTTTTCATATGTTACTTTTGCAACTACAATATATCCTAGTGGATCTTGTGCAGTCCCAATTGATACGTTCTTTTTTGTTGCAGATGTTATTTCAACAGCTTTTACTTTTGGAAGAGATTGCTTTCTATCTCCATAGACATTTGATTTAACATTTTTGTAAATTGTATCTTGAGCTTTTAGAATAAAGTTTTCTTTCATCTCTTCGTAAATAAAATCTAATCCACCAATATCTGTATTTGTCTTCTTGTCCTCTAACGAATAAAAGTCAGTTATAAATAATTTTGCTAGTATTTTAGCATACTCATCTTCATTAACAATATCTTTTGTAAGCTCTTCTTTTAACTCTTGAAAATATTCTTTATATAAGTCAGATTTATTATCGTATAAAGTATAATTAAATTCTTTTGTTTCAACTTTATCTTCAACTTTTACTTGTTCTACTGGTTCTTGTTTCTCATTTTTAGGAATCAACAAGAATATAGCTATTACAAAACAAGCTATTCCTGCTACAAACGAAATTTTCATTATTGTTTTTTTATTCATATTAATTTCCCTCTACTATATCACTTTCATTTACATTTTTTATTTTAGAGTTTTTAATAAGATCGTAAACTAATATATTGTTTGATACAGATAATATTTTATCTGTTTTAACTGAATTTTCCTTTATTGTTGTATCACTTATTACTGAGTTAGATAAGAAATATGCTTCTTCTTTTTGACTATTATAATACATATCTTTTGTAACCCAGTTACTTGTTGGGAATATTACTATATTATCATATTTAGTGTTAAATATATCATGTCCTAAGGCATATTTATTAGTAAAACCAAACATATTTCCGATAGTTGGTAAAACATCATACATTCCCATTGGATAATTTATTCCTTGTTTTGTTATTTTTTGATCGTACAAATCTTCTTTATACATCTTTATGTTGTTAGATATCCCCATATCATATTTTTTAGAATTCTGTTCCATATCTTTTGACCAAATTATAAATGGTACTTTTCTATTTAATTCATAGTCATAGCTATTGAATTCAATGTAACGTGGGTCATCTTCTTCGTAGACTGAATCTGTTTCTTTATCATAATTTAGTAATCTTACATAATCACCTTTTGGAAGTCTTGCATCATGATCACCATAAAATATTAATACTGTGTTTTCAAGAAGTCCTTCATTTTCAAGATTTTGTAGAAACTGTCCTAAAGCATAATCTGCATAATGCGCTGCTTTAAAGTAGTTACCTAATTTAGTTCCTTCCATAAATGGATAACTTACTACTTGTTTTTCACCATTTTCATCAGTTATTGTTTCTTTAATGTCAACTGGATATTCTAAGTATTTATCAGTTGCAGAAAATGGTGTATGGTTTGTAAGCATTATTATTGTTCCGTAGAACTTCTCGTGTTCTTCTTTTATTACCTTAAGTTTTTCAATTGTTTGTCTAAAGAATGAAACATCTGATAGTCCTAGGCCTATTTCTTCATCAATTATGTATTCATCTTTGGCATAGAAATGATCATATCCTAAATTCTTATGCATTGTTTTTCTATTCCAGTATTCTCCATTATTAGCATGCATTGAGAATGTGTAATAACCTTTTTCTTTTAATAATTTTGGAGTAGATACGTATTCTTTATCAGCGTAATCAGTGAAAGCTGTTCCTATATTTGCTGGCATTAGTGAAGTGTTGAAAGTAAATTCTGTATCACTACTTGTTCCTACACTTACTTGACTATAAAAGTTATTGAAATACATTCCATTTTTAGCAAGTTTATTTAAGTTTGGAGTTACTTCTTGTCCATTGAACTTAAGTCCTATAAGGAAGTTTTGCATACTTTCACCATGTATTACTATTATATTTTTACCTTCAAATCTTCCTGTGTATTCATTTTTCTTTGGAGGTTCGTAATCCTTGTAGAAATCATTAAATTCTTTTAAAGCTGAATCATATCCAAAAAGAGCAACAAATTTTGGTTCTAGGCTTCTTACTAGGTCATTAATATGATATATATATATTCCAAAGTTTTCTACTATGTATTCCCTATTCCACTGTTTTGTAAGACTACTTACATCTGTTCCTGTTAAATTTGTAGAAAACAAAAATAAACTTAAAAACCCTATTATCAATGATTTGAAAAATTTAGTTTTGCTTTTATATATGAATTCTGAATTCATATATTTTTCTTTTTTCTTATATCTATGATGTAAAAAGATAAGTGCTAGTGGCATAATTAGAAATACTAAGTCTTTTGGTTCTACAACGTTTTCTACAACTGCATCTCCTACATCAGTTATAAACCTTGCAGTTGATAAAAGTGAAATTGATGAAAACGATGTATAAAATGTATAATATGATGAATTAAGTACACATATTAGCGACAATAAAGTAGTAATTATTGCCATATATATGAATTTACCTTTTTCATTAAATAAATATGTAAAACTACCAATTAATACTACAAAAGCAAAGTCAGCAAGTAATGGATCAAAATCAAATATCGTTTCACTTCCTAAAGTAAAGGCTCTTAACATCGCAGCATTTAAAACATTGAAAACGATAAAAAACAAAAACAAACGATTAATACTTACTGAATGTTTTATTTTTTTCCAGCAATGTCTTAAATACATTTTAGGATTTTCTTTTATTTCAGCATATTTTCTTTTAACTTTTTTTGTTAGATCTTTTATTTTTGTCGTAAATGTAGATTTATCTTTGTTTTTCTTTTCCTTTTTTGCATTTGATTTTATTTCTTTTATTTCTTTCTTTAATTTTTTTTCTTCTTCTTTTAATCGTTTTTTTTCTGTTATAATTTTCTCGTTTTTTGTATCATTAACTTCTGTAGTTTTTTCATCTTTTATTATTTCTTTTTTTGCAACCGTTGCTTTTTTAGGTTTATTTTTATTACTCTTTTTATTACTCATAGCAATACCTCGCTTATTAATTATACCAAAGTGTTTAAAATTATTCAATTTAATGCGATATATTTAAAATAAAAAGAACATCCTAGACATTCTATCCAAGATGTTCTAAATTATTACAATTCTTCTTTTTTTGTTTTTTCTTTTATTTTTTCATATTGATCAGATTTTTCTCTTGCAAAGTTTATATTCATTCCTAGTACAAAAATATAGGAGATTAAATATAGATAAAGCATTAATGAAAGAAGGGATGAGATTCCCCCAAAATATGTTTCATATGTTGAAAAATATTCAATATAAAATGAATATACCCATGTTACTACTACTAAAAGTACTGATGAAAAAACTGCTCCATAACTTGTTTTCCCCTTTAATTTTGCACTTAATGAATATCTATAAAGTATTTTTATAAAGATAAAGACAAGTAAAAATGTTACTGGGTATTTAAAAAATTTATACAAAGTGAAATACAAGTTTGTTGCAACATCTGTTTTGGTAATCATTCCTATAAAATTTAACACTTTTGTACTTATTACTGGCACTAGTAAAAGTAGTGTAAATAATATTATTAAAACGATTAGTAAAATAACTGATTTTATTTTATTTTTTATGATACTTGTGTTTTTTACATTATAGACAGAATTTGACGTTACAATCATCGAATATGTTCCTTTAGATGCAAGAGTTAGGGATACAAATAGTAAAGCACCAATTCCTATTGCAGATGAACTTTCTCCTTGCATTGACATTATAAGGTTAGCAATATTAGGTGGAAAGTTTGAAATTAATGCGTCATATAAGCTTGATGTTCCAACATCAATATTAGATACAACAATACCTAAAATTGTAAGTAAAGGAATTAACATCATAATAAAGAAAAAGGCAAGATTTCCTGGCAAAACTTCCATCTCTGGCCTTTTAATACTTATATATAAATAATGTAGAAATCTTTTCACTTTTTCTTTCATTTTTATCGATATTCCTCTTTGTCTTTTCTCATTTCAATAGTTGCTTCGTTAATAGCATCATCTATTGTTTTAATTTCATCTAAAATCATACTATAACCTAAAGCAGCTCCAAAACCATATGGAAGGGATTTGAATTCTTTAGCAAGTTTCTTAGTGTAAGTTGCAATTTGTTGTTCACTATATCCAACTAAGTAAATTAAGAACTCATTACCATCACTTCTTATAATCTCACTATTTTCAAGTTGAGTATTAATTAAAGTACTAGCTGTTTCAATAATTAATTTATCTCCTTGTTCATGACCATAGTTATCATTAACATATTTGATATTATTTAAGTCAATTATTATAATTGCTTGAGGATATTTTTGAGATTCATTCCAAATCTTAATATTGTGATTTAGGTAGTTTCTGTTTTTCAATGAAGTTAAGATATCTGTATATTTTCTTCTTTCTTCTTTCTTTATTGTTTTAACTTTCTTTGTTCTACTAAATAACAAGTACATTATTGCTACAATAATTAAAGGAATCAATACAATAGCTAGAAGAATAATATATAACTCTTCAAATGAACTTTTTTCAAGAGTAGATATATTTAAGTTATTTAATCCACTGTTTCTATAATTATAATATGAGTTTGTTCCAATTATATAATTAAATACTTCATAGAATACGTTATTTTTTTCATCACTATTAACCATAAATTTATAGTCATTAGTTATTGTTGATTCAAATAACACTTCATAATCTTTAAATTTATCATTTCTGTAGTATTCGTATACTTCTTTATCTACAACAATTAATATACCATCATTATTATCTAAAAGATCATCTGTATCTTTTTTAGGAATTAGTTGTGCTTTACTATTATCTTTGAAGTAATTATATATTGAGTTATTATCTATTATAGCTACTTTTTTGTTTTTCATTCCTTCAAAACTTGTTATTACGTAACTATCAGATACATCTCCTAAAACTACATACTTTTCAATAAATGGTGATATTGTTGCTTTAAATTTACTATTGTCATAATCAAAGTAATTAAAGTAAATATCTATTTCACCTTTATCAGCAGCTTTTTTTAAATCTTCAATTGAATCATATTCTATATATTCAATGAAATCACTATCAGAGTTTGTAAGACGAATCATTCTGTTAAGATATTCTGCTGCTATTCCATTTAACTCGTCGCCATCTTCTTTTTCATATGGAACATTTTCTACATATCCATATTTATATGTTCTTGTTAAAAATTCTGTTTTAACTTTATCATTTATATCTGTTTTAGAAATATAATAATCAAGTAATGTTTTGTTGTAAGTTGTAATGTAATATTTTTCTTTCCATGATTCAAAATATTTTCTAACAATTGTATTCATTTGCTCGTTGTTCTTATCATCTGCAAGTGTAAGAACAATTCTTTTATTTAATTCAGTAAATACATATTTTATTTTATAGTTACTATTATTTAATGTTTTGTCTAGATACATTGTATTAGGAATAATAATCATATCAGTTGTTTTATTTTCATACTCTTTAAATAGTGTTTCTGAATCAGCATAAGTTTTATACTTTAGTCCTGCATATGATTTTAAATAATAATATATTTCATCTGAGTCTTTTTCTAATATTCCGATTGTCTTACTACCTATTTCTTTTAATGAATCAAGTCTTCCATCTTCTCTTCCGTATAACGCATAAACGTCTTCTTGAAGTAGTAGGTCATTATCTTTTAAAACTTCTCCACTGTTTACCACTCTAAATCTATATCCGGTAGAGTCTACTTTATCCTCTTTTGAATAAGGGATTATGTTGAATTCAAAACCAGTTTCTTTACTGAAACTTTTTATAAATTCTCTAAATACTCCACCTTCTCCAAAAATAGGATAATTGTTCATTATGTTAAAATCAATTATAGTAGAGGAATTTTCTTCAATCCATTTGTTTTCAGATACTGTAAAAGAATTTTCATCTTCTCTATTGTAATAATAATAAAGTCCCACAAATACAATTAATGCAACTAAAATAGGCATTAAAACTATCCATTTTTTCTTAAGTTTCATTTTTATTCACCTACTTACCAAACATAACTATTTGTTCCATATTTTTTATACCCAATAGCTGGGAAATCTTGACTAGTTACTGAGTTTACTGTCGTTTTAATTGTGTCTGTATCATTTGTAGCTTTTTTCTTAGTTATTTTTATACTACAAGTGCTTTCTCCTAGTTTATCTTTAGTAAATCCATAAATAATGTATTCTCCATCATCTTTAATTTCAAATGTTTGTTTCTTGTTATACTCTTTTGTTTTAGTATTAGAAATACCATATTCAACACCTTGATTTTTAGATAAATCTGATGCGTATTTAACTGTTACATTTTCGACAAAGTTTCCTTCTTCATCAACTCTACCAGTTGCTTCAAGAGTACAGTTATAATATTTATTTAAGTATACTGTTACATCATAGAAATCTTTTTGCTCTTTAGTTAGTTGTTCATCTATATATTTAACTAAAGCTTTAGAATCAGCAAGTTTAGCATTATCTGCAACTGTTATAACAACTTTAAATATTTTACCACTTAAATATGGTTCAGTTACTTTTACAACGAATGGTTCTTTTTCAATATTTTCTTTTATTGTTTTAATTTGCTCTTTAGAAATAGGAACCTTTTCAATTCCATCTAGTCTATCTCCATAGACAGGAAGTCCACTACTTCCAATAAATAATTTATATAGAAAATATAAAAATGCTACTACTACTATCCATACAGCAATAACAAATATTGTTAATTTATGTTTTTTAATATAATCCATCTTCACACCTCGGTATACTAATTATACAACAAAAACAATTTATTTTGTAGATATAAACTTTATAAATATCTTTTATAAACAATATGTGGATTTTTACATTCTATTACAAAAGAAAATATCCACAGATTTGTGGATATTATTTTAACATTTCTTTTAGTTTTTCTGTTACTAATTGAGGATTTGCATTTCCTTTTGTTTCCTTCATAATTTGTCCCATTAGGAATTTTATTGCTCTTTCGTTACCATTTTTGTAATCATTTACACTTTGTGTGTTATTATCAAGAATGTTTTGAATTATTTCTACTAATTCATCTTCTCCAATTTCTTTAACGTTATGATCTTTTAATATTTCATCTATATCTTTATCTTGTTCCATAACGTCATCTAGTATTTCTTTTTGTATTTTGCTGTTAATTTTTCCTTCATTTAGGTAGTTTACTAAATCAACAAACTTTTTATCAGTAAGAGAAGTTTCTTCTAGTTTTAAGTCAGTCTTATTTAAGTATGCTGCTATATCTCCTAAAAGTAAATTGCTGGCAATTACTAGATTAATATTATCAAATTTATTCAAGTAATCAGAAATTACTCTATTCTGAATGATTTTTTCAACATTAATGTCGCTTATACCTGCATTTTTATAGATAGTTCTTCTTTCATCAGCAGATAGTGGTAAATCATTTTTTGTTTTTTCTATATATTCATCAGATAAATCAATATATGGAATATCTGGTTCTGGGAAATATCTATAGTCATTTCCAGTTTCCTTAATACGCATTAGAATTGTTGACATTGTCTTATCATCAAATCTTCTTGTTTGTTCTTTAAATATTTCACCTTTTTCATATAGTTCAATTTGTCTTTTTTCTTCGTAACGAATTGCTACTCCAACATTTGAAATTGATCCTATGTTTTTAACTTCTACTTTAGTATTTAATTTATCAGAATTACTAACAGAGACATTAACGTCACATCTCATGCTTCCTTCTTCGATTTTACAATCTGATACATCTGCATATAATAGAAGTTCTCTTAGCTTTTCAAGATATAAAACGGCTTCTTTATCACTAGATATATCGGCTTCTGTTACTATTTCTACAAGTGGAACACCTGCTCTATTAAAGTCTAGTAATGATTTATCACTACTATGGATACTTTTACAAGTATCTTCCTCGATATGTATATCATGAATTCTTATCTTTTTAGGTCCATTTTCGGTATTTATTTCAACATATCCATTTACTCCAATAGGAGTTCTATTTTGAGTAATCTGATAATTTTTTGGATTATCTGGATAGAAATAGTTCTTTCTATCAAAATGCATATGTTTATTAATGTGACAATTAAGTACTAAAGCAGCACGAAGTCCTAAATGAATTGCTTCTTTATTAACTCTTGGAAGTACTCCAGGGTATCCTAAATCAATTACATTTGTGCAAGTGTTAGCCATTTTTCCATAGTGATTAGCACTACCTGAAAACATCTTTGTTTTAGTTTTTAATTCAGCATGAACTTCAATTCCTACTGTTGTCTTATAATTACTCATGTTTATCACCTCTTGGATCTAAATCAAGATTTAATTCTTTTTCTATAAATGACGCTAACTTATACATCTTTGCTTCTTCAAAAGAATCTCCAATTATATGAAGTCCCATAGGTAAATGTTCACTAGAAAATCCCATAGGTATACTCATTCCAGGAAGTCCTGCCATATTTACTGGTATTACTAGTATATCATCCATAAATGATTTTGAAGGATCAGCTGTTTCAAGTGCGATATCGTAAGCTGGATCAGTTGTTGTAGGTCCTATAATCAAATCATATTTTTTGAAAGAGTTTTTGAAACTTTTTCTTATATCATCTCTAATACTTAAAGCTTTATCATAATATGTTTTAGCGTTTTCACCACTTAAGATAAATGATCCTACCATTATTCTTCTTTTTACTTCATCACCAAACCCATTTTGTCTTGTTTTTGTGTATAATTCTTCTAAGTTTTTAGGATTTTCATAAGAATAACCATATCTTATTCCATCAAATCTAGCTAGGTTACTACTTGCTTCTCCCATTGCAATAATTTGGTATAAAGTTACAGCGTTTTCAATGTAGTCTAAATCGATATAATCTACAGTACATCCTTTTTCCTTTAAAATATTTACTATTTTATTAAAATTATCTTTAACTTCTTTTGATACGATATCTGATACAAAATAGTTTGGAACTGCTATTTTCATACCCTTAATATCTTCACCAATTAATCTTGTAAAATCTTCTTGCTCTTTATCTATACTTGTGAAATCTTTTTCATCTTTTCCACATAAAATGTTTAAAAGTTCAGCGTTTTCTTCTACATTTCTTGTCATTGGTCCGATTTGGTCTAGACTTGATCCAAATGCTATTAAACCATATCTTGAAATTCTTCCATATGTTGGTTTCATTCCTACTATTCCACAGTGAGATGCAGGCTGTCTTACTGAACCACCTGTATCACTTCCAAGTGCAAATGGCACTAATCTTGCTGATACACATGACGCACTTCCTCCACTAGATCCTCCAGTTATTTTATCAAAGTTCCATGGATTATGTGGAGCTTTAAAATAACTTGTTTTACTAGTAGAACCCATAGCAAACTCGTCCATATTAGTCTTACCAATAATAATCATATTCTTTTCATTAATAATATCTACAACAGTAGCATTATAAATTGGTATAAAGTTTTCTAATATTTTAGATGCACAGGTAGTTCTTAAATCTTTTGTACAAATGTTATCTTTAACTGCTATAGGTATTCCAAAGAAAAGATTATCCACTTCTTTTGTTTCTAGTTCTTTAGCTTTCTTTAGAGCTTCTTCTTTATTTAAAGTAATAAAACAATTTAGTTTTTCATTTTCTTCAATACGCTCGAAGGCTTCATTTACTAGGTCAACTGGCTTAATCTTCTTCTCTTTTAGAAGCTTATTAATCTCTTTTAAACTCAAATCTAAATACTTACTCATTTAACATCACCGGTACTTCCACAAAATTTCCTGTTGAATGAGGAACATTTTTCATAGCTTCTTTGTAGTCAAGCATACTTTCTTCTTTATCCTCTCTTAAAAGATCATTTGAATTATGCTCTACTGGAAAAATTAGTTCATCTTCATCAAAATCTTTTACTTCTTTTATTTTATCAATATCATCCATTAATTTCTTAAGTTGCACTCTATATTTTTCTATTTCATCTTCATCAAGATTAATTCTTGCTAGATAGGCAACGTGTAATACTTCTTCTTTTGATAACTTATCCATATTATCCCTCTTTTTCTAGAGATATTATAGCATAAACGATTTAAAAAAGTATAGACAAATACTTCAATAATTAATAGACAGTATATTAAAATTGTTATCTTAAAGAATTATGTTTATATTGTGAGATTTATAGAGTTTATAATTTTCATAGTTATATTTACTATTTTGTACTTTATATCGTTTTAATTACAATATATTATATAATTAAAAAGTTTTGTATTTATTAATTTTTTCTTTACAAACTTAACAGTATATATACTTCTTATTTGTTGCTTTTTTTTTTTAGATGCTTTATATTTTTGTTAAATAGGAGGAGATATGAACAGAAAAATTAGAGTAGTGCAATATGGTGTTGGTAAAATGAGTTTATACACTATGAGATATGCTCTTGAGAAGGGTTGCGAGATTGTTGGTGCAATAGATATCAACCCAGAAATAATTGGAAAAGATCTATCCGTTATTTTAGGTGGTAATCCAATGGGTGTTACTGTAACATCTGTAAATGATGCTGAAAAGATGTTAAAAGAAGTAAAACCTGATATTTGTATTGTCACAACAATGAGTTTATTTAATGACGTATACAATTCTCTTGAATTATGTGCAAAATTAGGTATAAACGCAATTACTACTTGTGAAGAAGCTTTCTATCCAATAAATTCCAATCCTGTATCAACTAAGGCTATTAATGCAATTGCAAAAGAAACTGGTTGTACAATAACTGGAAGTGGATATCAAGATGTTTATTGGGGTGAGTTAATTGCTGCCATTGCAGCTTCTACTCAAAGAATTACAAAAATTAAAGGTAGTTCAAGTTATAATGTAGAAGAATATGGTATTGCACTAGCACAAGCCCATGGAGCTGGGCTTACATTGAGTGAATTCGAAGAAAAAATTGCTTCAGCTGATGATGTCACAGAGGAAGAAAGAAGAAAATGTATCGAAAATTGCGAATTTGCCCCTTCCTATATGTGGAATGTTAACGGATGGCTAGCTGATAAATTAGGCCTAACAGTTCTTAGCCAAACACAAAAATGTGTACCGCAAACTCATAGTGAAGATTTAGAGTCAAGTACATTAGGTATGACTATCCCACAAGGGAATGCCACTGGAATGAGTGCGGTGGTTACTACTACAACTAAAGAAGGCATAACAATTGAATCAGAATGTATTGGTAAAGTCTATTCCAAAGATGACTTTGATAAAAATGAATGGACTGTGTATGGTGAACCTGATACAACAATAGTTGTAAATAAACCTGCAACTGTTGAACTTACTTGTGCTACTGTTGTTAACAGAATTCCTGACGTTATCAATGCCTTACCAGGATATGTAACTACAGACAAAATTGGTGAACCAACATTTAAAATCAAACCTTTAAATGAATATGTAAAAAAGGATGATTAACCAAGAAAAAAGTGCTATTAAAAAAATTAGCACTTTTTTTATTCGAAATTTCCTTTACTAACAAGTTCTACATTTTTCTCATATACTACTAGTCTTTCGTTTGTATCACATGTTACAAGTAATAAATTTTTAATGTTATGATATTTTAAAGCTTGTAATCTCGTTATTAACCATTTTTCGTCTTTATTAATGCATTTTAAGTTATTATGCATTATTTTTCCATCTATTACTACGTTAGTACAAACTCCCATATATGGGGGTTTTAATTTTACATCATTTGGTGTAAGTGGTTTAAATTTTGATTTTGGAAGAAAACTTATCTTTCCATTCGCTTCTAAAATTGCATACTCTATTTCAGAAATATCAAAATAGCCATTTGTTCTTGCTTCTTCTAGAAAATCATTAATATCAAGCTTACTTTTATTTAATCCTTTTTCAATTATCTTCCCATTTTCCATTATTACTACTGGAGTTCCACTTATTATTCTTCTTAATACAATACTTTTGGTAGTTATAAAAGAAACAAATATTGATATAAGAGAATAGATAAACATTACCATTACACCATCCCAAAATAATACCTCTTTATTAACAGTCATTTCTGCTACAACGTTTCCTATTGATATTCCTATTACATAGTCAAACATATTTAACTGGTTTATTTGTTTTTTACCTAAAGCATTTGTGAATAGAAAGAGCGCTAGTAAAGAACCTACTGATTTAATTATAATCATTAAAAAATCCATAATATCACCTTTAATATTATGGACATATATTTTTAAAATAAACCAACTATATCATTATTGTCATCTAAGTCGATTGATTCATAATTAGGTTTCTTAGGTAGCCCTGGCATTGTCAAGATTGAACCTAGATATACTGTTATAAATCCAGCCCCTGTTCTTAATTCGATATCTCGAACAGTTACTTCATAATCTTTTGGATATCCTAATTTCTTAGGATCATCACTTATTGAGTATTGTGTTTTAGCAATGCATACAGGTAAGTGTCCTTCATCTAGTTTTTTTATTAGCTCTAGTTTTCTTATAGCAACATCAGTATAAGTAATTTTTCCTGCATGATATATTTCCTTACATATTTTTTCTATTTTGTCTTCTACTCTTTCATTTGATTCATATAACTCATGAAAGTCATTTTCATAGTCGCAGATATCTACTATTTTATCAGCAAGTGCTATAGCTCCTATTCCACCTTTTAGATATGTTTCACAAAGAGAGAATTCAACACCCATTGAATCACAGAACTTTTTAATTAATTCAAGTTCAAATGTTGTATCTGTTGAAAATTTATTAAGAGCTACTATAACGTGAGATGTAAATTTCTTTAAGTTTTCAATATGTACCTGTAGATTTGGAAGTCCTTGTTGTAGGAAGATATTGTTTTCTTCACTAATTGATTCTTTAGGTGAACCACCATTATGTTTTAAAGCTCTTGTAGTTACAGCAAGTACAACGCAGTCTGGTTTAAGATTTCCTAATCTACATTTAATATCCATAAACTTTTCTGCACCTAAATCTGCTCCAAAACCTGCTTCTGTTATTACGTAATCTCCAAGTTTTAATCCAAGATTAGTAGCTACTAGTGAATTACATCCATGAGCAATATTAGCAAATGGTCCTCCATGGATGATTACTGGATTATTTTCAAGTGTTTGTACTAAATTTGGGTTAAACGCATCTTTTAGAAGTGTTACTAAAGATCCTTCTAGATGTAAATCTTTAGCATATATTGGGTTTCCTGCTGTGTCTTCAGCTAGCATTATATTTGAAAGTTTTTCTCTTAATTCAGTGTAGTCTTTTGAAAGACAAAATACACTCATAACTTCAGATGCTGCTGTTATATCAAAACCTGTTTCAGTTACTACACCTTTACTTACTTCGTAAGATATTTTTCTTAAGGACCTATCATTAACATCTAAGCATCTTTTAAAGAATATTTTATTTGGATTAATATTTAAAGTATTTCCCTGATATATGTGATTATCTATTGCAGCACTTATTAAATTATTACAGCTTGTTATTGCATGTAAATCTCCAGTAAAATGAAGGTTTATATCTTCCATTGGAACTACTTGACTATATCCTCCACCTGTTGCACCACCTTTAAGTCCAAACACTGGTCCTAGTGATGGTTCTCTTAATACTCCAACTGCTTTCTTACCTATATGATTAAAAGCATCTACAAGTCCAATAGATACTGTTGTTTTTCCTTCTCCATATGGTGTTGGATTAATAGCAGTTACTAAAACTAGTTTTCCTTTATGACCTGTCATTATGTCATTAAATTTGATTTTTGCTTTATATTTCCCGTATGTCTCAATTTGATCTTCTTCAAGACCTAAACTTTGTGCAACTTCTCTAATATCTTTTTTAACACAAGTTTTTGCAATTTCTATATCATTCATTTTTATCACCTAGTAAAATTATATCACAAGAAAAATTATTTTAATACGTGTTATAATAATTTTTGGTGAGAAGTATGAATCTTAATAATTGTAGATTATGTCCAAGAAATTGTGGAGTTGATAGAACAAATAACGAGTTAGGTTTTTGTAAGGCTCCAAGTAAAATAAAAATAGCAAGATACTCACTTCACTTTTGGGAAGAACCTTGTTTATCATCTGATAAAGGATCAGGAACTATATTTTTCTCATGTTGTAATTTAAAGTGTGTTTTCTGTCAAAACTTTGAAATATCTAGTAATAACTATGGAAGAGAAATATCTGTTGATGAGTTTTCAAATATCTGTTTAAAACTTCAAGATAAGGGTGCAAATAATATAAATTTAGTTACACCTACTATGTATATTCCTTTAATTAAAGAAGGTCTTATACTTGCTAAGAAAAAAGGACTAGTAATTCCTATTGTGTATAATACAAGTGGTTATGAAAATATTGAAGCATTAAAAGAATTAGATGGATTAATAGATATTTATTTACCTGATTTTAAGTATTATGATGATAGCTTAGGTCGAAAATTTTCTCTTGTTAAGGATTATTCAAAATACGCTAAAGAGGCAATCAAAGAAATGTATAGGCAAGTTGGTAAGAACAAATTCAAAGATGATATTATGGTTAAAGGAGTTATTGTACGCCACTTACTGCTTCCTAGTCATAGTGATGACTCAAAAAAAATAATTAAGTATTTATATGATACTTACAAAGATAATATTTATATGAGTATTATGAATCAATATACTCCTGTTAGGAAAATAGATAAGTACCCCGAACTTAATAGTACTGTTTTGGAAAGTGAATATGATGAACTTATTAATTATGCTTGTGATTTAGGTGTTACTAATGCTTTTATTCAGGAAGGAGAAACATGTAAAGAAAGTTTTATTCCTGATTTTACAAAATTTGAAGGATAAGAAAAAGAAGTTATTTTTTGGATAACTTCTTTATTTTTTTAGATAACTTATCTTTTTAGTTTTTAATTACATTTTAGCAACAAATCTTGTTGGATAAACTTTTTGCTTCTTTTTAACATATAATGCTGCTGTTGCATTATATTCTCCTTCAGGTATTTCTCTATCATATCCATATTTTTGTTCTTCTAATACAGAATGAGAATTAGTTGCTTGCCAAGTTATGCTTGAAGTTGGTGTTTTAAGATCTATATATTTTTTTATTTGTTCTTCTTCTAAGCCTTTGACAACACCATTAGTTACTATTAATATTTTATCATAATCATTATTAATAACTAGTGTTCTATTACCGATATCTAAAGAATTATTATCTCTTCCTAATTCGTTTAATACAATCTTGGAAGCCCTATGAAATCTTGAAAACTCTTCTTTTAAATAACCTTCACTTATTAAATCCTGTACTAAAGTGTTTTCTTTATTTACTTTTTCAGTATTTCCATCTTTTTCCTTATATACTCTTGAACTACCAATTGTAGATACTAAAGTCTTGTCTTTTCCAACTATAACACATGCAAGTGATACTTTTCCTTTTCTTCCTTCAATCATTTCAATGTTTATTTGTTTTAGTTTATTATCTAGTAAATTAGCAAGAGTATCTATATCTTCAAAAAGATTAGGATCTAATCTCTCAAACCAGTTTGTTAAACTTAAAATTGCATAGTTACTAGCAGATATTTCACTTTCTCTATTTTCATTGGCATCTGCTGTTGCCATCAATTTAAACTCACTATTATTTGGGTGTTCTAATAAGATAACTCGATCTCCTTGTTTTTCTTTTTTACCTTTTTCCATTGTGGCGTACAAATCTCCAACTTGATAATCGATATGATTTTTATTACATTGTGCATTTAAAATAATATCTTTTTTACTTTTATTAAATAATAAATTACGTACTCTTCCTAAAGAAGAAGTTTTAGCATTTTCATTATTTGTCTTTTCTAAGTAATATATATATTTTTTTATTTCTTTATCAGTAATATTTTCTAGGCTTTCTAAATCTATATTTTCTTCATACCTTTGAGTTGCAAAAGCTACTGTTAATTTACATAATAAAAATTCATGCTTTTTTAAGAATTCAATACATTTATCATATGGTACTTTGTTATCTTTTAATTCTTTCAAAAATATTTTACAAGAATCTTTATAAAGTATATCTTCGCCTGATGCTGCAACTTTTAAAGAATGTTTAATTATTTCTCTAATTAAGTCATCTTTAGTTATTCCTTGAAACTCGTTTTTTACCTTTGCTTCTACTCTTTCATTACCTATTTTTTGTCCTAGTGCTAAGTCTATTAATACTCTTGAAATTTTTACTACGTTGAATTTGGCTTTTAAATTCTTTACTGCGTCATCAATTTTATCTATTGTCTTTTCCATATCTCTCCCCCATTAATTTTTTTACATTATTTTTAATATTTTCTATTGTAAGACCTTCTTGACTATATAGTTCATCTATACTTCCTTGCTCTATATATTTGTCATCAAATCCCATTGACACTATTCTACCAGTATAATTATATTTTGCAAGTAAAAGTGTGACAAGAGAACCTAAACCTCCATTTAATGTGTTGTCTTCTATTGTAATTATATTATCTTTTCTTTTAATTATTTCTTTAATATATTTTTCATCTAATGGTTTTATAAATGTTGCATTTACTATTGTTACACCTAGTTTATATTTTTCATTTGCTAGTACTGCTAACTGATTCATTTTTCCTGTTGCAATTATTGTTACTTTTTTACCTTTTTCTAGTTCTTCCCATTTTCCAAATTCCACTTTTTTCATCTTTGGAAGAGGTTTCATATCTCCTCCTCTAGGATAACGTATTGCTACTGTTTTTTTAGAGTTAACTGCCCATTCAAGTAAAAGTGGTAAATCATCCATTGTCTTAGGGGATGTTATAACAATATTTGGAATTAATGATAGATATGATAAGTCAAATATCCCCTGGTGGGTTTCTCCATCATTTCCTACTATACCTGCTCTATCTATTGCTAGTACTACTGGAAGTTTTTGCATACAAATATCGTGTACTATTTGATCAAATCCTCTTTGCAAGAATGTTGAGTATATAGCAAGAACTGGAATCATCCCTGCACTTGCTAGTCCTGCTGCAAAAGTTGTTGCGTGTTCTTCACAGATTCCGACATCAAAGCTTCTTTCTTTAAATTTATCAAAGAATTCAGTAAGTCCTACCCCATCTTTCATTGCTGCAGTTATTGCTACTACCTTATCATTTGTTGTCGCTATTTTTACTATAGATTTTCCAAAAACACTTGAATACGTTTCTTTTTGTGTTGGAAGAACTCCTTTTTCTTTATCAAAAGGAGATACTGCGTGATATAAATCAGGATTTTCCATTGCAGGAAGATAACCTTTACCTTTTTTGGTTACTGCGTGTATAATTACTGGCTTATTCGATTTCTTCGCCTGGTTGATAACTTTAATCATAAGTGATATATCATGTCCATCAAGTGGTCCAATATAAGTAAGTCCCATCGTTTCAAAATATTGAGATGGCACCAAAAATGTTCTAAATCCATCTTTAATTCTGGATAAGAATTTTATTGGTACTGCTCCATACTTTGTTCCATCAAGACTGTGCTTAACTTTATTTTTTACTTTCATATATCTTGTGTTAATACTTATTCTACTTAGATAACTTGAAAGTCCTCCCACGTTTGATGAGATACTCATACCATTATCATTTAGTATTATTATCATTTTAGTTTTGTTAAAACCTAGATCATTTATTGCTTCTAGACTTTCTCCACTACTTATAGATCCATCACCAATTAATGAAACAATGTTGTAGTCTTCATTTTTTATATCACGTGCTCTAGACATTCCAAGACAAGCAGAAATTGAAGTGCTACTGTGACCTGTTTCAAAGAAGTCATACACGCTTTCCTTAGGATATGGGAATCCTCTTAGACCTTTATACTTTCTTAGCTTGTCAAACTCATTTTTTCTTCCTGTTAACATTTTATAAACATAACTTTGATGTCCAACATCAAACACTATTTTATCTTTTTCAAAGTTAAAACATGACAAAAGAGCGATAGTTATTTCAACTACGCCTAAATTAGATGCTAAGTGTCCCCCTGTCTTTGATATATTTTCAACTAAGAATTCTCTTATTTCTTTTGCTAATTGTTTTTTTTCTTTTAAGGTTAACTTTTTTACATCGCTTGGGTTGTAAATCTTATCTAATATCATTTTGTCACCTTTTGTTTATTTTTTATTTAAACAACATATATTGCATATTTTTTCTTAACTCGTACATCTTTTTCATTTCGTCATTTAAATCCAATGTATAATATATTTTACCATTTTTATCCTGAGATACAACATAATTTGATGAAGGTAGTATATCTTTTGTTTCGTATAGCCACCTATAATATGGAGATAATTTTACATCCATATTATTTAATATATAGGAAAATAATAAATCAGGTCCCAAATAATTTGTATCATCAAACTCGATATCATAATTACTAAGAATCAAAGCGTTTGTGTTAAACTGACGATAAACACTATCTAAAGTGTAATTGTTATTTAAATATCCAGTTGTAAATAAAGCGTCTTTTCCATCAGGTGTTGTAAGATGTGGAAGATGATCTCCAAAGAAGACTACTATTGTATCTTCATCAAGAGTATTTATATAATCATATATTCTTCCAAGCTCTTTATCTGCTAAGTATATTCCTTCAGCATAAGAGTGAACTACTTCATTTATTTCTTTTGAATATGGACTTTTTGTAATATTAACATCATAATTTTTATATCTTTCTTCATAATAAGGCATATGTCCACCCATAGTAATCATAAAATAGAATGTTTTTTCATCAGGACTCTTATTATCGAAATACTTCATCATTTCATTGGTTAAGTATTCATCAGTTACATAATTTCCTTTTAAATCTATTTCATCAAATAAATGATTTTGTTCATTTACTCCATAGATATCATATACTTTTTTACATCCAAACATCGTACTACTTGATGAATTTAATATTTTTGTTTTATAGCCATTTTTGTTTAATTCATTAATAATTGATGGATTGTTTTTACTTTTATCTTTATTAAACAATTGTAAATATGGAGTGTATCCTTTACTAAAGTAATTTAGACTTCCACCTGTTAGTATTTCAAATTCTACATTAGAACTCATTCCACCATATGATGGAGATATCATTTGAATAGATTTACCCTCTTTTTTTAATCTATTGAAGTTTGGAGTAACTTCTTTATCAAACTCTATATCTTTTAGCTTTGAAACATCCCAAAATGACTCTGAGAACACAACAATTATATTTGGTTTTCCCCATGTGCCTTTATTTTCTTTAGCCTTAGCTAAAACTTTATTTAGTGTTTCTTCGTCATAATTATTTGGTTTATATCTTCTTGTTTCAATTAGTTTTCCATATAGTCCACTTAGTACTCCATACTTATAAAAATATCTAGTGTTACTTGCAGTAATTGCTAAATCGCTTTGATTATTTATATTGTAAATATTATTAATTAGGTATTTATTAAATGTTTCATTAGGGACAAATAACACTACTAAGACTAATAAAGATACGATAGCTTTAATTACTCCATTCTTTAGATTTTTAATTTTAATATTAGTATTTTTTGCAACAGAACCTAAATATGATAGAAACATTATTACTAGTAACGTTGGGAAAAATAAAAAGTATAGGCAATAAGAAAAAGTTACATCAGCAAATCCTGCAACTTCTGTTGCATTTTCTAAAAATATTACATCAGTAATTAATAGAGTATCACTAGTATAATATATTCTTCCTTCGTTGATAATATATACTATTAATAAAAGAATAAGTAGTGTGATATTTGCTCTATCTGTTCTTCTAAATAGAAGCAAAAAAATAAAATATATACAGTATACAATTATTAAACTTATTAACATTGAAGTTAAATTCATAGGAATTCTTAAAACTCCAAATGTACAAATAGAGTAATATGCTTCTAAAGTTAATAATATTATAGCTGGTAAAATATAAGTAAATAAAGATTTATTATCTTCAAGGACTTTTTCTTCTTCGAATTTTATATTTTCTTTTTTTATTTTTTTACGTACTCTTATTATTAGTAATGGTACATAACTAAATAAAAAAGATGAAAGAACTTTTACAGGACTCATTAATTTATTTATACAAGTGTAACCAACTAGTAGATATATAAGTGATAGTAATGCTGGCATATATTTATTAACTTTATTAGATTTATAATAGATCAAAGTTATAGTAAAAAAATAAATTGGAAAAACTAGAAAAGATACAATATCTCCAATATTATTTGGAAGCATTCTAATTATAATTGATGTCAATAAAAAAAGTACTACAGTAAATAAGTACAATTTCTTTTTATTTTCAAAAACTTCTTTCATTATTACATCTCCTTTATTGTTTATCAATCATCATTTTAGTTTTAGACACTTTCTTAATATATGTATATGATATGATATATAAACAAGCTACAAAGCAATAAAATATTCCAAATAGGGTTTCATTGTTTGTTAATAGTAAGAAATCAAAGGTACCATGTAACAATACTGGTACAAGTAATGCAAGTATTTTATACATTATTGATTTGCTTTTCAAATCACATAATGTACACTTTTTAGCAAGCCCTAAATAGTAACCTGAAGCAACTGCATAAAAGGCATGAGCAGGAACTGATAATACTCCTCTTAATAGGGCAATTTCTGTTCCACTTCTTATTATATAAAGTATATTTTCTAAAGTTGCAAATCCTAGTGAGACAAATACTGCGTATACAATGGCATCATATTTATGGTTGAAATTTTTATTTTTCCATGTTCCAAGATAAACTATTAAAAACTTATATCCTTCTTCAATTAGACCAACTATTAAAAACGATAGTATAAAGCAATTTAATAATCCATTTTCATTTATATTTGTTGAAGATATAACTGCTTTTTCCATAAATGAAGCAGGAACTGTAATTAATACCCCTAAAAAGAATAACATAAATAACATTTTTATTGGTTCTTTTTCGACAATATCATTTTCATAAACGTAATAACATAATATTATTGATGGAATTATTGCTACAATAATATTTATAACTAAACTAGAATAATCCACAAGGCCACCCACTTTCTTTTCTTTATAGTAATTATAACACGTTTATATATATAATACCAAAGATATTTACCTTTTAAAAAAAATAAAAAAGCCATAAAGGCTTTTATTACATATAGTTTTCTGCTTTAACTTCAAAGAAGCTTTGTGGATGATTACATACTGGGCATACTCCTGGAGCAGTTTTTCCAATTACTACATGTCCACAGTTTCTACAAATCCAGATTTTATCTTCATCTTTAGAGAATACAACTTCATCATTAACATTTTTAAGAAGTTGTCTATATCTTTCTTCATGATGTTTTTCAATTGCTGCAACCATTCTGAATTTTGCAGCTAATTCAGCAAATCCTTCTTCTTCAGCTGTTTTAGCAAATCCATCGTACATATCTGTCCATTCATAGTTTTCACCTTCAGCAGCACTTTTTAAATTTTCTTCTGTACTTGGAACATCACCATTGTTTAAATATTTAAACCATAATTTAGCATGTTCTTTTTCATTGTTAGCTGTTTCTTCAAAAATAGCTGCAATTTGCTCATAACCATCTTTCTTAGCTTTTGAAGCAAAATAAGTATATTTGTTTCTTGCTTGGCTTTCTCCTGCAAATGCTTCCATTAAATTCTTTTCAGTTTGTGTTCCTTTTAATTTATCGTAATCCATTTTTACCTCCTTGTACTACGACATTATTATATCAAATTTTATACATTTTTCAATGAACAAAAGATTTAAAAAAATTTTTTTAATCTCTTTGAGCGTCACCACTCAAAATTCCTACTTCACAGATAGAGCACCCTCTATTCTTGATAGGCTTAAACTCCGATAGTCGCTACCGTACTCATTTAATTTATTTATTTTTTACTCATTTATTTTTATCTTTGATAACATAGTTTTAGCCCTTCAAACATAATATTAATACTTGCATTTAAATCTCGATTGTTTTCACATCCACATACATCACATACCCAGTCTCTTACACTTAAATCATTTGTCTTTTCTGTTTTGCTCTCACAATGACTACACATCTTACTACTTGGAAAATAAGTATCTAC
>CABUQZ010000022.1 GCA_902493795.1 uncultured Clostridium sp.
ATATAATATATCATTATAAGCACCTCCTTAATTAGTATGTTTGCACTGAATAGTTTGACCACAATAACTTCTACCTTGTAAACTCGTAGTATAATAAAACATCAAAGTGTTAACTAACTGATTAACAATTAAAATAAAAGTCTGTGGTTTGAGACTCCTTTAACCAGTCCACAAAGTGGCTGTAGATATATAGGAACAAATCCACAGTGCGAGAATTATTATACTTCAAGATGTATAATAATTAAAAAAAACTTCGTTAAATACCAGCGAAGTGGTGATTTTATATATTGAACTAGTTCAATATATAAAATCTTTAATAAGATAACAAAGGTATTTGAAAGGAAAATAATCAATAAAAAGAGAATTATTTCCCTTAAGATTGATTATACGAGGATTTATGAAAAAAATTGACATAGCAGTTAGTTTCTTGGTTTTAACAAGTTTATTGTTTGCCCCAAAATCTGTATTTGCTGAGGAAAATTTTAAGTTAGTTTCAGAGGTTACAAAATATTATAAGACAGTAACATATGCTCCAACTCTTTTGGTAAATAGCAATGATTTAAACTCTAACTCAATAACATATGAGATAACTGAAGAAGAATATAATAATGGGGGAAAAAATAATTTAATCATAGCTAGTGATGGAATAATTGACACAACCTATAAACAAATGACTACATCCATATTAACAAATGGTAGTTACTATAGATATAAAAATGAACTTATTTGGAAAAATATGCCAGCCTCAAGAAGTTATGATATAATTGGAATTGGTTTTTTCTCTACGGTTAAAGTTTATTCTAATTCAACTCATTTTTCTATGTCTTATTGTTATACTGATGGAAGTTGTTACACAAGCACAACAAATTATCCTCAAATTTTCTCTAAGGGTGCAGGTACAACATTTAAACTTCCAACTGGAGCTTTAAGATCATTAAAACAGACGTTTTATTTTGATGTTGAAAAAAATACTATTAATACTTTAAATAAACAAGAAGCATATGGAGATTATTCTCATGCTACAGGTAGTATTTTATTAACAAATGCAATAAAATATACTGTTAATCAATCATTAGGAATTGTTTTAAATTCTAGTATTGCTAAATATTACGATTCTATTGATGTAGCTATAGCATCATGGACTGGTACATGGTAAAATAACAAAATTAGTCACATAGTAGCAAAATGTACTATAAAAACCTTTAATATACAACTTATTATATCTTGTCAAAGAAACCTGTTGGTTTGTTTGACGTGGATGGTTGTATGATGAAAAAGGTGGATGCTAACATATTTTTTTTGAAATACTATTTTTTTGAAAAAAATATGTATTTAAATATTAAATTTTTTCTGAATAAAACTATGCTTAAAAACGAGCATAGTTTTTCAAACGCTTAAAAATAGAATAATAAATTTATCTTCCTTTCAATTTTCGAGAAGAAAACAAAAAGAAGAAAAAATGAAAAAAACTTTATAAGAAGAAAATTTAAAAATAATTCATATTGATTAGAAAGTTTATTAGAAGATAATAAATCTATTGTAAAATTTTTGATGGTTGAGGTATTTCTCAAGCAATTAGTGTGAAAAAAGGGAATGTTTTAATATATTTGATGAAAATGATTTGTTACTCTTTTTTTTGAATAATTAATATTATATGTATTTAAAAATTACAATCAATTTTGAAGAAAAATTGTGAATTTAAATATTATATGCTTAACGTGTACTTTTGTTTATAAAAGAGGAGACTTCGTTTACTTGCACTAATCTCAAATAGTGTTACAAAGTCTCCAGTTCCTCCAATGAATGCACCTTGCATTGATGAAAATGCTATACTTGTATCAATTGTTAAATCTTTTTTAGGATCTATTCCATGTTCTTTTAGAGCCCACTCTAGTGTCATTTCAGGCATTCCACCAATTCTTCCACCAATTATGTATTTACCTCTTAAATCATCTAGTGTAAAATTATCAATTTTTTTTCTAGATACCAGAAAACTTCCATCTTTTTGTGTTAATTGCGCAAAAGTTTTTAGATAATCTTCTTCTTTGCCATTGTAGACATATATTGTTGCTTCAATTCCTGAAAACCCAATATCAACATCGTTAGATAACACTGCTGCAATAACTTTATCAGCACCACTTGCAAGAGTTAAATCTATATCAAGGCCTTCTTCTTCAAAATATCCATTACTAATAGCAGCATATTGGGGTGCATAGAAAACACTATGAGTAACTTCAGCAACTTTAACCTTCTTTAATTTCTTGCCTTTATCATCATTTTTGTTATTGTATAAAACAGCTAAAGATACAAGAAAAATTAAAAATATTCCAATAATCTTTATATAATTTTTTTTCATAATCCTCCTTAAATTCTTTGTATTATATGCCTAAATAAATTTATTTGTGGGCTTTTACCTAATATTAATTATATAATTCTATATTTTCTTTAAGTTATTTAGAATACAACAATAATTAGTTAAATATAATGTAATGGTAGGTGATTGTAATTAAAAAGATTTCTAGTAATTGGATGTTAGGAATTTCCTTAGTAGTAGTTGTTTCATTGATGACTTTATGTTTTCCAAAAGTTAATAGTGATTTATCTAATAAAAAAATTGAAGCTATACCAGTTTCAGAAGATGATTTTAGATCATTAAAAAAAGATTTGTTTAGTGAATTTTATTTGTTAAGTGAAAACTATATAAAGAATATGAGTTTAGATGAAAAAATTGGTCAGATGTTGCTAGTAAGATATGATGAATCAAATAAAGATGATGCAATTAACAAATATAAAGTTGGTGGATTTGTATTTTACTCTGATGCTTTTGATGGTAAAACAAAAGATGAAGTTATTAAGATGATATCTTCATTGCAGGATAAAACAAAGACTCCACTTTTAACTGCAGTTGATGAAGAAGGTGGAAGTGTTGTTCGTGTTAGTAGTAATAGTGCTATTAGAAGTGAGAAGTTTAAATCACCTTCAGAACTTTACAAAACTGGTGGATTAGATTTAATTAAAGAAGATACTATTGAAAAAAGTAAGTTATTAAAAGATTTAGGATTAAATGTTAATTTAGCACCTGTTGTAGATGTGTCAACTAATCCTGATGACTATATTTATGAAAGAACATTAAAAGAAGATGTATCTAAAGTTTCTCTTTATTCTGAAGCTGTTGTTGATGCAAGTAAGGGAACTAATGTATCTTATGTATTGAAACATTTTCCAGGGTATGGAAGTAATTCTGATACGCATCTTGGACCATCAAGAGATAATAGAACACTTACAGAACTTACTAATAACTCTTTACCTCCATTTAAATCTGGAATAGATGCTGATGCAGAAGCAATATTAGTAAGTCATAATATAGTAGAAGGAATAGACAAAGATAATCCAGCATCTTTATCTAGTGATGTTCATTACTTTTTAAGTGATCAACTTGAATTTTCTGGAATAACTATGACTGATGATTTATCTATGTCATCTTTATCAGGAATACCAAATAAGTATGAAAAAGCTGTTTTAGCAGGAAATGATATTTTAATTGTTTCTAATTATGAAGATGCGTTTAACGAAATAAAAAAAGCAGTAAGAGATGGAAGAATTAAAGAAGAAAAAGTTGATGAAGTAGTTAAAAAAATAATTGCTTGGAAATACTATAAAGGATTAATGTATAATACCCAAAAATAACTAAAATAATGTCGAGTTAATCGATATTTTTTAGTTGTTCTTTAAAATGCTTCATTGCCTTTTTATGTTATGTGTAATATAATTATCTCTTAAATTAATATTCTTTTATAAGTTTTATTTTGTAGGTGAAGTTATGGCAAAAAAGAAAAGTAATTTTAAAGAGACAATTAATAATTTAAAGATGTCTTGGAAGTTTATTAAAAAAGAGAAGAAAAGCGTTGTTATAGTTTCCATATTATCTTTAATATTATCAGTTATAAGTGTTATTGTACCTATATTTTCAGCACAGTTAATTATTAAGTTAACTAGTAATTTATTAGATCAATTAGTACGTGTTTCACTTTATATTTTTATAATTGAAATAACGAGAAATATAGTTATTTTTATAATGAGTAGAGTAACAAATCGTTATATGCTTAGAGTTGTTACTGATGTTCAGATGGAAATGTTTAAAGAAACACTAAAAATAAGTGCTAGTGATATAGATAAGAATTCAACTGGTCTTTTTATTGATCGTGTTAATGATGATGCTGGTGGAATAATAAATATTTTTACAAATTTAATAGAATCTCTTTTAGATTTTATTTCTAATATAGGTATTTTAATTGCTTGTTTAATTATTAATCCTTTTATATTTTTATATTTTATAATTTCATCAACTATTACTTCTTATATTAGTAGTAGAAGAAGAAAAAAATATTATGAGCTTGATAAAAAAAGACGTAAGTTAAAAGAAAAAAGAACTTCTTTAATATCAGAAGTAGTCCGTGGAATACGTGATGTTAAATTATTAAATGGTGAAGAAGGAATGCTTCGTAAAACGAAAGAACAACTAGAAGAAGTTAATAAAGAAAGAACAAAAATGGATAATACTAGAAATATTTATTTCTTGATTCATGGTTCTGTAAGAGATTTCTTAGATGTTATCTTTGTTGTTTTGTGTGTTCTTTTAATTTCTAATAACAGCTTATCTGTTTCCTCTGCAATTGTACTTAATACATATCGTAATAGAGTTGAAGGACTATTAAGAATCTATAATGATATGGCAGATATTTTTAAAGAATTTAATTTAAGTGCAAGTAGAGTATTTGAGGTTTTAGGAAATAATTTTGAAAAAGATAAAAGTGGTGAGATTTTAATTGATAATATTTCTTCAATAAGCTTTTCAAATGTTAGTTTTTCTTATACTACTAATGAAGTACTAAAAAATATTTCTTTTGATATAAATAAAGGAGAAAGAATAGGTTTTGTTGGAGAAAGTGGAAGTGGAAAAAGTACAATATTTAATTTATTAAGCAAGTTATATTTGAATCAAAAAGGTAGTATTTTAATTAATGGAATTGATATTAAAGAGCTTGATAATAATTCTTTGAGAAGCAATTTGTCTTTAATTCCTCAAAACCCTTATATATTTAATTTTTCTATTAAAGATAATCTTAAAATAGGAAATGTTAATGTTAGTGATAAAGAAATTGTGGATGCATGTAAAGAAGCATCAATATACGATAGAATTATGAGTCTTGATAAGGGGTTTGACACAGTTGTTGGAGAAGGTGGAGTTACTCTTTCTGGTGGTGAGAAACAACGTCTTGCAATTGCTAGAAGTTTAGTTAAAAACACAGATGTAATATTATTTGATGAAGCAACTAGCTCTTTAGATAACATTACCCAAAATGATGTTCAACAAGCAATATTTGGAATAGATAGAAGTAAGACAATTTTAATAATTGCTCATAGATTATCCACAGTAGTACATTGTGATAGGATTTATGTTATGGATAATGGTGAAATAGTAGGAGTAGGAACACATCAAGAACTTCTTAAAACTTGTCCAAAGTATCAAGAATTATTTAGATATGAAGAAGTAGAAAATTATTAATTGAAGATAATCCTATTGTATATTATGTAAATAGTGATATAGTAGATATCACTTAATGGAGGTTTTTTTATGGATAATTCAGTGATTGATAGAGAAAATGATGACGAATGTAAGAGAATAAACACTAATCATTTAATTGCTCTATGTGAAATAGGAGAAGATTATAAATCTTTTTGTGAAGATTTAGAAAAATTAATAAAATCTGATTATAATAAGAATTTAGTTCAAGATATATATCGTGTTATGTTAGGTCATTTTTCTATTCATGCAGGTAAATATAGATCTTTTATAGAAAAACACAAGAAAACGATTGAGATAATGAATGAATACAATTGCTTAAGCAATTTGACAGTTTTAAGTAACGATATTAATGGTAATAGAAGAAAAGATTTATCAGAAGATTATTTTTATACATATATACAAAAAAATAAACAAAATGTAGAAACGATAAAAGCCGTAGCATTAAAATTAAAAAAATTAGGATTTGACAGTATTGATTTTAATGAAAAACTAGATTTTACTAAACAAGATTTTGAGCTTGATTGTTCATATCGTGGTGGTTATTTTGCATCTAGTGGATCTAATTTTTCTTTTTTAGAGAATATCGATATAATACCAACATATTTGCAAAATCCAATAAAATATAAAACAACTGGATCTTCCTATTGTATGAATTTAGAATATCTTGGTTTTGGATATTATGATGGAATAGATAAGTATAATAGAAATATAAAGTTAAATAGTTTAATATTTGATCCTAGTAAGTTACCTGATGAAATCTCAGTTGGAACTACTGTTGGAGTAATCCAAAAACTTTTAGAAAAAAAGAAAGAACAATATAAAGATTTGAAAGACTCAGTAGATTTAAGTATATCTCTTGCTGATTTAGAAGATCAATTTGAGAATTTAAAAAAAGTTTTAGAAGGAATTGACAAAGTGAAGTACAATGAAGAACTCAGTAAATTGCTTAATCAAATGAAAGATATATTAACTAAATTGCAATTATTGGGCGTTAATTTAGAAAAACAAGTAATTGATTCTCATCAAAGTATTTCAAACGAAACAATGGAAAATGAAAAAAAGTTATACTTAGAAAGAAGATATTGGTCTAATATTGATATTGATTAATTTTAATCATCCTATAAATTTAATAAAAATAGGATGATTTTTTTTAGTTATATTTTGCCTTAAACAATTTTTTAATTTATTCATACTTTTTTCTATTATAAATATATTTAAATGAAAGGGGTAGATATGAATACTTATACAGTTTTAAGAGGTGATACGTTATATGGTATTGCTAAAAAGTTTAATACTTCTGTTCAATCAATTAAAGAATTAAATAATTTAACAAGTGATAATATATCTGTTGGGCAAAGATTAATTGTAAAAAACGATGGTGATAGCACTCCTAATGAATGTATTGTTTATACTGTTAAAAAGGGAGATAATTTGTATTCTATTGCTAGAAAATATGGAACTAGTGTTGATGATATTAAAAGATATAATGGGTTAACTAGTAATTTATTAGATGTTGGAGATAGACTAGTTATTCCATGTGAAGATAGTGGTAGTGAGTATAAACCTTTAGAGAATAATTATATTTCTTATACAGTAAAAAAGGGGGATAGTCTGTACTCCATTGCTAAAAAGTTTGATACAACTGTTGATAAAATTATGGATGATAATGATTTATCTAGTGACGATTTAGATATTGGTATGATTTTGGTAATTGATGATAAAAGTGGAACTTCAAGTGTTAAAGAATGTTTTGGAAGTGGAGATGTACCTGATACAGTTGGTGGAGTAGAGTATGTTGTTGCAAGAGGGGATAATTTGTACTCTATTGCAAAAAGATTTGATGTATCTGTTGAAAGTATTAAAAAAGAAAATAACTTAACTAGTGATAACTTACAAATTGGGGATGTTTTAATAATTCCAACTTCTTCAATTAAGACATATAAAGTTCAAAAGGGTGAGAGTTTATATTCGATTGCTAAAAAGTTTAATGTTACAGTAGATTACTTGAAAGATAAAAATAACTTGACTGGTAACTTGATAAGTGTTGGTCAAGAATTAATAATTTAGGAGGATATTTGTGGAATATAATTTTGATAGTCAAGAATTTAAAAGTACAGATATGTATGAGAAATTTATAAAGGAAAATAGTGCTAGGGGGATACTTAAGATTGAAGCTCATTCAAGTACTAATGCATATCCATTGAAAAACGTTAGAATAGTTGTTTCTAAAATGATTGAGAACGACAAAGTAATCTTTTTTGATGGTCTTACTAATGAGTCTGGGATAATAGAAAACATTATTCTTCCTACTAAGGTTATGACTGATGAAGTTAATAGTGCTGCTGATATTATTTTTACAACGTATGATGTAGAAGCAAGTTATCCTGATAACGATTTAAAAAAAGATTACAATGTTTCAATATTTGATAATGTTAAAGTCATTCAACCAGTTGTTTTTCAGTTAGATGAAATTATAAGTGGTGATTTAAGTGCCAGGTGATAGAGTAAATTATCCTGTTGTTCCTACAAATATAGTAGTACATTTGGGGGCACCTGATGAGGCAGCAAGAAATATAACTGTACCATTTACAACTTATATTAAAAATGTTGCGTCAAATGAGATATACCCAACATGGCCTGAAGAAGCTATTGAAGCTAATATACTAGCAATTATTTCTTTTACTTTAAATAGAATTTATAACGAGTGGTATCCATCTCGTGGTTATGGATTTAACATTACTTCTTCTCCAAGATACGATCAAACTTTTGTGGAAGATAAAGAATACTTTGATGTTATATCTAAAAAAGTAGATGAAATATTCAATAATTACATTTATAGAGAAGGTCAAGTTCAACCTTTATTTGCAGTATATTGTGATGGAAAAAGGACTATGTGTGATGGGCTTTCTCAGTGGGGAAGTGTGTCTTTAGCAAGAAATGGGAAAAGTGCATTGGAAATTCTTCGTTATTATTATGGAGATGATATCGATATTTTTCTTGATGCACCCGTTGGAGAAATTGAAAACACGTATCCTGGGTATGTAATTGAACTAGGTGAAGCTGGAGAACAGGTAAGAATTATTCAATTTGAACTTAATAGAATTTCCAATAATTATCCAGCAATACCTAAAATTACAGAAGATGGGTATTTTGGAGAACAAACAGAAAATGCGGTTAGGAAGTTTCAAGAAGTATTTAACTTAACACCTAATGGTAAAGTTGATTATTCAACATGGTATAAAATAAAATATGTATATAATGCTGTTAAAAAAATCAACGATTTATACTCTGAGGGGCTTACAGAAGACGAGTCAATTGTTACTTTTGCAACCAAATTATCTTATGGCGATACAGGAATTCTTGTTAAAGGACTTCATTATTATTTAAATGTTATATCTTTTTTTGATCCTGATCTTCCTATGCTTGAAGTAAATGGTGTATTTAATGATAATACAAAAAGTATGGTAATG
Source organism: uncultured Clostridium sp. (assembly GCA_902493795.1). Taxonomy (GTDB): domain Bacteria; phylum Bacillota_I; class Bacilli_A; order RF39; family UBA660; genus RUG13868. The sequence goes on from CABUQZ010000022.1 coordinate 9,058, forward strand.
AATTTTCAAAGAAAATATAACCTTCCAGTTACTGGGGTCGTGGACTCTAATACATGGCAGAAAATAAGAGATATTTACTTTGGAACGCTTAATAATATACCTAGTGAGTATGTCGAGTATTACGAAGAGTTTTATCCAGGAAGAGTAATGTCATCAGGTATGCGTGGAGAAGATGTTAAACGTTTACAAAATTACTTATATATTATTTGTGAAAAGTTTAAAAACATTCCTGGTGTTAGAGTTAATGGTATATATGATGACTTGACAGAAAATTCAGTTTCTACTTTACAGAAATTATTTGATCTTGATGTAAATGGAGTAGCAGGACCAATATTTTGGTATAGACTAGTTGAGTATTCAAAAACGTAATTTTTTAAATTAAAAGACCAGTGAAATGGTCTTTTGTTGTTATAGTTACTTAGATTATTTATTTACTTTTATTATTTTTTAAATAGGTTTTGTTCGATTGTTTTAGAGGTTTTACTATTGTATAATTATTACTGTTGAAGTAGTTAATATTTTGCTACTAGGAATAATTTTTAACATAAAAAGAGGTATACTATGGATTTAAATTTACTAAATAAAGAACAAAAAGAAGCTGTTTTATGTACAGAAGGACCATTATTAATTCTTGCTGGTGCAGGTAGTGGAAAAACACGTGTTCTTACTACTAAAATTGCTTACTTAATAGAAGAGTGTGGTATTAATCCTTACAATATTTTGGCAATTACGTTTACCAATAAAGCTGCTAAGGAAATGCGTGATAGAATTTATATGCAAATAGGTGCAAAGGCTAAGGGAGCACAGATATCAACATTTCACTCTTTTGGTGTAAGAATATTAACTGATCATTTTGAAGAGTTAGGGTATCAAAAAAACTTTGTTATAATGGATAGCGAAGACTCTACATCGATTATTAAAAAAATACTAAAAAATATGGATTTAGATCCAAAGTCTTATAACCCTAATGCTATTAGAAATCAAATAAGTAATTGTAAAAATGAAATGATGAGTTACAAAGACTATGAGAAATTTGCAATAGGGGATTATGAAAAAGTTGTTTATCAAGTTTTTAAAGAATATGAAACAACTTTAAAAAATAATAATTCAGTTGATTTTGATGATTTACTTCTTCTTCCAATAAAACTTTTTAAGGAACATAGTGAAATACTTAGTGAGTATCAAGAGCGTTTTCAATATGTATTAATAGATGAGTATCAGGATACAAATGAAACGCAGTATATTTTATCTAAAATGATATGTGCCAAATATAAAAATATCTGTTGTGTTGGTGATGAAGATCAGTCAATTTATAGTTTCCGTGGGGCAAATTACAGAAATATCTTAAACTTTGAAAAAGATTATCCAAATGCTAAAGTTATTAAACTTGAACAAAATTATAGGTCTACTACTACTATTTTGGATGCAGCTAATGACGTTATTAAACATAATAAAGATAGAAAAGATAAAGCATTGTGGTCTAATAATGGTAAGGGTGACTTGATAGATTACTATAGAGCATATAATGGTATAGATGAAGCGCAGTACGTTACTCGTGAGATTAAAAAACTTTCAAATAGTGGTGTAAAGTATCAAGATATTGCAGTTCTTTATAGAACTAATGCACAGTCTCATACTGTTGAGGAAGAACTATTAAAAGACTCAATACCTTATCGTATAGTAGGTGGGGTTGGGTTTTATTCAAGAAAAGAAATTAAAGATGTTTTAGCATATTTAAGACTTATTTATAATCCAAAAGATAATATTAGTTTGCTTCGTGTTATTAATGTTCCAAAAAGAGGAATAGGAAATAAAACAATAAGTAATTTAATTGAAAAGTCTAATAAAGAAAACGAATCAATTTACAATGTTATAACTGATGGAAAAGAATATGCATTTAAGGAAATGATTGAAAAACTTAGACTACAAAGTCAAGATCTTACTTTAACTGAACTTGTTGAAAGAGTTTTAGAAGTATCGGGAATAAAAAAAGAGTATGAAGAAGAAAAATCTCTTGAAGCTGATATTCGTCTTGAAAACTTAGAGGAGTTAAAAACAGTAACTAGAACATTTGAGGAAAGAGAAGGAATAGTGTCTCTTGAAGACTTTTTGCTAGAAGTTAGTTTAGTTACTGATGTTAACGAGTACGATCAAGACCCTGATAAAGTAAGCTTAATGACTGTTCACTCTGTTAAAGGACTTGAATACGATTATGTTTTCATTGTAGGACTTGAAGAGGGGTTATTTCCTCATATGAATTCGTTGTTAAGCGAAAGTGAACTTGAAGAAGAAAGAAGACTATGTTATGTTGCAATAACAAGAGCTAAGAAAAAATTATTTATTGTTAACGCAAGAAGTAGAATGATTTATGGACAAGAATCAAGTAATGTTGCCAGTAGATTTATAAGTGAAATAAATAGCGATTTAATAAACAAGCAATTTGAAGAAAAAGAAGTAGAAGTTAAAGTTAATGTCGATGAGAAATTTTACAAAGATGAAGAAGTTGATTACAAAGTTGGGGATTTTGTGTATCACGAAGTGTTTGGTCAAGGAAAAGTAGTTGATATATCAGGAAGTATTATGTCAATTGCCTTTAAACATCCTTTTGGAGTTAAAAAGTTGATGAAAAATCATAAAAGTATTACAAAAATTGTGTAATGGAGAAATATTATGGAAAATAATAAAAAATTAAGACTTTTAAAAATTATCTTATTAGTTCTTTCTATTTCTTTGATAGCTTTTGGTGCTTATAAAGTGTTTGAATCTAAAAGTTATGATAAAGAGAAGAAAGATGAAAAGAAAGAACCTTATGTTCCTAATAAAGTAGTAACTGATGATTTTTCTTATTCATTTTTAAAACTTGAAACAAAAAATAAAAATATGATTTATTCACCACTTTCAATAAAATACGCTTTATCAATGCTTAAAGAAGGTGCTAAAAATGACACAAGGGTAGAACTTGATAGCTTATTAAAAGATATTAGTCTTACTAAATATCAAAATATCGATAAAAAGTTAAGTCTTGCTAACGCATTGTTTATTAAGAATGAGTTTAAAGATAATGTTTTAACTAGTTATATTGACAAATTAAAGGAAAAATATGACGCAGAAATAAAATACGATGAATTTAAAAGTGCTTCTAATATTAATAAATGGATTAGTGATAAGACTTTTAATATCATTAAAAATGTGCTTAGTGATTCTTATTTTTCAGATCCTGATTTAAAAATGATTTTAATTAATGCTCTTGCTATTGATATGGAGTGGTTAGTAAAATTTGATGATGAGAATACTTATGGAAGTGATTTTGTTAAAGAAAATGATGAAGTTATTACTGCTCCTATGATGCACCAGTTTACAAAAGATAAAAGTTTTAAATATTATCAAGATGAATCGTATGATTTAGTATCTTTACCACTTAAAAAGTATCAAGATACACAACTAGAATTTATTGCAATTTTACCTAAAAATGAAAGACTACATGATTTTATAATAGATGATAACTTTACTACAAATGTTAACAATCTTTTAAATAAAATGTCTAGTGTAAAAGAAAATGTTGCATTAAGTATATCTATTCCTAGATTTCAGTATGATTATAGTATAAATGTAGTTGATGATTTGAAAGCCTTAGGAGTTAAGAATATTTTTGATGAAGAACTTGCAGACTTTTCTGATATGTCTAATAAACCAATGTATGTATCAGAAATACTACATAAAGCTGACATTAAATTTTCTGAAAGGGGAGTTAAAGCTGCAGCTGTAACAGTTATATTAACATCAGAAACAACTGCAATACAAGATGAGGTAGATATTAAAACACTTAAGTTTGATAAACCATTTATGTATTTAATTCGTGATTCTAAAACAAATGAAGTTTGGTTTATTGGTACTGTATATGAACCAGTAATGTGGGATGAAGTTAAAGACGAATATAAAGAGGTGTATTAGTAGATACCCCTCTTTTTAATAAATATTTTACAAACCCTAATGAGTACTTTATAATATAAGTAGAGATAAGAATTATTTACATTTATAGATTAAGTTAAAATAGGAGGAAAAATGAAGAAAAATTTAACTTTAGTTATTATGGCTGCAGGAATGGGGTCAAGATTTGGAGGTTTAAAACAAATTGAACCAGTAGGTCCTAATGGAGAATTTATAATTGATTATTCAATTTATGATGCAATTAGAGCAGGTTTTAATAAAGTTGTATTCATAATTAAAGAAGAAAATTATGAGATATTTAAAGAAACTATTGGAAAACGTATTGAAAAACAAATCGAAGTAAGTTATGCATTCCAAAGACAAACAGATATTCCTGGTGGATACGATATTGGTGGAAGGACTAAACCATGGGGTACAAGTCATGCCATTTTATCTGCAAGGGATGTAGTAGATGGAGATTTTGTAGTACTTAATGCTGATGATTTTTATGGAAAAGATGCTTTTATGCAAGCTAGTAAATTCTTTAGTGAAGACCATCCAAATGAATATGCAATTATAGGATATAAAATTAAAAATACATTAACAGAAAATGGTTCAGTTAAACGTGGGGTATGTGAAGAAAAAGATGGATATCTAACAAAAATAATTGAAAGTTCTGTAGAAGAAAAAGATGGAGTAATAACAGCTAGTCCACTTGACTTAAGCACTCCATTTACTATTGATGGTGATGATCCTGTGTCAATGAATATGTTCTGTTTTAGAGATGACTTATTTGAGTATTTAGATAAAAATTTAAAAGTATTCTTTGAGAAGAATAAAGATGATTTATCAAAGTGTGAATACTTAATACCAGATTCTGTTTATAATTCAATAAAAGAAGGAAGAGTTAAAGTAAGACTTATCCCTACAACAGCTAAATGGCAAGGGATAACTTATAAAGAAGATAAAGAAAGACTTGTAAATGATATAGAAAGTTTAATAGAAAAAGGAGAGTATCCACAAAAGTTGTGGAAATAATTAAGGTGTTATTATGTATGATAGTTTGCAATGTAGCAATTCTAGTTACTGGACTTATGTAGATTTATTCGGTAAATTATTTTTAATAGCTGGTGTATTATTACCAGTAATAATTTGGTTAGTTTATGCATTAAGAAAAAAAGTTAAATATATAAAAAAAATTGGTTTTATTCCTGGAATAATAGTTTTTGCTTTGTTTTCATCAGGAGCTTTGCTACTTCTTGCAAAGAATATGTTTGGTTATTTGTTAATAGGTTCTTCGATGTTGTTGTGGACAATTTTTGATAGAAATATTTTTCCTATTACTCTTTCTGTTATAACAATCATTTTACGTGGGGTATTAAAAAGTGATAATAGGATAGTTGATTCGTTGTTATTTATATTATCTTTTATTTTCATATCATATTTTATTGTTGCTCCTGTTATCAAAGGCAAAAGTAAGAAGGAAATATTTAAAATTTTAATTCCTATTATATTATCTTTAGTTTTTGTAATTGTAGGAATTGGACTATCAATCTACGTAAGTCATGCTACTAGTTCACTAGGATATTGCTGGTGATAAATTATAAGTCAATTACATATAACCTTATGTAATCTCTAAATTGAATAAATAATATTAAATAAGATAGAGAACGACTTGTAAATGATATAAAAAAATAATAGAAAAAGGAGAGTATCCACACAAGTTGTGGAAATAAATATTATGAAATTAGATAAGAAAGGTAAAAGATATTTAGTTGCATCTATTTTAATAGTTATAATAGTTTGTTCGTTTTTTGTAGTATTTAAAGTAATAACTGATAAAAAAGAAGATGAACTACCAGTTGAAAGATATGAACCTAATGATGTGTTGATTAACGAATTTGATTATTCATTTTTAAAGCTTGAGGCAAGTGATAAGAATTTAATATATTCTCCACTTTCAATTAAGTATGCTTTATCAATGTTAAGAGAAGGAGCAAATGGAAGTAGCAAAAAAGAACTTGATGATATACTTTCCGAAACTTCTTTAACAAAATACACTAATATAAAGGATGTATTAAGTTTAGCAAATTCAGTGTTTATAAGAGAAACATATAAAGATCATGTAAAAGATAGTTACTTAAAAAGTATTAAAGATTTGTATGATGCAGAAGTGTTTTATGACAAATTTGAAAATGCAAGTAACATTAATAGTTGGATAAGTGAAAAAACATTTAATATTATTAATAATATGGTAAGTGACACTTATTTTGAAAATCCTAACTTAGAAATGATTTTAGTAAATGCACTTGCAATTGATATGGAATGGGATAATCCTTTTGAAGGAGAAAAAACTTATTCAAGTGACTTTACTAAAAGTAATGGTGATAAAGTGAGTGTTGCCATGATGAATCAAACTACTGATTCAAAAAAATATAAATATTATCAAGATGATGATTATACTTTGGTTTCTATGCCTCTTAAAAAATATCAAGATACAGAACTTGAGTTTGTTGCAGTTTTACCTAAAAACGAAAATTTAAAAGATTTTGTGACAGATAATGAATTTGAAGAAAATCTTAAGAGTTTACTTGAAAAGATGAATAATGTTTCTAATAAAAAGGTTAATATTTCTATTCCAAGATTTGAGTATGACTATAGCATAGAGCTTGCAAAAGATATGAATCTTTTAGGTGTACTTGATATATTTAGCCCATCTAAAGCTGACTTTTCTAGAATTTCTGATACAGGACTTTATGTTTCTGATATGCTTCATAAAGCTGATATTAAGTTTTCTGAAAGAGGAATAAAAGCTGCTGCTGCAACAGTTATATTTATGACTGATAAATCTGAAATAGTTGAACCAGAAGAAATCGAATATTTAAGATTTGATAAACCATTTATCTATATCATAAAAGATGCAAAAACAAATGAAGTATGGTTTGTGGGTAGTGTAAACGAACCTCTTTTATGGGAAGATGCAAAAGACGATTATAAATATGAATAAATGAGAACCTTAGTTCTCTTTTTTTTGGAATATTATTTAATTGTTATTAATGTAGTTTTTATAATGAAATTTTTGGTATAATAATATTGGTGATTAATGTGGAAGAAAGATACTTAGAACTTATTAAAATTATTAATGAAGCTGATTATAATTATCATACTTTAGATAAGCCAACTATAACAGATCAAGAGTATGATTCTTATTTGAGAGAACTATATAATATAGAAGAGAAATACCCTGAACTTGTTAGAAGTGATTCACCTAGTCATAGAGCTGGTGGACAAGTTTTAGACGAATTTAAAAAGATTACTCATAGTATTCCAATGCTTTCATTATCTAATGTTTTTAATGAAGAAGAGATTAGACAATTTGATGAAAGAATAAGAAAAGAAGGAATCACTCCAGAGTATGTTGCAGAATTAAAAATAGATGGATTAAGTGTTTCTTTAAATTATAAACAAGGAAAACTAGTAAGTGCTGCTACTCGAGGTGATGGGTTAGTTGGAGAAGATATTACTAATAATGCAAAGACTATAAAAGTAATTCCTCTTACTTTAAATAAACCTATTGATATAGAAGTTCGTGGAGAAATATATATTAGTAAAAAAAGATTTAATGAGATAAACGAGGATAGGAAAGCTAAAGGACTTGAATTATATCAAAATTGTAGAAATCTAGCAGCAGGTTCTATTAGACAACTTGATTCAAGTGTTGCAGCATCAAGAAAATTAGATAACTGGATTTATCATTTGCCTAATCCAGAAGACTATGGAATTAAGACTCACTGGGAAGCTTTACAGTTTATGAAGGACTTAGGTTTTAAAGTTAATCCAAATAATAAGATAGCTAAAAATGTCGATGAACTTTTAGAGTTTATTAAAGAAAAAGGAGAACAAAGAGATAGTCTTCCTTATGATATAGATGGTATAGTTATTAAACTTAACGATCTTTCAAAACAAAAAGTTATGGGATTTACTGCAAAGTACCCTAGATGGGCTACTGCCTATAAATTTCCTGCTAAAGAAATACTTACTAAACTTGAAGATATAATATTTACAGTTGGAAGAACAGGACAAATTACACCAAATGCTGTTTTATCACCAGTTTTAGTACAAGGTTCTACAATTAGAAGAGCTACTTTACATAATGAAGATTACGTAAAAGAAAAAGATTTAAAAATAGGTGATATCGTTTCTATTAGAAAAGCAGGGGATGTAATACCTGAAGTTGTTGAAAGAATATTAGAAAGACGTGATGGAACTGAAAAAGATTTTGTCATGATTGATAAATGTCCAATATGTGGAACAAAACTTGTAAAAAAAGAAGATCAAGTTGACTATTTCTGTCCAAATGTACATTGTGATGCAAGGCATATTGAAGGGCTTATTCACTTTGTCGATAGACATGCAATGAATATTACTGGTCTAGGGGAAAGAATAATCGAAGACTTTTACAATATGGGATTTATAAGAAGAATAACAGATATTTATAATTTGAAAAATCATGCTGAAGACTTGGTAGAGCTTGAAGGATTTGGAAATAAAAGTGTTAATAACTTAATTGATGCAATTGAAAAATCAAAAGAAAATTCACTAGAAAAACTACTTTTTGCACTTGGAATAGAACAAGTTGGAGAAAAGACTGCTAAAGTTCTTGCTAAAAGATTTAAAACGATGGATTCTTTAATGGAAGCTTCAGAGGAAGTGTTAACAAATATTCCAGATATAGGTGAAATTATTGCAAAAAGTATTGTAAATTATTTTAAAGATGAAGAAAATAAAGAGTTAATTAACAATTTAAAATCTTTAGGTATAAATATGAATTATACTGGTGAAGAAACAAAAGAAAATGAAAACTTTACCAATAAAACATTTGTTATTACTGGAACTCTTATAAATTACACAAGGGATGAGATGAAGTCAATTATCGAAAGTTTTGGGGGAAGAGTATCTGAGTCTGTTAGTAAAAAAACTGATGTTGTTATCGTTGGGGATGCTCCAGGAAGCAAGTACGATAAAGCTCAAAAACTTGGTATAACAATATGGAATGATGAATTTGTAAATCAAATTATGGAGGAAATAAAGAAATAGTGTCTTTATTTCTTTTTTGTTGACATATATTATTTTATAGTATTATAATTTGTTTAATAACATTGAGAAAGAAAAGTAATATTGATGAAATTCAAAGTGAGTTAGTGATAGTGGAAAACTAATAAGGAAGTCAATATGAAGAACACTTTTTAGTTGCTTATCGAAAAGAAATGAGTAGGTTAAGCCGGGATGTAATCCGTTATCAATTACTAGATTTGTTAGAATCAAAAGTGATCATGTAAATTCTTTATTATATGATAAATTGGGTGGTACCGCGGAATAACCAGTTTTCGTCCCATAATGGGATGGATACTGGTTTTTTATTATATAGAAAAGAGGGATTTATATGTGTAGTTTTATGGTTTACACGAAAGATGATGTAACAGAAAAAGAATTTATTAAGGAATTTGAAAAAATAAAATATAGGGGACCTGATATGACAAGATATGATTTTACTCAAGGTATGTGGGGATTTCACAGACTTGCTATTATGGGACTTAGTGAAAGTGGTATGCAGCCATTTAAATATAAAGAAAATAAAGTTGTATGTAATGGTGAGATATATGGATTTAGAAAGATAAGGAAGGATTTAGAGAAGAAAGGTTATAAGTTTTCTTCTTCAAGTGATTGTGAGGTTTTGCTTCCACTTTATGAATTATATAAAGAAAAAATGTTTGAAAAGTTAGATGCTGAATTTGCTTGCGTTATTTATGATGGAAAGAAAGATGAATTTATCGCTGCTCGTGACCCAATTGGAATTAGACCTATGTTTTATGGGTATTCTAAAGTAAGTGGAAGTATAATGTTTGCAAGTGAAGCTAAAGCTCTTATTAAACTTTGTGATAAGGTAATGCCATTTCCAGTTGGATGTTACTATAAAAATGGTGAGTTTATTAAATATCATGATGCTACTAAAGCAAGTCGTTTTATCGATGATGATTTAGAGGTAATAGAAAAAAATATAAAAGAAAAATTAGAAAAAGCTGTTTTAAAAAGAATAGATAGTGATGCTCCTATTGGATATCTATTAAGTGGGGGACTTGATTCTAGTTTAGTTTGTGCTATAGCGCAAAAGCACTCTAAAACGCCAATAAGAACTTTTGCAATTGGAATGAGTAAAGATGCAATTGATTTAAAGTATGCTAAAGAAGTTGCAGATTTTATAGGAAGTAATCACACAGAAGTTTATATGGATGAAAAGCAAGTATTAGATATATTAAAAGAAGTTATATATCACTTGGAAACTTGGGATATAACAACTATTAGAGCATCTATTGGAATGTATTTACTTACTAAATGGATACACGAAAACACTGATATTAAAGTTTTATTAACAGGGGAAGTAAGTGATGAACTATTTGGATATAAATATACTGATTTTGCCCCAACTCCATTAGAATTTCAAGAAGAAAGTGAAAAAAGAATTAGAGAGCTTTATATGTATGATGTGTTAAGAGCAGATAGGTGTATTTCAGGAACTTCTTTAGAAGCAAGAGTACCTTTTGCCGATTTAGAATTTGTCGATTATGTTATGGGAATTAATCCTCAAAAGAAGATGAATACATATAATAAGGGTAAGTATTTACTTAGAAAAGCTTTCGAAGGTGATTATTTGCCACATGATATTTTATATCGTGAAAAAGCTGCTTTTAGTGATGCAGTTGGACATTCTATGGTTGATTATCTAAAAGAATATGCAAATAAAAAATATAGTGACGAAGAGTTTTCAAAACTAGTTAAAAAATATCCTAAAAAAACACGACCTTTTACTAAAGAATCACTATTATATAGAGAAATATTTGAGAGTTTTTATAAAGGGCAATCACACATGATAGTAGACTTTTGGATGCCAAATAAATCATGGGAAGGATGTAATGTAAATGATCCTTCTGCAAGAGTATTATCAAACTATGGAGAAAGTGGTAAATAGATAAAAATAGTTTAATATTCTTCATAATTATATAGAATAATCATATTATAAATAGAATAAATAATTTTCCTATATTTTTTTATCAATTTATATATAATTTAGTTTACAGGTTATGTATTATTTAATATAATATAGGGTAATCAAATAAAATATATTTAAATGTACAACTGACAGGACTATTAATTTAGCTGGGCAATTATGCAGTAGATGAGGACATCTATGGGACAGTGTATTCCATTGATGTCTTTTTTTATATTTAGGAGGAATTATGAAGAAAGAGAAAGGTCTAACAACAGAAGAAGTTTTGAAGTTAAGAGAAAAATATGGTAAGAATGAGCTTACTAGTGAAAAGAAAGAAAATTTCTTTCTTAAAATTTTACATGTAGTTTGTGAACCTATGTTTTTGCTTTTGTTAATAGCAGCAACTGTTTATTTTGTGTTAGGAGAACCTAGGGACGGAATTATAATGCTTGTATTTGTCATTGGTATTATGATGATAGATATTATTCAAGAGTGGAAAACAGATAGGACACTTAATGCATTAAAAGATTTATCTGAACCTAGAATAACGGTTTTAAGAGATGGTAATAAGATAGAAATACCTAGTTCTTTACTTGTTCCAGGGGATATTATGTATATTCATGAAGGAATTAAGATACCAGCTGATGGATATGTTATTAAATGTAGTGGGTTAAGAGTAGATGAATCTAGTTTGACAGGTGAATCAGTTGGAGTATGGAAACAAACTTCTAAAGATGAGGAAGATGACTACTGGAAAAAGGATTACTGTTATCAAGGAACGTTAGTAATTCAAGGTACTGGTGTTATTAAAGTTGATAAGATTGGGGCTTCTACTGAATACGGTAAAATTGGGGCAAATCTTAGTAAAACAAAAGAAAAGAAAACACCTTTACAAAAACAGACAGATAAACTTGTTAAAACTTGTGCTATTATTGCCTTTATCTTATTTATTTTGGTAGCTATTCTCACTTATTTGAATATTCCAGATCATTCATTTAAGGAAAGAATTATAGAAAGTATTTTATCTGGTGTTACTCTTGCTATGGCAATGATACCTGAAGAGTTTCCAGTTGTACTTACTGTCTTTTTATCAATGGGAGCTTGGAGACTTGCTAAAAAGAATTCTTTAGTTAAGAAGCTTCCAGCTGTAGAAACTTTAGGTGCTGTTACTGTTTTGTGTGTTGATAAGACAGGAACTATTACAAAAAACAAGATGGAAGTAAAAGAAGTAATATCAAATGACGATAGTGACCTTGCTTACACTATGGGACTTTGTTGTGAAGAAGAAACATATGATCCGATGGAAAAAGCTATGATTAAGTATGCTGAAAAACTTGGAATATCAAATGATGAATTAAATTCCTATGAAAAAGTTAGAGACTATCCATTTAGTGATTATACTAAAATGATGGGATGCGTATTTAATATAAACAAAAAGAATGTATTAGCTGCTAAAGGGTCACCTGAAAGTATTATTAAAATATGTAATTTAACAAAAACTGAGCTAAAAAAGGTTAAACAAGATATTTTAAATATGCAAAAGAAGGGGTTAAGAGTTATAGCAGTTGCAAAGAAAGAGTTAAAAAGTGATAAAGATATACTTGATAAATTAGAAGATTACTCTTTAGATTACGTTGGTATAGTTGGCTTAATCGATCCACCTAAGGACTCTATAGTAGAAGATATTAAGGCTTGTAAAAAAGCTGGTGTTCGTGTTGTTATGATAACTGGTGATAATGGAATTACTGCATCAAGTATTGCAAGAAGTATTGAAATGGATAACGTTGATAACATTATTACTGGTGATATGATAAATAAAATGGATGATAAAGAGTTAAGAAAAGCTGTTAAGGATGTATCAATTTTCTCAAGAGTTATTCCAGAGCATAAGATGCGAATTGTTAAAGCTTTCCAAGCAAATGGAGAAATAACTGCGATGACAGGTGATGGCGTTAATGATGCTCCTGCTTTAAAACAATCCGATATAGGTATTGCTATGGGAAAAAGAGGTAGTGAAGTATCAAGAGAAGCTGCTGATTTAATATTAAGAGATGATAATTTTAGTACTATTGTAGATACTATATCAGATGGAAGAAGAATATATGATAATATTAGAAAAGCTGTAGGATATATTTTTGTAATACATATTCCAATTGCACTTTCTTCACTTATGGCACCATTTTTTAAGATAGCACCTGATAATTTGTTTTTACTTCCTCTTCATGTTGTATTACTAGAATTAATAATAGATCCCACATGTTCTATTGTTCTTGAAAGACAACCTGCTGAATCAGATGTAATGGATAGACCTCCAAGAAAAGTTAAAGAAAATTTATTAAATAAAGGTACTTTAGTAAAAAGTATTATTCAAGGTCTAATTATATTTTTAGCATCATTTGGTACATACTACTCTTTCTTAGATAAAAATGTAACACTTGCAAGAACAATGGGATTATTAATTATAATGATATCTAATATCTTCTTAGTAGTTGTTAATTCTAGTGAGCATGATTATGCATTTTCTTCAATAAGAAAGCTGATTAAGGATAAAGTAGTAATGGTAATAATTATGGCGTTTATTTTGATGGCAGGGTTAATCGTTTATTCTCCACTAAATAATTATTTAAAACTACAAAGTTTAGGTGCTAAACATTTATTGTTTGTTATCTTTATATCTTTTGTATCAGTATTTTGGTATGAAATTGTAAAATTTATAAAAAGAAGAAAAAATATAAATAGGTAAGTAATTTAAGTAAATATTCTTTTTGTGCTATACTAGAAAAAAGCAGGTGTAAGTATGAAAAGAAAATTTGTTAGTAGAACTTATTTAAGAGATGTTTCAAAGTATCAAATAAAAATGTATTATGACGAAGATAATTATTATATAAGTGTTAAAAAATTGATAAAAGTCGATGAAAAGTTTATTATTAACGATGGACTTTGTGTTATGGATGATAATTATTATGTGTTTGAAGTAGTACCTAAAGTTGGGAATTATGCGATGAGACTTTTTCTTGATGACAAAAGAAATCCTTTAGAATATTATTTTGATATATTTAAAAATAGTGGAATAGATAAAGATACTGGTGTCTTCTATTACGATGATTTGTATTTAGATGTTACTTATTGTATGGGGAAAACAAATATACTAGATATGGATGAGCTAGATGAAGCTTTAAAAGAGAAAGACATAACAGAAGAAGATTATAACTTTGCAATAAAGACTAAAGATAAAATATTAGATGAAATAAAAAACAACACAAATCAATTAATGAATATTGATTATAGAAAGTATTTATTTTAATAGAGTAGATATATTTTATAGAAAAATAATTATTAAGTATATTCTTAGTAATTATTTTTTTATTTAGTTTTAATAGGCCATTAAATTATGTGTTTTTTCTTAATCTTCATATGATAAGTTAGATAGGAGGAAAAATATGAATAGTCAAGATTTTACTCAAAGTATTTATGGAGACGATATTAATGTTGATATCGATTACAATGTTGCAAATACAATGAATAATAATCAACCAACTGGTGCGTTTATGGGACAATTTCCTGGAACTGTTAGTGCACCTATAATGGAACCAGTACAAGAAAGAATTGTTAATAGAACTATCATGCATGAAGTACCACATGTGTGATAATTTTTGGTAGACTAATTTCAAATTTTATTATTGAATTATATACTAAAAATAGGTGATTTAGATGATTATATAAGTTTAGAAAGAGAATTTAAAAGATGTGAATTCTCAAATAATAATGATAAAACAAATAAAAAAAATTTTGATAAAGGCTTTATTACCAAATTGTTGTAAATGCAATTTAGATGGTATTGTAAATTATAGTTAATCTTTTATAAAAAAAATTTCTAAATTATAAAATTATCCATAGATTTAAGTGAGGTGCTTAATGTTTGTGGATAAATATAAAATTAACTATATTTTTGATAATGAAAATGATATAAATGAAATTTTAATTAAAGTTTTAGATAAGAAAATTAGAGAAAAGTTGTTTTCTAATAATAGAAAATGTGATAGATTTTGTTGAATAAAATATATAATGCTGCGCTTTACATAAGACTTTCGCGTGAAGATGATGACAAAGTATATGAAAGTGAAAGTATTACTAATCAAAAAAGTTTATTATTTCAGTATGTAAAGGAAAATAATTTAAAAGTTCATGATCTTTATATTGATGATGGATATTCAGGAACTAGTTTTGATAGACCTCAATTTAAAAGATTGTTAAGTGATATAGAATTGGGCAAAGTAAATTTGGTTATTACTAAAGATATGTCTAGACTTGGAAGAGATTATATAGGAACTGGTAATTTAATTGAAAGGTTTTTTCCAGAACATAATGTTAGGTATATTGCTATTTTAGATAATGTTGATACTTTTTTAGATAGTTCTAACAATGATATAGCACCATTTAAAGCAATAATGAATGATATGTATGCTAAAGATATTTCAAAAAAAATAAGATCTAGTTTAAAAGCAAAACAAAAAGAAGGAAAATGGGTAGGTGGTAGACCTCCTTTTGGGTATATTCAAGATAAAGAAGATAAAAATCATTTGGTAATAAATAATGAACAAGCATTAGTAGTAAAAAGAATATTTAATATGTGTCTTGAAGGATTAACTTACTTTAATATAGCAAGAAAGTTAACGGATGAAGGAATTAAGACACCTTCAGAGTATTATAGTTTTATTTGGAAGAATAATCATAATGTAAAATATGGACAATGGCATTCGAAAACAGTTAGAGATATTCTAACAAACAGAATGTATATAGGGGATATGGTACAAAATAAAAGAAGTAAACTTAATTATAAAGTAAAAAGAATAGTTAAGAATAATGAATGTGATTACATTATTATAGAGAATACTCATAAAGCCATTATTGATAAAGATTTGTTTTATGAAGTTCAAAAAAGAATACCTAAAAATAAAGGAAGAAATGAAAAAAAGGAAATTCATTTGTTAGATGGACTATTATATTGTGGTGACTGTGGACATCGCATTTCTGTAACTTCGAGAAGAAAAAAAGATAATAGATGTTATACAGTGTGTAATTATTACAGGACTTATATGAAACAAAAGTTATGTACTACTCACTCTAATAATTATGATAATTTAGAAAAAGCAATAATTAGATCTTTATCACAAATATGTTTAAACCGTATTAATCAAGATAAAATTAAAAATAGTGTTATAAATAATTTAAAAGAAAAAGAAAATGATAAAATTAATAATAAAAAGGAATTAGATTTATTAATTAATGATATAAGACAAATTAATGATAATTTGGATATTATTTATATTCATAAATTAAATAAAAAGATAACTGAAAAACAATTTGAAAGAGTAAAAGGAAAATTAGAAAACGAATTAAATATTAAACAGGAAAGATATAATAAATTAAGTAAGGATATGAAGAATATTATAAATAAAGAATCGAAAAATAAAATGGTTGGTGAATTTATTGATAAGTTTTTATCTATGAAAGAACTTAGTAGAGAGTTAATAATTAATTTAATTGATAGAATCCTAATATTTGAAGATAAAACTGTGAACATTATAGTAACATTTAGTAATAATCATTAATTTTGAAACAATAATAGTAAAATATAATTGACAAATGTATATACTTTGTATATACTTTGTTTGAGTGGAGATGATTCTATGGAGGCAAGACTTCAAAAGTGGGGAAATTCTGATGGAATTAGAATTCCTAGTAGTATTTTAAAATCTTTAAATTTAAAAACTAATGATATATTAAATATAGAGCAAGAAGATGACAAAATAGTTATTAGTATTCCAAAGAAAAAGAAGATATCTTTAGAAGAGAGATTTAAAAATTATCATGGTAATAATTTAGCTAAAGATTTTTCTTGGGATGATCCTATGGGGAAAGAAATATGGTAAAAAAATACATTCCAAAGCAAGGTGATATTGTTTATTTGGATTTTAATCCTATAAAGGGACATGAGCAAGCAGGAGTTAGACCAGCCGTTGTTATAAGTACTAATGCTTTTAACCAAAATACTAAAATGGTTATTCTGTGTCCTATTACATCAAATACTAAAGAATTTCCGACGCATTATATTTTAGAAGAAACTATAAGTGTACATGGTTCAGTTTTATGCGAGCACATAAGAAGTGTAGATTATGAAACTAGAAATTTAAAATTTGTCGAAAAATTAAGTGATAATGATTTTGTAAGTGTAATTACATTATTAAATGCTTGTATTGAAGAATAATCTATCAAAAAATGGCAATCACATGTTTGCCCAATAAGAACAAGAATAATTAACAATCATGTTTATAGACATACATATAGTCCAGCATATTCTTGCTGCGAAGAGAATGTATGTAGTAACATTCAATGTGGTTCATGTTGCGGTTTCAATAGATAAAATAATTATTTTAAATTTGAATTATTAGACTGTTTACATATTTATTTGTTAACAGTCTTTTTATTTGTTTTATAAAAAAAAGACAAATAAGTTTTTAATCTCATCTGTCTTTTTTATTAAAATAGTTGTATTTTAATGTATTTTTAATTATTTTGTATGAACTGTTTCTTCTGCTTCGTTCTTTTCTCTTCCAGCTCCAGCTAATTTTTCTACAAATACATTATTTCTTTCTTCATCATTTTTAGCTTCATAATATTTATTAAATAAACCTATCATTTCATCAACGTTAGAATATTCAATTAAATTACCAAGATATTTTACTGGAAATGGAACGCCATTAAATATAAAATCTGCAGAATATACTGGTAATGCTTGTGCTATTGCACTTGCTTCTAACATTCCATCCCAACAATTTCCTCCTGGTTTACATTGTAGTGTCATCTTTGCTAAATTTGTTTTTTCCATTAAATAAGAACCTTCTTTCTTGATTTTATTATAACATAATGTTGTAAAACTTTTATGTTCTATTTAAAAAAATAATGTTATTTGACATAAAAAAACGACAATAAATATGTCGCTATAATTCAATATGGTGACTCGTATGGGGTTCGGACCCATGAATACTGCCTTGAGAGGGCAGCGTGTTGAACCACTTCACCAACGAGCCGTTTTTTTTTACAAATAATATTCTAACATAGAAAAAAAATTCATACAATAAAATTTTAAAAAAATATATTAATTTGTAGTACTAATCTAATACGTGTTATAATTTGTTTGGTGACTCGTATGAACTTATTTAACGATTGGAAATTTTGGACGATATTATATCTTATTTCTTCAATTACATTTGCACAAGAATTTAAAAAAGCAAATAGAAATGCTAAGGATTTAGGTAGTTTAACAATACTTTTGGAAGTATTTACTGGTTTATTTGCAATTATTTTTATTCCTTTTTTTTCAATAATTTTCCCAACAAGCATTGAAACATATTTACATTTATTAACAGTTGTTATTTTATATGCTTTTGTCGACAGATTGAATGTTGAAGCAAGGTATGGTCTTGACCCTTCTGTTTTTAGTATGCTTAAACAATTATCAACAGTTTTCTTAATGATTTTTGGTTTTATCTTTTTAAAAGAAGAACCAGTGATTACTAGAATTATTGGTGCAGTTATAATAATTTTATCTAATATCTTGTTATCCTTAGATAAAGGAAAGATTAAAATAAACAAATATTTTATTATGAGTTTTATATCTAATTTTTTATTTGCTGTAGCAATGTTTATTAATGTAAATATATCTGATCAGTTTAACTTAGGAGTTTATACGATTATTACAGTAAGTATTCCATCTATATTAATATTCATGTTTGGTCATCACTCAATTAAAGGGCTTATAACTGAATTTAATTTATATAATAAAACTAAATTTTTAATTTCTGCTTTTTGTTGGGCTCTTATGTTAATTTCTTCTGTTAGAGCATATCAAGTTGGAAGTGTAGCAGTTATTGCTCCAATACTTACTTTAACGTCTGTATTAAATACATTTTATGAATTTTTAATTTTAAAAAATAAAAATAAACTTCTTCAAAAAATTATTTGTTCTATTATGATAATTATTGGTGTTTTACTAATTAAAATGTAGTTTTTTATAATCTTTATATTTTTTTGACTATAGTTTTCAACAGTTTTGTGGATATTAATTATTTTATAAACAATTTTTGTTAATAAAATTTTTTGATATTATTTACATTAAAAATGAAGTTGCATTTAAGTGTTTAAGTAATAACTTTTGCTATTAAGGTTAGTTAAATAGTAAAATGCAATTTTTATAAAAATATTATAATTACAAGAAAAAATGCAATTTTTTTCTTGTTTTTTAATGATTTTATAGTAAAATATTTTTTGAAAAAGGAAAT
>CABUQZ010000023.1 GCA_902493795.1 uncultured Clostridium sp.
CTCGCTATAATCTGACTTGACTCTTAAAATAAATTACCTAAAAATAGGTAAAAATATTATATAGTAAATTGGAAATAAAGTCAGTTCAATTTACTAAACTCATTATACGTGTTATAATTATTTCAAGATAGGTGATGTATATGTATAGTGGAATGTTACTTCCAATGTGTTCTTGTTTCTTTTCTTTGTTACTTATTTTTATTTTCTTTTCAAAGAAAAGATTAAATTTATTAGAAAATAAATTGTATTCTTATATGATAATTATAACTTTATTTGATTCAATTATCGTATCAATACTTCAATTTGTTGCGGCTTATTTTGGAGTTAGTGATTATGTTTCTTTAATCGAGATTTTAAATAAAATTGATTTTATTTTATTAATTATGTATACATCGTGTTTCTTGATTTACTCACTTATTATTTCTTATCCTAAAATTAGTGAAAATGTAAAAAAGGTATCTTTAATATTTTTAGCTATAATTTCTGTTGCTTCAATTCTTGTAGGTATAGGAGAAGTTAATGTTATAGAAAAAAATTATCAGTTTAGTGTAGAAGGAAGTTCTATTACAGTAGTTTATATTTATTCTGGAATAATGATTTTACTTTCTATTATAACTGCGATTGTTAATATCAAGAAAAAAGATAAAAGATACATTCCAATGATTGCAATTATCTTTATTCTTCTTATTTTACTTGTTTTATTTAGTGTTGATCCATATCTTATATTAATTTCTATTACTTTAACTTTTATTAATTATATGATGTATAACACGATTGAAAATCCTGATTTAAAAATGCTTAATGAGATGGAAAATGCTAAAAATTTAGCAGAAAAAGCAAATCGTGCTAAGAGTGACTTCTTATCAAATATGTCTCATGAGATAAGAACTCCTTTAAACGCTATTGTTGGGTTATCAGAAGACATTGGAACACATAAAAGTGAAGTACCAAAAGAAGTTCAAGAAGATGCTGAAGATATTATAAGTGCATCACAAACACTTTTGGAAATTGTTGGTAATATTCTTGATATTAGTAAAATTGAATCGGAGAAAATGGTGTTAACTGAAGTAAATTATAACTTCAAAAAAGAAGTTGAAACTCTTATTAAGATAAATGCGGTAAGAGTGGGGGAAAAACCAATTAACTTTAAATATTATATTGCAGAAGATATTCCATTTGAAGTAATTGGAGATAAAATACATGTTAAACAGGTACTTAATAATTTAATTTCAAATGCTATTAAATATACTAATGAAGGAGAAATAAGTATAAATATTAACTGTATTAACCAAGCAGGTATTTGTGAACTTATGATAAGTGTTCAAGACACTGGAATTGGAATTAAGAAAGAAAATATCGATAAGCTATTTACAAAGTTTGAGCGACTTGATGTTGAGAAAAACACAACAGTAGAAGGAACAGGTCTTGGGCTTGCTATTACTAAGAAGTTAGTTGAAATGATGGGTGGAAAGATAAACGTTCAATCTCAATATGGAAAAGGTTCTATGTTTATGGTAACAATACCACAGAAGATTAGTAAGATGGAAGATGATAGTGTTGTAAAAGATAGATTTGAAAAGACTATGGCAATTCCAAAGACTAATATGGTAAGCGTTGAACCAGTTATAACAGCACCTCCAGTAGTAGAGGGAGTAAGTGGCGAGTATGGAAGTAAAAAAATACTTATTGCAGATGATAATAAATTAAATATAAAAGTTGCTAAAAGAGCATTTAATGGTTTTAACTTTGTAATTGATGAAGCATCTGATGGGGTTGAAGCAGTAGCAAAAGTAAAAGAAAATAAGTATGATTTGATACTCATGGATATAATGATGCCTAATATGAATGGGGAAGCGGCATTAAAAGAACTTAAGAAAGATCCTAACTTTAATATACCCGTTATAGCCTTAACAGCAGATGCTGTAGCAGGAGCTGAAGAACACTATAAAAGTGTAGGATTTGATTCATATCTTGCTAAACCATTTAATAGAGAACAAATAAAAGAAAAATTAGATAATATATTTGGAAATATCAAATAAATATTGACGTTATACTTTATAAAGTATGACGTTTTTGTTATAATTAACGTGGTGATTTTATGAAAAATGTTTTAATTACTGGCGGAGCAAGTGGCTTGGGAAAAGAGCTTTGCATAGCTTTTAAAAATGAAGGATATAATGTTATTTTTACGTACAACACAACTCAACCAGATGAAAAATTAGATGGTTGTTATGGTTTTAAGTGTGATTTAACTAATGAAGAAAAAATAGGAGAACTTATTAAGAAACTTTATCAAGAATATCAAAATATCGATGTTTTGGTAAATAATGCTGCAATAGAAATAAATAAGGATTTTTCTTCAAAATCGAAAAGAGATTTTATGAAAACATTGGAAGTTAATTTAGTTGCGCCATTTTTACTTTCTCGTGAGATAGGAAGTCGTATGTATATGTTTGGAAGTGGAAGAATTATTAATATTTCAAGTAATAATTCACTTGATAAGTATGATCCTGTTACAGTAGACTATGATGCTTCGAAAGCAGGATTAAATATTTTAACAAAATGTACAGCTTTGGAGTTTTCTCCTTATGTAACTGTTAACGCTGTAGCACCTGGTTGGATACTAACTGATAAAATTAAAGAATTAGATGATAGATTAGACAATCAATTTGTACCTAGTGAAAGTAAAAATATTTTGCTTAATAGATTTGCAAGTTGTGAAGATATTTGTAATTTAGTATTATTTCTTGCAAGTGATAAAGCAAGTTATATTAATGGAGATATAATTAGAATAGATGGAGGAAGTTATAATGGATAATAAAATTATTTCTTTATTTGATGAATGTGAGAAAGATGTTAGTGAAGAATTTGATAAACTTGATTCTTTATGTGAAATAAACAGTAGAAAAGTACTTGATGCTTTTAGACATAATAATATATCAGAGGTTCATTTCAATTCTTCAACTGGATATGGATATAATGATATGGGGCGAGATGCAATAGAAAAAGTATTTAGCGAAGTATTAGGGGCAGAAGATGCTTTAGTTCGTGGACAATTTATCTCTGGAAGTCATGCTTTAACAGTTACTTTATTTGCACTTTTAAGGCCTGGTGATACTTTATTAAGCATTACTGGAAAACCTTATGACACTTTAGATGAAGTTATTGGTATTGTCGATAATCCTAGTTCATTAAAAGCTTTTGGTGTTAATTACCTACAAGTCGATTTAGTTAATGATGAGTTTGATTTAGAAAAAATTGGAGAAGTTTTAAAAAATAAAAAAGTTAAAGTAATTGAAATTCAAAGATCTAAAGGATATTCGACTCGTAAAAGTATTGTTTTATCTAAAGTAGATAATGTTATTAAATATATTAGAAGTATTTCAAAAGATGTAATAATTATGATTGATAATTGCTACTGTGAATTTGTTGAAGAAAAATCTCCTCTTGAAATAGAAAACAGTGCTGATATTATTGTTGGATCTTTGATTAAAAATCTTGGTGGTGGTATTGCTCCAAATGGTGCCTATGTTGCTGGAAAGAAAGAGTTAATCGACTTGGTAGCTGATCGTTTAACTATTCCTGGTGAGGGAAGAGAAGTTGGTCCTACTTTGGGAATTAATAGACAATTCTTGCAAGGATTATTCTTTGCTCCATCAGTTGTTTGTGCAAGTTTAAAGACTGCCGTTCTTACTAGTAGAGTTTTAGAGCGTTTAGGGTATTTAGTTGAACCAAAATACAATGAAGAAAGAGCGGATATCGTTCAAAATATTATTTTTAAAGATCCTGATAAACTAATTAAGTATTGTCAAGGTATTCAAAAAGGAAGTCCAATTGACTCAAATGTTCTTCCTATTCCATGGGATATGCCTGGTTATACTGATCAAGTTATTATGGCAGCTGGTGCATTTACTCAAGGATCTTCAATTGAAATGTCTTGTGATGGACCAATAAGAGAGCCTTATATCGCTTACCAACAAGGTGGTTTGACATATAGTTATGGTAAGATTGCTGTTATGTATGCTGTTAGTGAATTGATGAAATAAAATATAAAAAAATGTTCTTTTTTTAACATAACATAATATTATTTATTGAAAGAGGATTGATTATGATAAATAAAGAACATTTGTGGTTTTTAACACTTTTTTCATTAATACTTGTATTATCTGTTTATTATGTTACAATGCCTAGTGATCTTCTTTTAAGTTCACAGACTCACGATAAAGATAAAAAAAATGAAGAAAATGTTAATTTAGAAGTAGAAGAAAGTGATGTCTTAGTATCACTTAGATTAGATTTAGAAGAAGATAGGCAAGAAGAGAAGAAAAGCTTGGAGTCAGTACTTACAAATAGTGAAGCAACAATTGAACAAAAAAATGATGCCTATGAAAAACTAAATTATTTAAATAGTATTTATGGAATGGAAGAAAAACTTGAAAAGAAAGTAAAAGAGTGCTGTAACGTAGACTCGTTTATCGAAGTAGACAATAACGAAATAAATGTAATAGGTATTTCTCCTAATCATTCTGTAAGTCTTGCTAATGACATAATGCGTACTATACAAGAAGAGTATAAAGATAAACAAAATATAACTGTTAATTTTAAGTAAATAACTCAACAAAATATATTATTCTCATAAAATATTATGAGAATTTTTTTGATGGAAGGAGGATTATTATAAAAAGCATTTTAACAAATAGAGAAAAAGAAATTTTTAGTCTTCTTGTTAAAAATATGACTACAAGAGAAATAGCAAAAGAATTATTTATTAGTGAAAAAACAGTAAGAAACCATATATCAAATACTATGCAAAAACTAGGAGTTAAATCAAGAAGTAGTGCAGTTGTAGAACTTATAAAATTAAAAGAATTATCTATCTAGTTACATCATATTATTAACTGGGTGAACTTTATGTTAAAGAAAAAAGCTTTAAGAAAAATAATAATTACTACTTTTGTAGCCTTTGTTGTATTTTCCATTTATATGATTCCTACTAAAAATAAAAGTAATATTAATACAACCTATAATTATACGAAAGTAAAAGATGTAAGTGTTTATTTATTAAATCCCTATGAGCAGTTAACTAAAGTTGATTTTAAAATAAAAGATTCTAATTTAGATGAGACTGTAAAATCTATTATCGACAAGCTTACAATAAGTAATGATGCCACTATTCCTAATAGATTTTCACAAGTTATTCCAAGGAATGTTAAAATAAATAAAGTACTAATTGATGAAAATATAGCTTGTTTAGATTTTTCAAAAGATTTCTTAAGTATTTCAAAAGATGATTTAGAAATGATTGTGGAAGCTATTTCTTATTCTTTATTTGAATTAAATGAAATAAATGGTGTTTCAATTTATGTGGATGAAGAAAATATTGCTAATATCTATCCATCAATTTTCCCAAGTATCATAACCAAAGAATATGGGATTAATAAAAGAAGTGAAATTACAAGTTTTAATGAGATATCAAGAGTAGTTGTTTATTATTTAGATAATGATGAAGATAATAAATATTACGTGCCAATAACTAAATACGTTAATGATCCACGTGATAAAATTAAGATAATAATTGATGAATTATCAAGTAATTACGTATATGAATCTAATTTGATAAGTTTATTAGATAAAAATACAAAACTTTTAAATTATGAAATACAAAATGATTCGATGATTTTAGATTTTACAAACAGTATTTTTCTAGATCAAGATGAAATTTTAGAAGAAGTTATTTATTCGATTAGCTATTCAGTGTTTGCAAATTACGATGTATCAAGTGTTGTTTTT
This sequence comes from uncultured Clostridium sp., assembly GCA_902493795.1. GTDB lineage: Bacteria > Bacillota_I > Bacilli_A > RF39 > UBA660 > RUG13868. The sequence goes on from CABUQZ010000023.1 coordinate 5,791, forward strand.
AAAGTAAATGGTGAAGAATATGCGAAAAAAATTCAAAAAGATATTGAATAATTAAAAAAAATGATGTATAATCCTATTTGTACTTGGGTTATGTTCCGGTAGCTCAGCTGGATAGAGCAACGCCCTTCTAAGGCGTCGGTCAAGAGTTCGAATCCCTTCCGGGACACCATTTATGAATATAAAGTCCTTATTTTATAGGGACTTTTTATTTTTTTACTCTCGAAATTACTCTCACTTGAGAGCTACTATATATTTGTCAGTAATTTCTGCTATCTTCTTTCTTATTTGATATGAAAAGAAGATTTAGAGTTAATAATTATTTTTTGAAAAATAGTAACATTAGTTTTGTTGCTATTTTTTATTTGGAATATAATGCCTAAATTCTATAAATTTTTATATATTTTAATTAATTATAAACTGTACTAATTGCATATATTACAAGGAAGAAGGAGGTATAAATGGAAATTGAATCAATAATGCAACTTGTAACAGTAATTGTAACTTTGGTTATGGGATTAATTTCAAAGAAAAGCAAGTATATTAGTAGTAATTTAATTCCCATTCAAAACTTAGTAATAGGGATAATTATGACAATTATTAACTTTATAATGACAAAAGATTTTTCTATCGCAACAACTTTTAGTGGGTTGTTTGCAGGAGGAGCGTATGATTTAGTACATAATTTAAAAAAATTAACGAAAAAAGGAGATGAATGAGATGGAATATGCAATTTATCCTTTTGAGGAAATGAGGATAACACAAAGACATGATAAAGGAAATCATTTGGCACACTGGAAACCATTGAAGGACTGGGGTGATAAGCCATGGGATGAAGCTTGTAAAGATATAAATAGAAGTTATTTTGTACCTCAAAATGATTTTAAGGTTGTAGAAAAAAGTGGAAGTCAAGAGTATGGTTATAATATAAGATTAACAAGTGTGAATAAACTAAAAATACCTTTTAAAAGTGATTTAGATTATTTACACATAACATTAACTCATTTAAATTATGATGATTACTCAAAATTATCTGTAGGACAAATAATTAAAAAAAATCAAAAAATACTGAGAGAGGGAATGTCAGGAAATGCTTCTGGAAATCATTTTCATATAACAGCAAATCTTGGAAAATATTACGGATTTAAAAAGAATTTAAATGGTAAGTATTGCTTTGCTTATGAAAAATCATTACTTCCAAATGAAGCATTTTATATTAATAAAGAGATAACTACTATCTATAGTACAAATGGTTATAAATTTAAAGAAGCATCTTTTTTACCATCAAGAGGATATTATAAAAAAGGAGATTCTGGAGAAAAAATATCAAAAATAGATGATTGGTTTGCAAACAAAGTAAAAGGTAATTATTTTGGAGATTATACAGTAGCAATCGTAAAAGAATTTCAAAGACAGAAAGGTCTTGAACAGGATGGTAATATTGGACCAATAACATTAGCTCTTATGGTAAAAGAAGGATTTAAATATTAAAGTAAGGAATAGTTACTTATTAGTAGCTGTTTTTTTCTATTCATCTATATAAGTGTAATACTTTTTATTTAATTAAGTTTTACACTTTAATTAATAATTATTCTTTTAAATTGCATATTCTGTGAAGATTTTTTTTAATTTTTATTTTTTATATGATATATTAATATTAACAAATGAACAGGGGAGTTTTGTTATGCTTAATATTACAAAAGTTATGATAGACAAATTTAACATTACTGATTTGGATTTTATGGGGTATTCGCTTACTATGGAAGATGCTAGTTTCCATCATTTGGTTATTCCAAAAAGAAATAATGGTTATAGGCTACTTATTAATGGTGCAGTATTAAATAAAGAAACTTCTCATCCATATTTACATCTTGTAGAAGAAAAAGATTATGAACTATTTTATCGCATAACTAAAGCTATGATTAATGAAATAAGAATAGGAAAACTTGATGAAACTTTTTTAAAACAGATAGATGACTATTTAAAAGTTTTTGAAAGGGAACATTCTGGAGATTATTGTGCTAATGGAAGTCCCTTAATAAAAGAGGAATTTGTTAAAAGATTAATTAAGTAAGATAAAATATAATCTTGCTTTTTATTTAATTTAATTATAGAATACACTCTTGTGGTGATTATGGTGGAAAGTACAAACAATGAATTAAATGAAGTAGTAAAAATTTCATATAATATTTTTCAATTATATAATAAACTTAGTTATGCTGAGATTAAATATGGTAAAGATAGTGATCAATATAAAAAGATATCATCCTACATTGAAATATCAGCTGAAGCAGAAAATGAGTATTTTGAATCTATTTTTAAAAATGAGAAAACTTTATCTATATTTAGAAAATTTTGGGATGAATCCTTTAGCAGAAGGACAGTAAATCCTTTTCAAAATTATTTTTGTACATTAGAAAAAGATAAAGATTCAAAAACATACACTAAAAAAATCGCTTCAAGAGTACAATCAGAACTTGAATTACGAGTTAATTATACGTACCTTTCTAACGAAGTAAATTTAAATATTTTAAAAAATTATGTTTTACTTTTAGACAAATATATCTCTGACTGTCGAAATCGTAAAATGAAATCTAAATTAATTAAAGAGAAAAATAATATTATTTCTTCTAATAAATCTTTAGAGTCTTGGTATTTGGGATTTGAAAAAAATAATATGAAATGCTCTATAATAGACAATAATATAATAGAGTCATATCTTCTAGGAATAGGAATTGAGGATTATATTACTTTTAAACAAGATTATTTAAGTGGTTTTTGTAGATCTATTGTTAATCATATTTTATTGTGTCAAATGGATGAATTTGACAAGGTTATAGGTGAAGTTAGGTTACTTGCGGTTCTTCTTGATATGGACTGTGTTACTCTTGGAATGAATTATAATAGTTTTCAAGATTTGATTACGCAAAGAGGTTTTAAAAACCAAAATTCTGATTTGGTAGATGGAAGTTTTTCAAAATGTCCAGAGTTAGTTAAAAAGAAAAATAATTATAAAATATAAAGAGGATGTAAATTTACCTAAATCATCTTCTTTTATAATCTTATAGGAGCTCATATAATTCATAAAAAATAATTGATATACAAACAAAAGTTTATTATAGTTAGTTTCGTAGTTTGGTAAATAGTAAGCTGAAATAACTTAATGATGTATTAGTAGCAAAAAAGATTGTGGTTTAAATACAAAAATTAATATTATGGTTATAGATGTTACTAAATATGAATAAAGAATATGCGTATTTTGAAAGGAATGGTAAAAATAAAATGAATTATGATTTAATAATAGATGAATATTTTAAAAAATATAATGATATTTATAATTCTTCTGTTGAAAGGAATATTTTTGAAGAAATATGTAGTCATTATGGATTAATTAAAAAGGATGAAAACACATACATATTACCAGAAGAAAAACTTACTATTGTTAAAGATAGAGATAGTTATCAACTTCAAAATCGAAATCTTACTATAACATCCAAAGATAATCACATAGAGGCAAGTTTTATACCAGTTGAAGAAGCTATGAAATCAAGTAGTATTATTGATTTTATTTATCAATATTATTATAGTATAGTGAAAAATGCTTTTTATCCTTTGGAAAATGGAAATGCAACAATCTATTCGTTACGTGGTTTAATATTGTTTTTAGAATTAATAAAATATTATTCATATTCAGATAATTTATCACCAAATGAACGTGCAAATGAAAATGAAATATTAAATAAACGAATTAAAAGAATGATTAATTAAAAAACTAATATAAAGTTAAAACTAATATATATAATTATTATGTATTGAATAAAGTATTGTATTGTGAATATATAGGATTTTAAATAATAAAATTAAATAATATAACTTTAGAATAAGATGATTATTGTATAATGGAAAACAATAATTTAAACGATTTAATATTACTTGAAATTTTGATGAAATTCTTTATTGTAATCATCAGAATTCAGCATATATTGAAATTAGGTGTTTTTTTAAATAAGAAGGTGTAAATTTACGTAAATCATCTTCTTTTTTTAGATAATATAATAATTGAATGTTATAATAATGTTACAAGTGGAAGTGTATTTATGAAAAATATTTATAATTTAACAATTGAAGAGCTAGAAGATTATTTTTTATCCATTGGAGAAAAGAAGTTTAAAGCAAAACAGGTTTATTCTTGGTTATATGATAAGAGAATAACTTCTTTTGATATGATGACAGATATGAAGAAGACTGTTATTGAAAAACTAAAAGAAGACTTTGTTTTAACTAAACTTAAAATGGTTAAAGTAGAAAGAGATGTAGATGTTAATAAATATCTATTCGAGCTTTCAGATCATTTGTACGTTGAAAGTGTATTAATGAATCATGATTATGGAACGAGCATTTGTATATCAAGCCAAGTTGGATGTAATATGGGATGTACATTTTGCGAAAGTGGAAGACTTAAGAAAGTTAGAGATTTAAATAGTTATGAAATGGTACTACAAATTCTTGCAGTTGAAGAAGATATAAAGAAAAGAATTAGTCATGTTGTAATTATGGGTATTGGTGAACCATTTGATAATTACTTAAATGTTACTAACTTTATAAAAATAATAAATAGTGATTTAGGTCTTGCTATTGGAAGTAGACATATAACTGTATCAACCTCTGGGTTAGTTCCCAAAATTCTCGAGTTTGCAGATTTCCCATATCAAGTAAACCTAGCTGTTAGCTTACACGCTCCAAATGATTTATTAAGGGAGAAAATAATGCCTATTGCTAAAGCATATAAATTAAATGAGCTATTTGATGCATTAAGGATATATTATAAAAAGACAAATAGAAGAATAACATTTGAGTATATTATGCTTGATCACGTTAACGATAGTGAAGAAAATGCATTAGAATTATGTAAGCTTTTAAAAGGGTTAAATTGTTATGTAAATTTGATTCCATACAATGAAACTGAGAATATTCAATATAAAAGAAGTAAAAACGATAGAATTTTGAAATTTTATGATATAATAAAGAAGAATAATGTAGTTGTCACAATAAGAAAAGAATTTGGAAGCAATATTAGTGCAGCTTGTGGGCAACTTAGAAGTAAAAAGGAGAGCTTATGAAAACGTTTTATTTAACAGATGCAGGAAAAGTTAGGTCTCATAATGAAGATAGTGTAATAATAACTAAAAATCAAAGTGGAGATTATTTAATGGCTGTTGCAGATGGAATGGGTGGTCATTCTGCTGGTGAAGTAGCCTCAAGTATAGTAGTAAGCCATCTTAGTAAATGCTTTAATGAATCTTTTTGCAATATGGAAAAATCGAAAGCTGTTAACTGGATTAGAGAAATGGCTACAGAAGTAAATGATTTAGTATTTAGTTATGCTAATGAACATGTGGAAAGCAAAGGAATGGGTACTACTCTTGTAATGGCAATTATTACAAAAGATTATGTACTAATTGGTAATATTGGAGATTCTTCTGGATTTGTTGTTAAAGATAGCAAAATGCATAAAGTAACATATGATCATACACTTGTTAATTTATTAATTAAAGCTGGTGAATTAACTCCTGAAGAAGCTAAAGATCATCCAAAGAAAAACGTTCTTATGAAAGCGATTGGTTCAAATAATCCAATAGATATTGATATATTTGATTGTGATATGGATATTTCATCTGTGCTTTTGTGTAGTGATGGGTTAACATCTATGCTTGATGTTGAACAAATTGAAAAAGTTTTGCTTAGTGATTTAGAAATAGAAGATAAAGTAATTAAGCTTATTAGAAAGAGTAATAATCGTGGGGGAGCGGATAATATTTCTATAGCATATTTAGAATTTTCAGAGAGTGGTGATTAGCGTTGTTTAGTAAAGGTCAATTGATTAATGATCGATATGAGATTATTAAAAGTATTGGGGAAGGTGGAATGGCAAACGTTTATCTAGCAAAAGATGTTTTTCTAGATAGAAAAGTTGCTGTTAAAGTATTAAGAGGAGATCTTGCTAATGACGAAAAATTTATTAGAAGATTTCAAAGAGAAGCTTATGCTGCTTCTTCATTATCACATCCTAATATCGTGGAAATGTATGATGTTGGTGAAGATAATGGTACATATTACATTGTAATGGAATATATTGAGGGAAGAACATTAAAACAACTTCTTAAAAAACGTGGAAATTTAACTCCCGCTGAAGTTGTTGATATTATGCTTCAATTAACTGATGGTATTGCTGTTGCTCATGATAAATACATAATACATAGAGATTTAAAACCTCAGAATATAATGATTTCTGATGATGGTAAAATTAAGATAACTGACTTTGGTATTGCTATGGCACTTAATTCAACACAGGTAACACAAACTAATTCAGTTATGGGTTCAGTTCATTACTTACCACCAGAGCAAGCAAGTGGTAAAGGATCAACTACTAAATCAGATATTTATTCTATGGGGATAATGATGTTTGAGCTTTTAACTGGTAAACTTCCTTTTAAGGGAGAAAACGCTGTTGAAATAGCTTTAAAACATATGAAGGATGATATTCCTAGCGTTAGAAAAATTAATTCTAATATTCCTCAAAGTTTAGAAAATATTATTATTAAATCAACTGCTAAGAATCCAAAAAATAGATACGATGATGTTAAAGAGATGTATAGTGACTTGAAAGTTTGCTTAAACGAAGAAAACTTAAATCAAGCACCAGTTATATATAAATATCCTGAACATGAAGTAGATGAAAAAGAATCATCTTTAAAAGAAGTTAAGGAAAATGATGATAATAAAAAAGAAGTAGAAGAGGAACCAGTAGTGGCAAAGAAAATTGTTAAGGAAGAAAAAGAAAAAACAAGTTTTTCAACTTTTGTAATTATTTTCTTATCTTTAGTGTTAATTGGTGGTATTGCAGCAATATTCTTTATGCTTTCTCCACTTTTTGCTGAAGATAATGATATTAAAATACCTGATGTTTCTAATATGTCTATAGTAGATGCTGAAAAGGCTTTGGTTGCATCAGGATTTAAAGTAAAAGATGAAACAATAAAAGAACATAGTGATACTATCCCAGAGGGGATGATTATTGGTACTAATCCTGTAGCTGGAAGAAGCAAAAGTAAAGGATACGAAGTAACATTAATTGAATCTTTAGGTAAAAATACTGTTTATGAAATAGAAAACTATGTTGGAAAAAATTATATTGAAGTACAAACAACTCTTGAAAAAATGTATAAGATGCAGGTAGAAATAAAAAAGAAAGAAGTCGAATTAACAGAGGATATGGATCTTCAACTAATAATTGATCAAGACTTAAAGCCTGGTACAAAGATAGTTGTAGATGAAGAAAAACCGACTAAAATTGTTTTGTATATTCCAGATGCTTATGACCAGTATCCAGATTTTGTAGCAGAAGGATGGACTGTTGAAGAAATACAAGAGTTTGCAGAAAAGTATGAACTTGATTTTACTGTTAAATATGAAGAAACAAGTGAATTTCCACCTGGAACAGTTATCAAACAATCAAGAACTGGTAAAATAGTTAATAAAGCTACATTTTTTATAGTAATTGCTAAAGAAGTTGAAACTCCAGTAGTTCCTCCTGAAGACGAAGGTGGTCAAACAGGAGAAGAAACTAATCCTCAAGAAGGAACAGGAGAAGGTACAGGAAATAGCGGAGAAACTACAGAATAGGGGATTTATGAAAGGACAAATTGTTAAAATACTAAGTAATTTATATTTTGTTAATTGTGATGGGAAGGTAGTAGAGTGTCACTCAAGAGGAAACTTTAGAAATAAAGGAATCACTCCTGTTGTAGGGGACTTTTGTAATATAAGTATAGAAGATAAATATATACTTGAAATACTTCCTAGAAAGAATTATTTAGCACGTCCTTTAGTTGCAAATATAGATCAGGGACTAATTGTTACTAGCTTAGTTGTCCCTGATTTTAGTACTAATCTTTTAGATAAGCTAATTACAGTTATGGAAATTAATAAAATAACTCCCATAATTTGTATTACTAAAGAAGATTTAGCTAGTAAAGATTTACAAGAAGAAGTAAAAAAAATAGTAGAATATTATAAAAAAATTGGGTATAAAGTTTATTATAATTATGAAATAGATGAATTAAAGAAAATATTTAAGGATAAGACAACAGTTTTTACAGGTCAAACAGGAGCTGGAAAATCTAGTTTGCTAAATAGACTAGAACCAAAGCTTAACTTTCTAGAAGGAGAAGTTTCTTACGCTCTTGGAAGAGGAAAACACACGACTAGATTTGTCGAATTAGTTTCTCTTTTTGGAGGAAAGCTTGTCGACTCTCCTGGATTTTCAAGTATAGATTTATCAAGTTACTCTAAAGAACAAATATGTGAGTCATTTAAAGAGTTTAAAAACTACAAGTGTCTTTACAATGATTGTTCACATACTAACGAAGATGTATCTTGTTGTGCTATTAAAAAAGCTTTAAATAATCACGAGATATTAGAGTCACGTTATGATAATTATCTAAAATTTGTATCCTCTCTTAATACTAGATAGGAGGTCTTATGAAACAGATTTCAGTATCATTTTTAAGTAGCAAAGATGAACAAGAAGATATCATGAAGCTTAATACAACTAGTGCTGATTTTATTCATGTTGATGTTATGGATGGTAGGTTTGTAAGAAAAAGATATAAACCTTATAAAATGTTATATAAAATGAGTAATTCAGTTACTAAAAGATTAGATGTTCATTTAATGGTTAAAAAGCCAGAAAAACTTATTAATAAATTTGTAAATTTAAATACAGAATATATAACAATTCATGCAGAAATTGACAAAGTTGAAAAGTATTTAAAATTAATAAAAGAATATGGAATTAAATGTGGATTAGCAATAAATCCTGATACAGATGTTTCCGTTTTAATACCTTACTTATCATTAATAGATATGGTACTTATTATGAGTGTATACCCTGGAAAAGGGGGACAGGAATTTATAGATGATACTACTAAGAAAATACTTAGAGTAAAGAAATTATTAGTATCTAAAAAAGTTAAAGTAAAAATAAGCGTTGATGGTGGAGTAAATGACGAGGTTGCTAAACGACTTGATTTTGCTGATATCATCGTAAGTGGAAGTTATGTTACAAATAGTCCTGATTTTGAATCTTCTATTACTAAATTAAGAGAAAACGCTAGTACTAATACTAAAAAACGTAAAAGTTAGTTAAAGTTATTTTAGCTAGCTTTTTATTTTTGTATTTTTTTAAGAATTTTAATCATATTATTCTTTAGGAGGGAATATGAGACTTACTGATTTACAAAATAAATATATAGTTAATGTTAATGATGGAAAAAATATTGGAAATATAATCGATGTTAAAATTGATGAAGATAAAGGAACGATAATATCGTTAGTTATCGAACCAAATAAAAACTTCTTTTCGTTTTCAAGGGGAAAAATCGATACGGAAATTGGTTGGAATTCAATAGAAAAAATAGGAGAAGACGTTATTTTAGTAAATATCTCTTTATAATATTTTTTTTATTTGGTAAAATTAATATGGTGAGCACATTGAAGAAGAAAATTATCGTTTTAACAATTATATTAATATTATTAGATCAAATAACTAAATTACTTGTAACTCTAAATATAAATTTGAATACAGGAATTAATTTAATACCATCATTTTTTTCACTTGTGTATGTTCAAAATACTGGAGCAGCATGGGGAATGTTTTCAAGTGGTACTATAATACTTGCTCTTTTAAGTATTATATTTTTAGCATTTTTTGTTAAATACATAATAGATAGAAAAGATATGGATAATTTTGAAGTAGTGATAAACTCTATGTTAATTGGTGGAATTGTTGGTAATTTAATAGATAGATTAGTAAGAGGTTATGTAGTTGATTTTTTTAGTTTTAAAATATTTTCTTATAATTTTCCTATTTTTAATGTAGCAGATTGTTTTATAGTTATTTCAATTATTTTATTGTTATTTAAAATATATTTTTTAGATAAAAAGAAGAAAGTAGTGAATATAGATGATAGTGAAGGAAAATAATATTAGAATTGATAAATATTTAGTTGATAAGCTTGATCTTTCTCGTAGTAAGATACAAAGTCTTATTAAGAATAATAAAATCTTAGTTAATGGGAAAAGCACAACTTCTAATTATATGGTACATATTGATGATGAAATAGAAGTTCTTGATGATTTAAACTTTGAAATAGATGTTGTACCTGAAGATATTCCTATTGATGTAGTATATGAAGATGACAATTTATTAATTGTTAATAAACCTAGTGGAATGGTAGTTCATCCTGCTGCTGGAAACTATTCACATACGCTTGTTAATGCACTTCTTTATAGATTTAAACTTAGTAGTATTGGTGGAGATATTCGCCCTGGTATTGTCCATAGAATTGATAAAGACACATCAGGTGTTATGGTTGTTGCAAAAGATGATAAAACTCACGAACTATTAAGTGATATGATGAAGGAACATAAAGTAGAAAGATGCTATTATGCATTGGTTGATGGAATAATTAATCACGATGTTGGTGATATTGATGCTCCTATTGGAAGAGATACAGTAGATAGAAAGAAAATGATGGTAACTGACGTTGATAGTAAAGAAGCTTTCACTCATTTTAGAGTGTTAAAACGATTTAAAAAATCTAATAAAACATTAATAGAATGTAAACTTTCAACTGGTAGAACTCATCAAATAAGAGTACATATGTCATATATAGGCTATCCAATATACAATGATCCTGTTTACGGAAAAAGTAAGAAAACAACGCCATTTGGACAGTTTCTTCACTCAAAAAGTATAAAGTTTACTCATCCAATTACTAATAAAGAAATATTTTTGGAAGTAGATCTTCCAGTTGAATTTCAAGATTATTTAGACGAACTTGAAAGAAATGAAGATTAAACATTTAAAAATAAAATTAAAGTATTTAAAAGTGTTAAGATAAAGTTCCATAATATATATGGGGTTAAGTATTTAGCACTTTTTTTATTGTCGTAAATAACACTATTTAAATGAATAGAGAAAATAAACTGAAAAAGCTTAATTGCAAATATTAAAAAAATGTTTGGAATAACTATAAAAAATATGTTATATAATATTTCTAATATTACATTTATTGTGATTATTAAGTATCTTTTTTTATCATAATAGGTGTATGAAGATAAAGATATAATAACAGTAATCATTATTAAAAAATCAAGAATTAAATAGGTTTTATGATCAAGCATAAAAAATGGCGTAATATAAGAATAATTAACTTTAGAAATAATTATATTTTTCACTATTTACACCTCTTTATTAATTTTATGATATAATGTATAATGTTATTATTGAAAGGAGTGGTATTTGTGCCTGAACAACTAGATAGAAAAAATTTACTAGCAATGAAACTTCTTCATTATTTTATTACAGAGAAAAATTATAATCCTATTATTCTTCAAGGTGCTCAAGATGAGATTTGGCTTGAGAATATGGATAGCGAATATAAAATTGTTAGAATAGTGTCTAACCATATAATTAATGATGAACAATACAATTTCGATTTATTTAAGACAAAACACATTATGAGAAAAATAAAGAGAAAGACATTTTCTTTTTCAATGAATGCTTTGTCAATTTTTACTGATATAGATGAAGATGTTAAATTTGAAAATACTAAAAATATAGATTGTATTTCAATTTATGATGAAAAAGACTTAGAAAAATATAAATTCATCTCAGAAATATTTCCAGATATTAACAAAAAACTTGATTTTAATGAAGATGGTTTCCAATTATTTATGAAAATTACTGCTGATATAAATAAGAAAAATAAAGAAGATGCTATTAAAGTAGACGAGGTATTTAAACGTAAGACTCCTATTGTTACATTTTCTTTAATTGCTATTAATATTATTATGTTTATTCTTATGTATATCTTTGATTATGAAAGATATTTTATTGAGAATTATTCAGTGTATGGACCATCTATAGTTAAAGATTTAGAAATTTATAGATTACTTACTGGAACGTTTTTACATGGTGATATATTTCATATATTAGTAAACATGTATTCATTGTACGTACTGGGTTCTCAAATGGAAGGTTTTCTTGGTAGAACAAAGTTTTTAGTGGTTTATCTATTTAGTTCTATTGTTGGAAGTTTATTATCTATAATATTCAATACAATACCTTCAATAGGTGCTAGTGGAGCTATATTTGGACTTCTTGGATCATTAATTTATTTTGGATACCATTATAGAGTATATTTGGGTACTGTAATTAAAACTCAGATAATTCCTATAATTTTAATTGAACTTGCTATTGGATTTATGTCTAGTGGAATCGATAATTTTGCTCATATTGGTGGGCTTGTAGGTGGAGTACTTATGACAATGGCACTTGGAGTAAAATACAAAAGCACAAAAGCTGAAAAAATTAATGGTTGGATTGTATCAATAATACTTGTAGCATTTTTGTGTTTTGTTGCATTTAACTATGTTAATTATAGTTGATTACTTTCTTAAATAATGTTAAACTTGTGTTATAGAAATAAAGGTGATAATATGAATGAATCTTTAGAAAATAATGAGATAGAAAAGACTTCTTTATATTCAATTGATGAATTTGAAGCTTCTTTGGTAAGTAGTACTTTAAAAGATGTTTCAGCAGCATTAAGAGAAAAAGGCTATAACGAAATAAATCAATTAGTAGGTTATATTATGAGTGGAGATCCTGGATATATTTCTTCTCATAACGATGCTAGAAATAAAATTACTAGTATTGAAAGAAGTACGATTATCGAAGTATTACTAAGAAGTTATGTAAGTAAATTATGAGATATATAGGACTAGATTTAGGTAGTAGAACTTTAGGTGTTAGTCTTTCTGATAAAGATGGAATAATTGCATCAAGTTACACAATAATTAGACATGAAGAAGAGTATGAAAGATTAGTATCTGAAGTAAAAAAAATAATTGAAGAAAAAGGTGTCGATAAAATAGTTTTAGGACTTCCTAAAAATATGAATGGCACTATTGGATTTAAAGGAGAACTTTCTTATAAATTCAAAGAAATGCTTGAGAAAAGTACTAATAAAGAAGTTATTTTGGAAGATGAGAGATTGTCGACAAAAGAAGCTACTAATTTGCTTATAAAAAATGATACATCTAGAAAAAAAAGAAAAAAAGTTATAGATAGTGTAGCAGCAACGATAATATTACAATCATATTTAGATAGGAAATAAAAAGGAGAAAATAATATGGAAGAAAATAAGGTAGAAAACAAAATGGAAAATACTTTTACAATTACAGATGCTGATGGAAGAGAAATAACTTGTGATGTTTTATTCACATTTGATTCTGAAGAAACTAAAAAGAGTTATATAGTTTATACAGATAATTCAAAAGATGAACAAGGAAACGTACAAGTATTTGCTTCAATATATGATCCTAGTAAACAAAATCAAAATCTAGAACCAATAACTACAGAAAAAGAATGGAAAGTTATTGAAACAATATTAAATACTTTACAAGAAGAAATAAAAAAGAAAATTGATGGAACTGCTTCAGAAGGAAATAACGAGCAATAGTTGTGCTCGTTTTAATTACTATTAGTGAAAATATTTAGAAATGTAATGATTGGACTTGTTGTATTAGTCTTTATTACTATTATCTCATTAGGAATAGTTTATAAAGTTAATACAAGTCCAGTTGATAGTAGTGATAAAACTGAAATAGAAGTTATAATACCAGAAGGATCAACAATTAAAGATATTGGAAAAATACTAGAAGAAAAAGATTTAATAAGAAGCAGTAATTTCTTTGGTATTTATTGTAAATTGTTCCATGTTGGTAATTTAAAAGCTACAAAATATAAATTAAATAAAAGTATGGATCTTCAAGAAATAATAGAAATACTAGAAAAAGGTAACTCACTTAATAAAGATCAGATAACTATTAAATTTGAAGAAGGAATTAACATAAAAAGGCTTGCTACAATTATTTCAAATAATACAAATAATGAGTATGACGATGTAATTGAACTTGCTAATGATAAAAAATATATTAAAGAACTTGAAGAAAAATATTGGTTTATAAGTGATGATATCAATAATGATGATTTATATTTCAAACTAGAGGGATATTTATTCCCAGATACTTATTTCTTTGCTTCTAAAGATGTTTCAGTTAAAGAAATATTTGGTAAGATGTTAGATCAAACTGATAAAGTTTTATCTAAATACAGAAAAGATATGCAAGAAAAGAAATTATCTGTTCATTTTGTTCTTACTATGGCATCAATTATTGAAAAAGAAGGAAAAGCTAAAGATTTTAAAGATATTTCATCAGTTTTTTACAATAGAATTGATAAAAATATGAAGTTTGAAAGCTGTGCTTCTGCTATTTATGGAAAAGGATTAGAGTTTGATCAAATAAACAATAGAGTAATTGATGATACGATTATGAAAGATAATAATCCATATAATACTTATATTGTTGGAGTTCCAATTGGGCCTATTTGCCTTCCTAGTGAGAAAGCAATAGAAGCTGCAATTAACCCAAGTGATAGTGATTTCTTATTTTTCTTATCAGATAACACAGGAAAAACTTACTTCTTTGAAAATTATCAACTTCATCAAAAAAAGAAAAATGAACTTATAAATGCTGGAAAGTGGAATTAGAATATGTCGAATTATACATTGTTAAAAGAAATTAAGGAATATGCAAATGTTAATAATGTTCCTATAATGCAAGATGAAGGAATTGATTTTTTAACAACTTTCATCATAAAAAATCAAATTGATAGCGTATTAGAAGTTGGAACAGCAATAGGTTACTCTGCAATTATGATGGCTCTTGCTAATCCAAAACTTAAAGTAGTATCAATTGAAAGAGATGAAGAAAGATACCTTGAAGCACTTAAAAATGTTAAAGCCTTTAACTTAGAAGATAGAATAACACTTTTGTTTAATGATGCCTTAGAAGTTAATATACACGATAAATTTGATTTAATATTTTTAGATGGTGCTAAAGGACAAAATATTAATTTCTTTGAACATTTTGAAAGAAATTTAAATGATGATGGTTATATCGTTACTGATAATATTAACTTTCATGGATATGTACAAAAAGATGAAAGTGAAATAAAAAGTAGAAATTTAAGAGGATTAGTAAGAAAGATAAAAGCTTATATAGAGTATTTAAAAGAAAATCCAAATTATATTACAACTTTTTATCAAAAAGGTGATGGGATAGCTGTTTCAGAAAAAAAAGAAATTGGGTGATATTATGAAGCTTACTGTAGTAAGTAATATATCAAATATTGAAGAATATAAAAAAATAGGGGCAGATGCCTTTATTTTTGGATTAAAAAATTATTGTAGTGGGTATTATAATGCTCTTACATTAGAAGAAATTGCAAAGTTAAGACAAGATTATGATGGAGAGTTATTCATTGCAATTAATAAAAATATATTTAATGATGAATTAAAATCTGTTGAAGAAGCATTAGTGTTTTTAGATAAAATTCGGGTTGATGGAATACTATTTTACGATTTAGCTATTTTATCTATTAAAAGAAGATTAAATCTTTCTATTCCTTTGGTTTGGAATCAAACACATATGGTTACTAATTATAATAGCTGTAATTACTATTACGATAAAGGTGTTGAGTATGGTGTTCTTGCTAGCGAGATAACACTTTCCGAAGTAAACGAACTTAAAGAGAAGACTAAAATGAAGTTATTTTTAAATGTTTTAGGGTATCAAGTAATGTCTTATTCAAGAAGAAATCTTGTCGATAATTTCTTTAAATCTATTGGAAAAGAAAGAGAAAAAGAGTCTTATATCATAAAAAATAATGGAGAAGATTACATTATTAAACAAGAAGATAATGGGGCATGTTTATTTTCACATAAGTTATTAAATGGAAGTGTAGTAATACCTAATACTAATGTTGATTATGTTATTTTAAATGATATGGATGTTTTACATAGTACGTTTGTTAAGTGTTTAATCTTATTTAGAAAATTAATAGATACAAAAGATGAAAAATACGTAAAGGAAATTGATTCTTTAATTGGAGAAGATAGGGGATTTTTCTTTAAAAAGACAATTTATAAGGTGAAGAAAAATGACTAGGAGAGTAGAACTTTTAGCACCTGCTGGGGATTTAGAAAGACTTAAAATAACTCTTTTGTATGGAGCAGATGCTGTTTATATTGGTGGACAAGATTACAGTTTAAGAGCAAATGCTAATAACTTTAGTATTGATGAGATAAGAGAAGCTTGTTCTTTTGCACATAATTTAAATAAAAAAGTTTATTTGACATTAAATATTGTTTTTCATAACGAAGATTTAGCAAATGTCGATAAATTTATTAAAGAAGTTGTGAATGCTGGAATTGATGCTTTTATTGTTAGTGATCCTTTTATAATAAAGTATATTAAAGATAATTATAAAGTTGAAGTACATTTAAGTACTCAAGGGTCTACTACTAATCTTGAAAGTGTTAAATACTGGAAAGAAGAGGGAATTGACCGCGTTGTTTTAGCTCGTGAAGTGTCTATTAAAGAAATAGAAGAAATATATAAAGAGACTTCTTTAGATTTAGAAGTATTTATTCATGGAGCAATGTGTACTTTCTATAGTGGTAGATGTTGTTTATCTAATTACTTTACTAATCGTGATTCTAATCGTGGTGGTTGTGCTCAGATATGTCGCTTTGCCTTTGATATTGACGAATATGATACTAAGTTTACAATGGCTACTAAGGATCTTAATATGGCAAGTTTGCTTCCTAAGTTATTAGATGCTGGAGTTAAATCATTAAAAGTTGAAGGAAGAATGAGATCAGCTTATTACCTTGCTACAGTAATATCATCATATCGTAAGTTAATTGATGCATATTACGATGGAACACTAGATGAAGAGTTATTAAATAAATGTGAAAAGATATTATCTCGTGTTGCAAATAGGGAAACAAGTACTCATTATTACTTGAGAAAAGCGGATTTTACAGATCAGTATTACACTGGAAGACAAGAACTATCTAATCAAGATTTTTTAGCTATCGTACTTAGCTATGACAAAGAAAGTAAGATTGCAACAATTACTGAACGTAATTATTTTAAAGTTGGAGATTCTGTTGAGATATTTACTCCAAAAGGGGATATATTCTCATTTGAAGTAGAAAAGTTGTATGATAAAGATATGAATCCTATAGATGTTGCAAGACATCCTGAAGAAGAATTGAATCTATATGTGCCATTTGAAGTTACAAAAGACTCAATGATGAGAGTTAAGGTGCTATAAATGGATGTTTTAGATATTGTTAAAAGTGAATTACTAAAAAAAGAAGATACATTTGTAGAGTATGCTACAAAAAGCAAGGATGCCATTAGACTTTTTCAAAAGGAAGAAGATATAAGACCTGCTTTTTTTCACGATACAGATGTTATTATTCATAGCAATTCCTATGCAAGATATATGGGTAAAACTCAAGTATACTCATTTCTTAAAGATGATCACATCTCAAAAAGAATGTTACATGTGCAGTTAGTTTCTAAAATAGCTAGAACTATAGGAAGATGCCTTAATCTAAATGAAGATTTAATTGAAGCAATCGGGTTAGGTCATGATATTGGTCATACTCCTTTAGGTCATACTGGAGAAAAATTCTTAAATGAGATATCACTTAAGGAATTAGGATGTCCTTTTATGCACAATTTACAAAGTGTTAGAACATATATGTATATTGAAAACCATGGTAAGGGATGTAATTTAACTATTCAAGTATTAGATGGAATTATGTGTCATAATGGAGAAAAACTAGAAAGAGTTTATAGACCAAAACCTAAAACTAAAGAAGAATTCTTAAATGATTTTGAAGAAGCTTCTAAGAGTGCAACGTATGCATCTAGTTTAAATTCTATGACACTTGAAGGGTGTATTGTAAGAATATCTGATGTTATAGCGTATATTGGAAGAGATATTGAAGATGCGATAACTCTAAATAAATTAGATAGAAAGGATATTCCTCTTTCTATTACATCAGTACTTGGAAATAATAATAGAGAAATAGTAAATAATATAGTACTTGATATAATAAAAAATAGTTATGGTAAAAACGAAATAGTGTTAAGTGAAGAAGTGTTTAATGCTGTTAATGAATTATTAAAATTTAATTATGAGAACATATATAATTATGCGAATAATTCTAATTCATTAACATATTATAAAGAGAGTGTAAATAAACTTTTCTATTCTTTGTTAGAAGATTTAGAAAAAAATAATGATAAGAGCAAGGTATATAAAAACTTTTTGTATGATAAAGACTCAAATTATTTAAAAAATACTAACAATAAAAAAATCGTTATAGATTATATAGCTGGTATGACTGATGAGTATTTTATTAAACAATTAGAAGACATCTGTTAACAAAAATTAGTTGACAGATACACTTGTTTGTGGTATCATTAGATGTATTGAAAAAAGAGGTGACATTTAATGAAAGGTAAGAAAACGTTGTTGACTAAAGAAGGTTTAAAAGATCTTCAAGATGAATTAAATGATTTGATAAATGTAAAAAGACCTGCTAACTTAAAAGCTATAAAAGAAGCAAGAGCTCTTGGTGACTTGTCTGAAAATGCTGACTATGACGCTGCAAAAAATGATCAAGCTGAGTTAGAAGGAAGAATTAAAAAAATAGAAAAAATGCTTGAAAACTATGAGATTATCGAGAAAACTTCTAATGATATAGTTGGTCTTGGATCTACAGTTAATATAAAATATATTGATGATGATGAAGAAGATCAATATGAAATAGTTGGAAGTCAAGAAGCTGATCCATTTATGAGCAAAATTTCAAATGAATCTCCTATTGCTAAAGCTTTATTAAATAAAAAAGTTGGAGATATAGTTGAAGTTGAAAGTCCAAATGGAGTTTATAAAATAGAAATTACTGAAATAAAATAAATTTAAAACTTGTAATCTTTTGATTATAAGTTTTTTTGTGACAATCTAAATAAAGTCAAGTTTAATTTTGCATTTAGTTTTTATATTTTATTGCATAACAAAAAAGACCTACTAAGGTAGATTTTTAAAATTTTTTATGTTATATTATTTTTGCACATATAGGGAATTATTTTTGCACATAGCGAAAATAATTCTTAATAATTTAGTAGAACAAGC
>CABUQZ010000024.1 GCA_902493795.1 uncultured Clostridium sp.
TAATTCCATTGTCAAAGATCAATTTTTTCTTTTTTTAGATAGAGTTGTATCAAGATTTTCATCTTAATATCTTTCTCATCTAATGTGTCTAGTTTTCCATAAAACTTTTCACACTATCTTCTCGTCTAAATGATATTGCAGGAGTTGATGTAACATATGGATATGAGTAATCATTATTTGTATTTAATTTATAAAATCTTACTGAAGTACTTGATAGGGCTTCTGTTTTAAAGGTGATGCTGTTAATGTAATCATAGCCATCAGCTAGTACTGTTGATCTTGTAGAACGAGCTGTAATATATGCTTCATTAGTCATGTCTATTCTAAAAAGTGTTGGATCAAAAGAAAGCGTAATTAAAGCTGCTGCACACTTTTTTTTGTTTTCTAAAGGAAGAGATAAATATTCTCTTATTTCAATTCTATCATTTACTTGGTGGTCGCCAAAACTTTCAATTACAGTGTAATAATCAAGAGTATTAGTGATATTAAAGTCTAAATATGGACTTCCTACTTTATCTACAATCTCATAAGATAGTCCTATTTCACCAACGTTTATGGTAAATGATCCAGAAAGTTTTTTAGTGTATGGTTCAGTTGCATTTGTTTCTACTTCTAACGATACTGAATCGCCATTTCTTAAGGTACGATTTGGAGTCATTGTTATTGCAAAAGTATCCTCGTTTGTTCCATTCATTATTAATCCAGTTGTTTTAGTTGCGGTGCAAGTAACATTAGTTGAACATGAAAAAGATATATCGTAGTTTATATTATTTGGTGATGCTACTATGTTATTTTTTTTGCTATCCATATTAAATCTAACTACAACAGGGTCCACTCCAGACCAGTTATCAAGCTGATAGTAAGAGCCCTCTTCACTTAATTTATCGCTATTAAAATAAAAGTTTTTTGTGCTCAAATAGTAGTTTCTTATTCCATAGTAAACATATCTTCCATATGTGGCAGTTAAATATGTTAATAATAATGTTACAGATAAATAAATTACTATTCTTTTATTTAGTTTTACTTTTTTTACTTTCTTTCTCATTTTCACCACTACTATCATAAAAAGAATATCATATTTTACGATTTTATACAAATAATATGAAAGAAAAACATAGATTAGTTTTGTGTTATGAACTTTTTTATAGAGTAAAAAAAACGTATCAAATTGATACGTTAATTATAATTATTAATTAGTTAGTTAGTTAGTCAGCTTGGGTAGTAATTTGTAAGTCGTATGTAATTGTTCCACCAGATGCACTATTTTCACAGTCAACATCTTGTCCTTCAATCCACATGTAAATTCTTACTTTTGTGATACCTGTTTGTAAACTGAATATTTGTTGTTTTGTAGAGAATCCTGCAACTGTACTATAATCTACTGTAACTGTATCAAAGAAAGATGAATAGTTAGTAGTATAATCTGTTGCTGAACTTGTTGTATTTACTAATACGTTATCAGAGTCTGCTATTGGTGCTTTTACTCCTGAGTAAGCAAGTAATGATCCACCTTCAGTTGTTGTAGTTGTTTTATAAACGTCATTTGCATGTGATACTGCTGCAGCTGTGTGAACATCATAGTTTGGTTCCCAAATATATTTTTGAGAAGAAGTTCCAGCATTTAGACCTTGAATTGTATCAATACTTGATCCTGAAGCAGTGTTTCCTAATACTACGAAACCAATTCTTGAAGCATTTTTGATTCCTGTATCAGTAGCATCAGTAGTTTTAACTCCTGAGTTTGTAGTTAAGAAAATATCTGTAGTTGCATCTACTTTAAAGAATAAATCAAATGCAATAAATTTTCCTGTTGTTCCTTCAACTTCAGTATCTTTAGTAGCAGTTAAGATATAATCTCCACCTGCATTACTTCCGATAACACCATAATACATTTCCATTTTTCCATCAGCATCAATATTTCCAACTGTTGAAACTGGTTCTAATGTTGCTGGTATTTGGTTTACACTACTAGTATAAGTCGTTGCATGTACACCAGTTAAATCAGATGTTTGAACTATAGATTTCCAGTTAGTTCCATCTGCTGAAATTTGTATACCATTTTGAGCTTCAACATTAACTGTTAATGTACTAACAGTAACTACTTGGTTTGCTGTAAACCATGCATATGTTGATGTTGAAAATAATACAGTTGTAAAAAATAATGATATTAGAAGTAATAATAATCTTCTTCTATTATGTTTCTTCCTCTTATTCGTCTCCATTTTTATTCCTCCAAACGCAATACCATAAGATATTATCTTTTATTGATAATTGAAGTATAACATTCGACTATGTCAAATTCAATAAATTTTGTCAATTTTTGTCTTTACTTGTCAGTTAATTGTCGCTATCTAAAACTTGTTTAGAATTAATTCTAATCTCAATATTTTCTGCAACATCTTGATATTTGAAATTATTAAATTCACTTGGAAATGTTATAACTAACTTATAATAATCAATATAATCATTATTAAAATCATGAACTCTACTTGTAGCTTTTAATGTTTTAAAGTAGGTTCCATCAGCATCTTCTGTTATCTCTTCTTCTGAAACCACAGAAACGTCACTTCCACTATTTGTCATATATAATTTATATTCGAAAGGTAAATTGGTAGTTGCCACTACTTCCACATCGTATATTAAGTTTACTTCTGATCTTTGTCCATCCTTAAAATTAGATACACTAAAATTATATGAATAAGTATCTCCTGGTTTCATTTCATTAAGAAGTATTTCTTTATGTTCATAGCTATCTTTAGTTATAAAAAAGGCAACATCCATTGTAGCATCTGCACTTGCTTCTGTTCTAAATCTTGATAAAGTGTACGGAATTAACAAAGCAAGCATAATTAAAAGAATAAATAAAATGCAAAGTTTTACTTTTAATTTAGAATTATCTTTTATTTTTTGCATTATATCACCTGCTTCCAACCTGTCAAGTTCATTTATTTCATCTTTGTTTTTCTTATCTTCTTGTTTAAATAAAGACATAGTGTAAATTATAAGTATTAAAGATATTATACTTCCTACTATTACTTTAGGGGTTGTAAATACTTTTATCCAAGTAGCTCCACCACTATATATTTTTACAACTTTACCAGCTACCATATCCTTTGTAATAGGGTTATCAATTGTATTGTTGGCGTCTCCTTTAGTAATTATCGTATTTTTATTTATTTCAATAATTCTGTGGGTAATATACACACCATCTTTTTTGTATGAAATTATATCTCCAACTTTATATTCTGAATCTAAATCTACGATAATTAGGTCCCACTTTTCTATTGCAGGAGACATACTTCCACTTACTACTTCAAAAAAAGTGTAACCAAATAAGTTTGAATAATCTTTTTTTAGAATTTTAACTGAAAAAAAGTTATAAGCTGCAAGTAGCATTAGCAAGAAAGTAATAATACTAAGCATTACAGTTATAACTTTACTAATAATTTTAAATCCTTTTGTTTTCATAATACTACTACTCTCCTATGTATTCCGTAAGAGTTTCACCATCTTCGTGTTGTGTAATAGTTACTTTTACTGGTATATTTAGAGTATTATTGGGAACGCTACCCAAAAGAGAATCTATTTCATTATTATTCTCATCATTTATCCAAGATAAATTTACTCTTATAGTGTTTACTTCTTTATTTTTTATCTCATCTAACGACATTATGTTGCTGTAAGTATATTTTCCAGTTCTTACTATTTCTTTATTATCTATCTCTTCTATTTTATCAATTACAAATTGTGATTCATCTAAGTTTGAAAAATCAAATTCTACATCATATCTTATCGAAGTTTCAGTATCATTAGGATTTATTTCTATATCAAAATGTCCACTCACTCCGGGGGCTATTTTGCCTTCTTTTACATTTTCATAATTATTCCATTCAACATTATCGACATTAAATGAAGCAACACTTCCATTTAAAACTTGACTATTTACTTTTACTTGCCATTTAGCTATATCAATGTGACTAACATTTTTTCTTGAGCTTTCAAATAATGAATAGGCTTCTGCAAAGAAAAATATGGCAACTAAGAAAAAGAATGGTGCTAAGACCATTGATCGTTTTTTCATTTTTTACTTTTAAATTCCTTGTAAATTGCATATACTTCATAAATGAATGCTAGGAATAATGGAAAAACAACTATAAACAAAAATCCCCATTTTGATTGCACAACATATAAAAATTGTCCAAATGCAGCTAATTCGCTTGTTGAATCTTCTGTTCCTATAATATATTGACTTGAAATAAGTGAGTTATCCTTCATGGTAAATGTAGTTTCATTTTCATTTATTTTTTCTTTTTTAGTTACTTCTTGTAATTTTATCTTATGATCTGTTCCATACGTATCATAGAAGAACACTTTTTCATCTATTTTAATATCATCATTATCTACTGCTTCAATTGCTAGTAATGAATGTTTTTGATATTTTGGTTCTAAAGAATCATCATCGACAATAACTAAGTATTTATTTAGAAACTTTGATACTCCATAATCATTTCTGTTTAACAAGAATGCAGTTGTAAACACAACTAAAATCAAGTACAAACTGACGATAATACCTAAAACTATCTTCAATACTTTATTCATATTTTTACCTCACTTAAATCCTTAATATACTCCTATACTATATCAATAAATATAGCATATTTTACAAGTGTATGCAATATTTAATACTAGTTTAAAAAACATTAAATTACCCTAAAATGGCAATTTCATTTTTCCATTAGACATTTGTTTCATCATTTTTTTCATTTGATCAAACTGAGTTAAAAGTTTATTAACTTCTTGTACTGACAATCCACAACCTTTAGCAATTCTTGTTTTTCTACTTGCTTTTATAATATCAGGATTTCTTCTTTCTTTTGGTGTCATAGAAAGTATTATTGCTTCAATGTGTGCCATTTGTTTTGGATCAACATGAACATTATTAAGACCTAATTTTGATGCTCCTGGAATTAATTTAATCAAGTTTTCTAATGGTCCAAGTTTTTTGATTTGCTTCATTTGAGATAAAAAATCTTCAAGATCAAATTTACCATTTTGCATCTTCTTAGCAGCTTTTTCTGCTTCTTTTTCATCTATTTCAGATTGAACTTTTTCAACAAGTGATACAATATCACCCATTCCTAAGATTCTTCCTGCCATTCTTTCTGGGTCAAACGCATCTATTCCATCCATTTTTTCACTTGTACCAACAAATTTAATTGGAACACTTGTTAAATGTCTTACTGATAGTGCTACTCCACCACGAGTATCTCCATCTAATTTTGTAAGAATTACTCCTGATAATGGAAGTTTATCGTTAAATCCTTGAATTACGTTAATAGCATCTTGCCCCATCATAGAATCTATTACAAGTAATATTTCTTGAGGTTTTACTTTGTTTTTGATGTTATCAAGTTCATCCATTAACTGTTCATCTATATGAAGACGTCCTGCAGTGTCTATTAAAACATAGTCATATTTGTTTTCTTTAGCATAATTAATTGCGTTTTCTGCAATCTCAACAGGATCATTTTTTCCTTCGTCATATACTTCGATATTAAGTTGTTTTCCAATTTGCTTTAACTGGTCAATTGCAGCTGGTCTATACACGTCACATGCTACCATAAGTGGCTTTTTAGCATGTTTTTTTCTTAGTAAATTAGCAAGTTTACCAATATGAGTTGTTTTACCACTACCTTGAAGTCCTACTAACATAAGAATAGCAGGATTTCCTTTTAGATTAAGATCTTCTTGTTCTCCACCCAAAAGAGATGTTAGCTCGTCTTTAACAATTTTAACGAATACTTCTCCTGGTTTTAAACTTCTTTGTACTTCTTCTCCTAAGGCTTTTTCTTTAACATTATTAGTAAACTCTTTTACTACGTTATAGTTAACATCCGCTTCTAAAAGTGCAAGACGAATTTCCCTCATCATGTCACTTATATTATTTTCAGTTATTTTACCTGTTCCTTTAATTTTTGAAAGAGCTCCTTGAAGCCTTTCCCCCAAACTTTCAAACATTATTTATCACCTCTATTATATATTTTTCCAGTTTAATACTATGTCACTATTTGATGATAGTGGTGCTGGATCTGGCATATCTAAGTGCACAATTACTGGTATTTTAAATGCTGTACCAAATCCTAAACAAGTTCCTGATTGTAAGCTTTTTTGCTTATCAACAATATCATTATTGATATTAGGTATCATTTTTCTTATATATTCTTCATCACTTGGATGGTTTGTTTTAAATATTAAAAAGTTAGAACACTGTGAGATAACAGTATCAGATAACTCTACTGGTCTTTGACTTATTACCCCTAGTATAACTCCATATTTTCTTCCTTCTTTTGCAACACGTTCAAAGATATTATATCCAATTAGGAAGTTATCATTATCGTTTTTGATATATCTGTGTGCTTCTTCTACAATGATATGAAAAGGAATTGATCCTTTTTTAGGAAGTGTCTTACAAAAGTCAAAGATAATTCTTGTATATATTTTTACTATTACTGATGCTAAAGAGTCATCCATATCTTCAGGATTTATAATTACTACTTGACGCTTTTTGTTATCTTTATATAAAGTTGAACTTAAGAACTGATTTACATCTACTTGTTGTGGATAATCAAAAATCTTGCTTTGTTCACCAGTTATCAAAGAATGTAGTCTTACTCTTACACTTGCAGCATCTGCGTAAGTATTTGGATTATTGTACCAACCTTCTGAAATCAAAGTAAAATCTAAAGCTTTTTCTAAATCTTTTAAGTTATAGAATGTTAATCTTTGTGGTTCGTAATCATCAAGTTCATCATGAACAAAGGAAGTAACATATTCAGTAAATAGTATTCCTTCTGTAAATGTTCCTGTTTTATCTATATGGAAACATTCTCTTAATTTTCTTGTGTAACCTACTCCTGCTATTGTTGCTTCCATATTAAAGTTAGGTGTTGGACATGTTTCTACAACTGAGAATATATCGTTTTTCTTTTTTACAGGTGTTGAATCAC
This sequence comes from uncultured Clostridium sp., assembly GCA_902493795.1. Lineage (GTDB taxonomy): Bacteria > Bacillota_I > Bacilli_A > RF39 > UBA660 > RUG13868. The sequence continues at coordinate 7,008 of CABUQZ010000024.1, forward strand.
TAAATAAAATTGAAATAATAGCTTTGGCAATTAAGTGATCTTTATATCTTTCGCTCATTTCTGATGATTCAGCAAAGATTTTGGCAAGTTTTAACATTCTTTCTACAATTGGTAGTTGAGAATGAGAACTAGACATCAAAAGAAGTGCTAGGTCATTAGCATTTAATAACCACAAAGGTATTCTAAGTTGTTCATACTGAGTGTTTGTTAAACTTGTTGTTAGAACTCTATAATTGTAACGTGGATCTATTTCTGATAGTTTAGAAAAAGCGTTAGCATATTCTCCTGAAACATCAAATATGATTATATTTGCATTTAGTGGTGGAGTTTCTTTATTTAAAAATACATTTTGTAAAAGTCTTGCTGTTCCACAAGATTTACCACTTCCAGAGTTACCAAAAATTGAGAAATGATTTCCAAAAAAGTTATTTACACTTAGACAAACTGGAGCACCACTATAAAATGGGCTTCTTCCTAAATACATTGCTCCTTCACTAGTTTGACCTAAAATAACTGCTATTTCTTGTTCATTTATTTGTCTTATTTTGGCATCTAATAAAGGTTTTCTTATAATACCTCCAAATAGTTTACCATCCATAAACTCCCCTAATAACTTTATTTTAACCTGTTTTTGGTTTACCTCAGAAATTTCTCCTAATAAACTTTTTTCATTATCTTGTATTATTACATGTGAACTTAATATATTATTTGTTATTTGTACTCCTTGTACTAAGTCTACATAAATATCAGTCTCACTAATATATGATATTTTATCAAACATATCTACACCTCTATAATATTCCTTTTATCTTTTCTATTAATTCATTATCAACTTTACCATCTAGTAATTTAATTATTTCTTCTTTTTTGTTATTTAATTTTAGTTTTTCTTCTAGTTCTAAAAGTTTTTCTTCCATAATCTTTAACTGATTATGTATTGCATTTCTTGATACACCACTATTATCTGCTATTTCACCAAGAGATAAGTCATCCCAGTAGTACTGTTCAAAATACTGTTGTTGTTTATCAGTAAACAATTCTTTATAGCAGTCATACAAGACATTTAAATATAATTTTCTATCCATGTTACATCATATCCTTAAATAATCCGTATATATATTTTTCAATATCGAATACTTGTAAATCTTCTTTTCTTTCTCCAAGTCCAATATATTTTACTGGTATTCCAACATTTTCTTTTATAGCTAGAACTATTCCACCTTTTGCTGTCCCATCAAGTTTTGTAAGTACTATTCCTGTTACATTAGTTATTTCTTTAAAGGCTTTAGCTTGAGATATACCATTTTGTCCGGTTGTTGCATCAATTACAAGTAAAGTCTCGTGTGGTGCACCATCTATTATTTTACCTATTACTTTGTTGATTTTCTCTAGTTCTTTCATCAAATAATCTTTATTTTGTAGTCTTCCTGCAGTATCAATTAATACTACATCAACATTTTCTTCTTTTGCTTTTACTAATCCATCATATATTACGCTAGCTGGATCAGTTCCTTCTTTTTTTCCTACAAATAAGGAACCTGTTTTTTCTGCCCACTCTTCAAGTTGCTTTACAGCACCCGCTCTAAAAGTGTCTCCACCAACCATCATAACTTTCTTTCCTTCATCACGGAATTTTGAAGCAAGCTTTGCAATAGTTGTTGTTTTTCCTACTCCATTTACTCCTACAAAAAGAATTACTGTTGGGCCATCTTTTGCCATATTTACTTTATTAACAATTATTGAATCATTAACATAAATAACGAACAATTCATCGACAATTACTTCTTTTAAATACTCTAAGTCTTCTATATTTTCATTTCTAACTCTTTTTCTTAATCTATCCATAAAAGACATTACTGTATCTATTCCAATATCTGCCATAATGAGAATTTCTTCTAATTCATCAAAGTATTCATCGTCAACTTTATTATGTCTTTTAGTCAAACTTATAAGACGAGATACAAATGATTCTCTTGTTTTAGTTAGACCTTTTTCATAAACTTTAACTGATTTAGTGTCTACTTTTGTTTCTTTGTTTTCATTATTAGAATCTTCTTCCTCATCTTTTGAAGATTCTTCACTTTCTTCTTCAACAGGTTCATCTATAGATTGTTTCGATTCTTCTTCAAGATCTTCTTCTACTTGATCGCTTTCTTCAGTTTCTATTTCTTCTAAATCATCGTTACTAAGTTCTTTATGATCATCTATTTCTTCTTCATTATTTAGTTTGTCATCTTCTTCAAATTCGTCATTTGTTTGTTCTTCTTCAATTTCTTCTTTTTCTTCTTCTAACTTTTCCTCTTCAATATGTTCTTCTTTTTCTTCACGCTTAAACATATTTTTTATTTTAGAAAATAATCCCATATTAATCACCATAATTAGTATATCAAAAAAAAGATGATTAATCATCTTTTTCTTATAATTCTTTTACTAATTTTTTAGTTCTATAAACATTTTTAGTTAATAATTCTATTCCATCTTTTTCTGACAAATCAAATGGAGATTTAATTAATGATTGATTCTTATCAAAGTATAGCTGCACGAATGTTTTTTCTGGTACATAACTATCGAAAGCTAATACACCATCTTTTTTGTAGTTATATAACGTATTAGTGTCATTGTTGCCATTTTCTTTTTTATCATTCCATTTTCCTACTTCATATACTTTAAATCCATCTTTTTGGTTTCCTTCTACTATGTACTCTCCACATTCTAAATGAATTATTTTATTGTTTGGTGTTGGAACTTCAACATATGATTCGTATTTATCACAATTTGACTTAGAATCCATTGGGTTTTTTATCTCAGATGAATATCCTTTTTCTATTAACTCATGTAAGTAATATATATTACTATCTTTTGTATACATATCTTTATACATTGCCACTGAACTAAGAAAATTTGCTGCAGTTGTTTTAAATGCACTATAATTTTTACCAGAATCAACTGCCATTTTAGCTCCTACTGCAATTAAAACTGCCATAAGCCCTAAAATTGTCATAAATTCAATTTTTCCAAATCCTTTATTATTTATTTCTTTCATACAATTCGTTCACCTTTTTCTTAATATTACTATCAACTCTTTCGATTGTAGCTACACTAACATCAAGTGCTTTTTTATAGTTTCCTTTATAATAAAACATTTGAGCTTGATTTAGACCACTATCAATATTTATATTTTTACTTCTATATCTATTTCCATATACTATAGAGTACTCTGCAAGTTTAGCAGTTCTAACCATTTCATTTGTTGTATTAAATAGTTTTAAAACTAAATCTCTTGATGTGTCTACTCTTGTATTTAATGTTTTTATTACAATAGGTTTTCTTTCAAGTTCTTTTATTATTTCTAGTATTGATTCATTGGCTTCTTGTAATTCAACAAAATAATTATCTGTAATAATTGGTAATTTATAACTTCTTATTCTTGCTTTTGATTGCTTTAGTAATTCTTGAATTTCATCTAACTGTTCTCTTGCTCTTTGTTCATCATCATATAGATGTCCCAAATTCTTCAAAGAAACATCAAGTTCATCTTCTACTACTTTCAATCTTGAAATAAAGTCTTTAATTTTTTTAGAAAGCTCTGTGTATGGTGTTTTTTTTCTAGAAGCACTTTTAGTCATTGTCTTATATTCATTATTTATTTCTGTTGTCTTTTCATTAACTGTATCTATTGATTTAACATCATTGTCAGTTAAATCATACATACTTTTAATGTCATCCATTTGAGCATAAATGTTGTTTACGACTTCAGTTGTCTTTTCTAGTTTTTTATCAAAGATTTCTTTTGATTCTTCATATTCTTTTTTAGCTTGTTTTTCAAGTTCAAATTCATCAAATAAAGAATCAAGATACTCAAGCATAGTCTTAAGTTCAAACATACAATTTTCTAGATTTAAAACTTTAATTCTATCTAGTATTTTATTAACATTTTTTAAAGACTCTTCAACGTTATATTCTATTTTTAGATGTTTAAGAGGAAATTTCTTAGATTTCATATCCTCATAAACTTCTGTTATTTGTTCAATTTTTTTAGGAATCAAACGATTTGCTAAAAGTACTAAATCTGGTACTTCATCAATAACTATTCCCATATGATCTATTAATATATCTATTCCTTTTACAATATGGTAAACTTCTTGATAATCATTTTGTTCCATATAATATTCAAAATCTTGGAATAATTTTTCAATATTTTCTAATTGAAGTTCTATTGGATTAGATATTTGTTCATATTCGTTTTTATTATTATTAAATTTATCATTAAGTTCTCTATACTTAGTTTTAAGTTTAGTGATTATCTTACGATATTTTTCTTCACTTAAGTTTATTTCTTTTATTTCTTCTAAAAGTTTATCTGTTGCTTGTCTTGCTTTATAAACTGCTAGTTCTGTTTTTGCAAGGCTAATTGTGTAGTTTTTTACTTGTTTTTGTTCAAGTAATGATTCAAGATTTATAATCATGTCATTAATTTGTGTTATATCATTATTTTTAATATTTTCAAAAGCATTAAACCACTTTTTATATTTTTCTTCTATTCTATCGTTTTTTACAATTGTTTCTAGTTTGGCAAGTTCTGATATAACAGGGGCACTTTCTATTTCGTTTTTTTCTTTATCTAAGACTTCTAGTTCAGCTTTGTAATCTTTTATTCTTTTTCTTTTAACATAAGTTAGGGCAATTAAAATAAGAAGTATTGCAATTAATACGTACACAACAATTACTAGTCCTATGTTTTCCATGTAATCACCTCTACTCTAGCATAATAATATTTTAACACATATCTTTTTTAATTTCATCAAATTATGAATAAAAGATTAAAAAATATGTTATAGTTCAGTAAGAGGGACTAAAAAACAGATGAGTTTTAGCTTACCTTTAAATATGATAGCGTTATTTTTAAAATCAGATTTTAATACTTTTAATACATTAATATTATTATTTTCGTGTGTATCAGTAAACATCTTAAACTACAAGAATCCACTTCTTTTAAAAATGGAAAGTCTACATATAGATTTTTCAATTCTCCACACATATCAAATGCATTTATATATTTATTCTTAATGCACTTATCTAAAAAGTGATTATATACAAGTCTTACACAACCAAATGTTTTATGTATTAATACTTTTTGTTCACTATTTGGATAAAGTCTAAACTTATAAGCCTTATACAATATATAACCACCCAGTAAGTTCACTATATCAAACATAAGTTTGTGCGTCAACCATTTTTTTAGTTTTAAATAATTATACAGGTTATTATTTATTAAATAATATTATGACACTCTAAATTAATATTACGAGAAAATTCCTTATTAATAAAAAATGACACTTAATTCTATGAATTAAATGTCAATCTAATTTTTGTGGTATACATTCAACTTGCAAAATTGAATAATTATTTTTTGTATGAAGATTTCTTCATTTATATATGGCATAAAATGGTCTTTTTTACATATCGTTTTCTATTGTCTCTTGAAAAACTCGAGTAACTAGTAATCTTTCGTGATTACAGAATCTATTTTGAACTATTATACGAAAACAGTTATTAAATCAAATTCTAAAATCCATAACATATAAAAAGGAAAATAGAAAAATCGTATCACTATTTTTAATATAATTATTTCTTTCTATTTAATTTCAAAGTCTTAGAATTACTTTTTCTTTCGCAATACTCACTTTGTAATTTTTTAAAATAGTCATAATCAAAGACTGTAGCAAGTCTTTCTTGGTCATTAATTTCTATAGAATTTCTCGTAATATTTAATTTAATACGATTATCCGAAATACCCTTTGGTGGAAAATACAAAATTTCTTCGTTTCCTTTTCTAAAAAAATGATAAATTTGTTCATGGTTTTTATCAAATGGTTTACCATACATAATAGTAAAGTTAGAGCCGTATGGGTGTAAGCTAAAACTATATAACTTATTTGGTTTGTCATATTTTTTCCATTCAAATTGAATACAAAAAGAGCCTTCTTTTTTATATATTCCTGTTGTTTGAAAAGAGCAATTTTTAATAAATTCATCAACTTGAAAGTCGTCTTGCAAAAATGGAATTACTGCATTATCAAATTGTGAAAAAAACGTATTATTTGGACTATAATTATCAAATATCTTTTTGCATTCAAGTAATGTTTTTTCTTTCATCTTGTTTATATTATCATTTAAAAACTGTTTTGGATTATTTTGATTAGTAACAAGAGCCACTATATAGGTAAGCATTTCTAAACTTGTAACCAAGTGATAATGACCATATGTTCTTTCAAAACCAGCTTTATCAAGTTCTCTTGCAACTTGATAAGATAATTCATCATACAAATATACACACATATACTCTTGATCTATACCAAATGTTAGATTTCCTATTTTATATTTTTTTATCTTATCTTGAGTTATAGTTTCTGCACCCAAAAATAATAAATACCTTTCACATTCTAAAGGTGAGTTAAAAAAAGTAAGTTTATCAAAATCAATTTTGTCTTCTGCAGTATTTTTCATAATACACTTCCTTTAATGTCTGTTATTCTACCAAAATACAATAAATTAGTCAATCGAAGCCTTTTTTTGGTGATAACCCTTTGATTGATTATTATAAATCTTGTGATATAATAACAACCTATAAAAGGAGAAATTTATATGACATTACCATATGATGATATATATGATGAATATTCTAAAGAGTTTAGCTATTTTGAAAATGGTTTTTTTATCAATAATATACGCACAGGTATCAAAAAAATAGATCCAGATTTAACAGGACATGATTCTGATAAAATTTTTAGAGTATTTGAATATTGGTTTAATCCGGACGATAGAAATGCACCATATAGTAAAAATAAAGCTGTAGAAGCATTGAAAGGAAATATAAAATATATTTTAAATTTAGAATATATGACTTTTAATGATTATATAGAACTAAAATTATATCAATACTTTTTGCAGGTATATAAAAGTGAAAATACAAAAATACGAGAAAACGGTAAAGATGTAGTCGAATTATTTGAAACAACTGGATATCAACCCGAAGTTTTCTATTGTAAAGATAGTGATAGCTACAGTTGGGATTTACCCAAAAGGCTAATGTTTACTACTGAATTAATGGAAATATTAAAAAGTATTCTAGTACAATCTTGCTCTATTGATTCTTTAGAGCTTGCACTTTCCAGATATAAAAAAAATTTATCAAAAACAATATTAACTTCTAAATTTAATCCATATGAAACTTTTTATAATTTTTATTTAATGGATTATAATATACAAACTGTTCCACAAAGAATATTTAATACTAAAACTCAAAAATTTGAAGAATACAGTCAAAGCGATTTTTTTATACCAGATAGTGAAATAAGATATAAAGATGAAATTGAGTCAATAAAAAGACTTGTTCCATTAAAAGATAGACATAAATATTTTAGGTGATAATCACAACAATTTCATTAATTTATTGACTTTCTAAGGCTTTTAATATATAATCTTTATTGCATATTCAAACAGCGTGTATTTTATATTTTTAATGTGTTTATTAAGTTTATTAGTAACTTTGCTGTTAAGTGAAAATATTAAAATAAACTCCCTAAGAATTATAAATACGAGGTCTTTTGTTTGTGTAATATAAATAAAGGAGGAAGTAAAAATGTCAAGATATACTGGATCTAGTTACAAACAAGCTCGTAGAGTTGGTATGAGTTTACTAGAAAATGGTAAAGAACTTGCAAGACGTCCATATGGTCCTGGTCAACATGGAGCAGATAGACGTGGAAAATTATCTAACTATGGTGTTCAATTAAAAGAAAAACAAAAAGTTAGATTTATGTATGGATTAAGTGAAAAACAATTCCATAAAACATTCTTAGAAGCTGGAAAAATGAAAGGTATTCATGGTGAAAACTTCTTAAGATTATTAGAATCTCGTTTAGATAACTTAGTTTATCGTGCTGGATTTGCTAACACAAGACGTGGTGCTAGACAACTTGTAAACCATGGTCATATAACTGTAGATGGTAAGAAAGTTGATATTCCATCATTTAGAGTTAAAGTTGGATCTGTTATTGCTTTAAAAGAAAGCGACAAAGACTTAAAAGTTGTTAATGAAGCTCTTGAAAAAGTAGTTAATCGTGTTGAATACGTTACTTATGATGAAGCTAAAAAAGCAGTTACTTATGTTAGATTCCCAGAAAGACAAGAATTACCTGCTGATATAGATGAATCATTAATCGTTGAATTCTATAACAGATAAAAGTAAAAAGACTGATTTGTTTCAGTCTTTTTTGTTTGTTTATTTACATTCAATTAAGAAATATTTTTTCTTTCCTCTTCTTAGTATTATATACTTTCCTTCAATAGAGTCTTCTTTAGATAATACTTTTTCTAAATCAGTTATTTTATCTCCATTGATACTTATTGATCCACCAGATACAAATTCACGAGCTTCTCTTTTACTACTGCAAATATTTTGTTCAACAAGTAAATCAACTAGATTAGTGTCTTTTTCAAGTACTTTCTTTTCAGCATCTTTAAATAAAACGTCGATATCTTTAGCACTTAAATCTTTAACATTTCCACTAAATAAAGCTTCACTCATTTTAACAGCTTTTTTGTATTCTTCTTCTCCATGTAAGTCAGTAATTATTTCTTTAGCAAGTGCTTGATGGGCTATTCTTTTTTCAGGACACTCTTTATGTTTTCTTTCGATATCTTCAATTTCTTCTTTTGTTAAGAATGTTAATTTCTTTAAGTAATCGATAATCATAGAGTCTTCTAGATTTATTAAGTACTGATACATTTCATAACTTGATGTTTTATTTTTATCAAGCCATAAAGCATTACCTTCAGTTTTACCAAATTTCTTTCCTGTTGAATCTGTTACAAGTGGCATTACCATTCCATAAGCTTCTTTATCTAGTTTCTTTCTAATTAGTTCTATTCCTGATGTTATATTTCCCCATTGATCTGAACCTGCAACTTGAAGAGTTACTCCTCTATTTTCGTATAAGTATAAGAAATCTAGGGCTTGTAATATCATATAAGAAAACTCAGCATAAGTAATTCCAGAATCTATTCTTGATTTTACTTTATCTTTTGCTAGCATATAGTTGATATTAAAATATTTTCCATAATCTCTTAAAAAATCAATAACATTTATATCTTTAGTCCAGTCCCAGTTGTTTACTACTTCAAAACCAAATATTTTTTCAGCTTGAGCTTTTAGTCCTTCGTAGTTATGTCTTACTTCTTCTTTAGTTATCATAGGTCTTTCTGCATCTGGCTTAGGGTCTCCAATAAGTCCAGTTGCACCACCTACTAAAAGGATTGGATGATGTCCTGCTTTTGCAAGACGCTTTGATATTAAGAAACTTGAATAATGTCCAATATGCATTGAATCTGCAGTTGGATCTGTTCCTATATAAAATGTTAATCCCCCATTGTTTAATTTTTCAATAAGCTCAGGACTTGATATATCTTGTATTAGTCCACGCCATACTAATTCATCATATAATTTCATAATTTCCTCCAAAAAAAAGATGTTATATTGTAAGAACGAATTATCGCGGTACCATCTTACTTTATAACATCTGTTATACACTCTTAACTCTTAACGCGAGAAACACGTTTTGACTCCAAATATGTATCTTCATTATTAGTCTCTTAAGTATTTCCATCCTTCTACTCTTTCTATAAAGATCGTAATAACTACTATTATTCTTCCACATCAAATATATTTATATTCTATCACAATTATTTAATTAATCAAGCAAATTTAAATTAAATATAAACCGATATTTTTATCTTTTATTTCTTTTGATGCTTCATAATTTTCATCATTAATATTAGCATCGTTATCCATTCTTTTACTTGCAACATTATATCTTACTACATTATTTTTAGTATCTATATAAACATCAATGTTGTATTCATCAACATACCACCAGTTATATCTTATAAAGTTAATAAGGACATCATATTCTTTAGCTTTTAATGTTAGATTATAAGTTCCAAAATGACTACCATCAAATGATAGATTTAGCTTATCATTAACGATTTTATTAACACTTCCTAAATCAACATTTTTTTCTTTGTTGTTTTTATCTATAGATTTACCAACAATATTTATAGAACTTTTATCCAAATCCACTTTTTTATCGTCGATATAAACTGTTACTGTAATTTTTTCTCTTTCACCATGATATAATACTTTGTAATAAAATACCTTTGGTCCCATTCCTAGTACAACTACTAAAGATAAAAAGATAATTGCACCAATAATCATTAAAATATTTTTTTTCATCTAAGCCTCTACACAAAAAACCAACAAAATGTTGGTTTTAATTATGCTGTTAATTCTTTTTCTTGTTTTTTGTCTTCAAGTTTTTTAACAACTTCTTTAGTAACAGCTACTGCCTTATCTTTTAAATCTCTAGCAGTTTTTTCAAGAGCTGGAATTCCTTCTTCTTTAGCATATTCAATTAAATCTTCACATTTTTCTTTAAGAATTCTTCCTTTTTCTTTAGCTATTTCTAAAACCTTTTCTTTATCTAATTCAGATAAACTCTTTTTTATATCAGTAATTTTATTAGCAATTGCTTGTTTTACGTCTTCTAAATCGATGTCTTTTATTTTGTTCATTATTTCATCGAATAATTCTTTTAAATCTTCTCTTGTTTCGCTACCTTTCTTTGGTGCAAATAAAACTCCTAATGCTGCTCCTACTGCTACTCCTGTAACAAATGTTCCTAAACCCTTACTCATCTTAATCATCCTCCTTTGAGCTTTTTTTATTTTTCTTTTTACTCTTTATTATGTTTTTTACTAATCCTGTAACAAATGATGTTAGTCTATTGTTTACACTTGATATTGTAGATCCAACACCTTCGATAGCATCAAATAAACCATTTAATTTTTGTGATTTACCTTCTACATCGTCTAATAATATGTTGATTTTATCAAATGTATCCATCATTTTTAGTAATAACAAAATTACTACTACTAGCAAAACTGCTCCCAAAAAATATAATACTAGTGGGAAAATGTCATAAAGTATATCCATATCTACTCCTTATCTTCATACATTGAGTCAATTAAATCAAATAAGTTTTTTTCATCTTCACTATTTTCTTCAATGCTCATTTTGTTTTCACTTATTTCTTTTAGCCCATCTTCTTTTTCTTTTGTTTCTTCTTTTTCAACCTTGTAATCTACATTATATTCTAACCCTAAATCATGAAAATATTCTTCTGCATCTCCTACTGTTACTGTTTTTACAACAGGTGAGTCATTATCGTTTAGATCATAAAGCAAATCTTGTTTTTCTTCTTTTACATCTTTTTCTTGAGCAGGCTCCTTTGTTTCATCAGACGTTGCAACTTCTTCAATTGATGCTGATATATCTCCTGCTAAATCTCCATATGCTTTTTCTCTTACTAAGTCTAAATCTGCTTTTTTAGTTGATGTTTGAGAAAGTCTTATTTCTTTTTTAGTTACTATTTCATCTTTTTTATAGTTTTTATTTAATATACCATATACAGGGGAAATAATTGGAGATAAAGTAAATCCTGGTTTATCTTTTCCTTCTCTTCCTTCATATAATCCATGGTATACTTCTTTATTTTCAGTTTTTTCATGATATGGATTACTTTCTTTTACAACACTTTCTTGATAAACAGGTTCCTTATAAGCAGGCTCTTGATAAGCAGGTTCTTGATAACGATACTGTCTTGTTTCTTCTTGTCTTTTTTCTTCCTCAACAGGTACTTGTTGTACTTCTTCTTTAACTGGTCTTTCAAGCTCCATTGTTTTTTCAACTTCAAAGTCTTTGTCATCAAAACCAATTGGAAATTTAAAATCATTATCTTTAACTGGCTTTTCAAGTTCTTTTGTTTCTTCAATTTTTGTTTCTTTAACAGGTTCTTCTTTTTTAACAACAGGTGTTTCTTCTTTTCTTATCTCTGGTGTTTCGATTTTCTTTGCCACTGTTACTTTTTCTTTTGATGGAGCCTTTGGTTGTTCTTCAACTTCAACATACTCTTCTTCAAAGAAAACATTTTTTAATTTATCAAATAGTCCCATATTTGCTCCTTCCTAATAATCAGTTGTATCAAGTACATCTTCATCTTTTATTTTATCTTCTTTATCATATACACCATACTCTTCAATATAGTCTAAGAAATCTCCATCTTCTCTTTTTGATTCGAAGAAATCATAGCTTTCTTCTTTATAGTCTATTGCTTTCTCTCCTATTAAAGTATCGAGTATTACATCGTTATATTCCACTGAAGATAATATTTTTAAGGAATTTTTAATTGCATATAATAAGTTTTCTTCTTTAACACTAGCTTCTATTTTGGAATAGTTATACGCTATTTCTAAAAGATACAGATCATCTTTTTTATTGTTTATCTTAATGTATCCTTCATTACCATTATAAGATATTTTTTTAGAAAAGTATAGTTTATCATTATCAAAATTAACTTTAATTGTCTTTTTATGATAATAAGATACAACATCAATATAAAGATAATAGTATTCTCCGTTTGATAATAGAATATGGTTGTATTCTTTTCTATCCTCTAAATTGAATCCACGAGGAATATAGTATTTATAGCCTTCAAAATAATTATTGGCTCCTTGTACTTTAGCGCTTAATGTTTCTTTTAAAGCACTTTCTATATCTTCATTAGTTATTTCTTTTACTTCACAACCAGTAAACGTAAGCATTAATAAAGCAACTAGTATAATTGTAATCTTTTTCATTTTACACCTACTTTAAGTTTATTATATCAAAATAATACAATTAATAGTATAATTTTAACATTATTTTTTATCATCAGATAATTTTTTAGCTCTTAAGTAATTAATTTTTACAGAATTCTCATAAAATTTTTCTTCATATTCTGTCATAATATTATCTAAAACATCACTTCTGTGTAAATCTAAAGATACTTTTTCTAAAATATAATTATTACTACTTAATGTAACTAAAGAAAACTCAAATAATGAAACATTATCTGTTTTCATGATAATTTCTTTGGTATTTTTGAAGATATTTTCATATTTTTTTAAGAAAGTATTACTAGTTAACCTTCTTTCTGTGTGACGTTTTTTAGGCCATGGATCAGAAAAGTTTAAATATAATCTATCTATTTCTTTATCAAAAGCATCTTCAATATTTTTAGCATCCATTCTTACTATTTTTAAGTTTTTAGGAAGTGGTTCTATTTTCTCTATTTTTTGAATAGCACGAGCTAGAATACTATCTAATCTTTCTACTCCAATAAAATTGATATCTGGGTATTTTAATGCATTTTCTAGTATGAACTTACCCTTACCCATTCCTATTTCTATATATATAGGGTTAGAGTTATTAAAAACTTCATGCCATTTACCTTTATATTTATCATAATCTTTTATTAAAAGATGGGAATTATTTAATATTTCTTCTTTGTTTTTGACGTTTCTTAATCGCATATAAATCACCAATAATTATTATAACACATCAGCTATATTATGCATATAATAATACGAAATAAGGAGGATTTATGAATAATCAAATGCCATATGGATTTATGCAACAACCACAATGTAATTGTAATATGGGAAATCATAGCGAAATTAATGAAAGGTTAGATTCATTAGAAAAGAAGGTTAAAAGACTTGAAAAAAGAGTAATGGATCTTGAAAGATTAAATATGACTCCTACTCCATACACTAATTTCAATAATCAAGATTTCCCAAATAATTATATGATTTAAAAGAAAAGGACTGCATTTTAGCAGTCTTTTATAGATAAAACATTTCTTCAGTAATAATTGTTTTATAAGATTTATCTTTAATTTTCTTAGATAAAAATTGTTTTAGTTTATCATTTTTAAGATATTTATTTCTTTCTAATAAATATTCTTTTTTATCTAATGGCAATCTTTCTATCATATTTTTATATAAGGGATTTTCAAAAGTTTCTACTACTACATCTTTAATTTTTTTATACATATAATCAATCATTTTACTTCTTTCTGTTTCATCTAGATCATAAAGTACATTAATTATATACTGTTCTATTCTCCATGAGAATAAGTAGTAGTTAAATTCTTCTTTAGGTAAGTCATTATATTTATCATATATTAGCAATCTATCACTTAATAATTTAATAGCATCAATCATAGCAAGACCTGGATTACTTCTCATGATAGACCCTTTTCTTATTTGATATTTGTAGTATGGCTTACTTATGTATTTAAACTTACGAACCAATAAAAGTGCTATGGAGTTTGTAACAAAGTCTTCATATTTTCCTTTACCATAGTTAATATTTAAATGTTCGTAAATTGATTTTTTAATTATTTTGTTACACTGAGAAGGCATAATTGTAGAATACATAATACCTTGATAAAGAGGTTTATTTTCAAAGAACACTTCAATGGCTGGTGTTAGATACTTAGTATCTATTGTACATGTTTCCCAGTCATACATCACTAAATCGATATCATCAAGTAAGTATTTAACAGCATCTTTATAAAATCTTTTATTTATAATATCATCTGAATCAACTGAAGAAATATATTTACCTCTAGCATTTTTAAGCCCTATAGTTCTAGTTGTTGCTAATCCTTCGTTTTTTTGTTTGATATACTTAATTAATTTTGGATATTTTTTGACATATTTTAAAATAATTTCTTCACTATTATCTGTTGATCCATCATTGATGACTACTATTTCCATTTTTCTAATTCGAGCCTTAATTATGGAGTCAAGACAGGAAGCAACATAATCGCCACAATTATATACTGGTACAATTACAGATAGCAAAATATCGCTTTCTTCATCTTCATTTATTTCATAATCTTCAGTAAAACTTAATACACTTTTTTTAGATTCAACTGAATAACTTTTTCTAAATTTTTTGTATTCCGATAATATTTTGTCTTTACATTTGAAAGCTTCTTCTATTTTATCTTTAATTTCATTTATGTCGTCATCACTTTTCATTACCAATTTACTTTTTAAATATGGATTGGAATCAAAAAGATAAGTATTACCTATAATACAAATTCTTCCTTCATCAAATATTTTTAAAACTTTTAAAATATCAGTATCCGAAAAATTAATATATAAGTTCACAAGGCTTTTCGCATACTCTTTTTTTTCTTTTTCATTTTCAATATTAAATAATTTTAAGAAACTATTTAGAGTTTTATTGTATTTTTTTATTCTTACTTTTCTTTTTGCTAGAGATATTCCTGATAACTCATTATAAAAACTATGATAACGATTATCTGGGTCATTTATTATTGATATACTCTCATCATGATAAGATACTTTGATATTTTGTTTTGTATCAAGTAATATATGACTACACTTTGTCTTATTTTTAAATGCTTCATAAAAATATTTATCTAAGAAGCCTATTTCATCTATTTTTTTATCTTCATATAACTTTAATATTTTTTTAAATATTTGATAATATGGATCAAAAGATAACGTTCCAAGCTCATAAGTGTATATTACTTTGACAATATGATTACCTTCTAATTTTCCTAAAAATTCTGAATATAAATCTATATAATTAACAAATATTATATTTTTGAAACTATTTTTATTTATAAATTTAATAGTTTTATCTAATGTTTTAATATTTAATAATAGTATATTTTTAAATGAGTAAGAAAATTTCTCATAATTTTCTTTGGTATCAACAATTAATATGTATTTCTCATGATAATTTATTTTTTCGTTCATCTTAATCCCCCCTTTCTAGTCATCTAAAAATTCTTTAATGTTCTTTTTAGAATTTTCTTTATTTTTTTTAGAGAATTCTTTGTATAACTTTATTACTTTATTTTTATTAGCAAGACATAATTCTATTTTTTCTTTTATTAGTTCTACATCATTTTCATTATCTACAACTAGATATTTTTCTAGTTCACTATTTTTAAAGTAATGATGATTATTTCCGGTTATACAAATGGTGTCTTGTTCCATACTTTCAAGTGGGAGCATTGGAGCGCATTCTGAGAATGTTACATATAAGTTAATATCATTTTGTGACATTCTTTTTATTAGAGAATTACGATCAAATTGTTTATCTTCTCCATCTATTTTTAAGTTTAAAAATCCTGCAAATTCTTTTGCTTTTTCTTTTAATGGAATCATATCGACAACTGCATTTTCAATTAATGATGCTGCTGCAAGAGAGGTAAACATATTTTTTCGCCAGTCTTCACAACTCGCTGCATATATTCCTATTCTTATTTCCTTAGTGTTTTTCTTTTCTTCTTTATCTATTTTTACGTCTACTTTATTTGTAATAAATTTAGTGTTTATATTTTGATTTTTGTAAAAATTTACTAAAGACTCTTTACATGTTCCAAATGTCTTAATTTTTTTATTTCTTAAAAGTTTTATTATTTTGCTATTCATTTCCCAATTATACTTATCTGTTATTTGGGAATTACTACCATGCCAAAAAACTTTTACTACTATTTTTTTACTACTTAAGTATTCGATTAATTTATCTTGTCCTATTGATAAAGAGCTAAATATTACTTGTTTTATATTGTTACTTTTAATTGCTTTTCCAATTTTTTTAACATCTTTTTTACGATATATTTCTCTTAAATCTACAGTGTAATCAAATAACTCTTTAGTTGCACTTGTTACTCCTAGAAATGAACCATTATGCACTGCTATGTATGGTGCGTCTTTATTGTTTTTTATGTATTCTATGCTGTTTTTTATTGATTCTAAATAGTTTGGAGTTATTAATGCCTTCTTTCTTCTATGATTTAAAATAGGACGAAGTACAAATCCTCCAAGATGCTTTGTAGTGCGATATAGTTTTAATACTCTTAAAGTGTTTTTCCTTCCTATTTTTCTAACCATGTTAATTTCCATTTTTTCTTTTTTAGGAATCCAAGTTGCATCATAGTAGTGAATCATGCAGGTGTTATCTGTAAACATTTTATCTTTCCAATTAAAAGAATATGGATAAAAATAGTCTCTAGGGTAGATATCTATTCCATCATCTAAATGTAGTATTTCGTTTATTTTACCTCTTTTTACTTCTAGAATATCACTAATTAATACTGGTATTGTGTAATTATTAACTTCGTTAGGATCAAAACCTTTCATAGATTGATACTTTTCAAGTAATTTAGTTGGAGTTTTTGCATTTTTATTTTTTTCATACCATACTCCTACTGCTACAAAACCTGTATCTTCTACTCCTAGAAAAGTATTGCAGTTAAATAAATGAGATATGTCTTTAATTACTTTCATATCAGTATCAAAATAAATTCCACCATATTCTTTTAAAGCTTTCGCACGAGCATAATCTGCTACAAAAGCATATTTTTTATTTTCATATGCTTCTTTGACAAATGGGCATTCTTCTATATTAAAGTTTTCTTCTGACCATTTAATTATCTCATAGTCAGGCAAGTACTTTTTCCAACTTTTTATACACTGTTTTGCAAGTTTAGGAAGAGGTTTGGGACCAAACCAACAATAATGGATATATTTTTTCATAGATAATCCCCCAATCTTTATATTTCTATTATAACAAAAGTATTTTTTTCGTACAACAAAAGAAGAATGCTTGGGCACCCTTCATTTTTTATTTATTTTTTCTCCAAACCATTTTATCAACAATTCCTGTGTAACTTTGAATTATTTTAACTACTTTTGTACTTACATTTTCGTCAACATAATTTGGAACTGGTATTCCATAATCACCATTTTTGTTCATTTCTACTGCTAATTCTACTGCATTAAGTAAGTCTTCAGTGTTAATTCCAGCAAGAACAAAATCTCCTTTATCTAGTGCTTCAGGACGCTCTGTACTTGTTCTTATACATACAGCTGGAATTGGTTCGTTTTTAGAGATGTA
>CABUQZ010000025.1 GCA_902493795.1 uncultured Clostridium sp.
AAAAATGATATTCTATATAAAAAACACTTCAAAAAGGGAGTGATTAGGAAAAATATAGAAAATCGTTGAAATATAAAGAAAAAGTAGGTAGATGTTGTAGAAACTCTACACACTACCAAGAAGGTTCCAAAGGGTAAGTTAATTACTGTAAAAGAAATGAGAGATTATCTTGCAAAACAAAATAATGCAGATTTTACTGATCCTATGACAGCTGGGATATTTGTACAAATCGTTGCCTGGGCTAGTTTTCAAAGAAAGAGTGATATTACACCTTACTGGAGAACATTAAAAACAGATGGTGAGTTAAATGATAAGTATCCAGAAGGGGTGGAACTTCAAAAGAAACTTCTTACTGAAGAGGGGCATACAATTATTCAAAAAGGAAGAAAAAACATTAAATACTATGTAAAGGATTATGAGAAAAGCCTGGTAGAGCTTGACTAAGTTAATATTTATAAATTATATTCTTGATAAGAGAGCAGTATGTACTTTATGATACTTATTGGAGGTTTGTAGTGAAGAAGAAAGTATTAATTATTTTAGGAATTGTTTTAATTATTTTACTTTATATAGTAATTTATTTGTTATATTTAAATAACTTTATACCACATAAAAAATATACAAATGAAGATTTTGATATAGAAAGATATGTAAGTTCTATCGATAAAGATAATGATGGAGTAGATGATCAAACAGATATTTTAAATAGTGTTAGAAGTTATATTGCTACAAAGCCAAAATATAAAAGCAAGTATTATGCAACTGGATACCCAAATGACGAGTATGGTGTGTGTACTGATGTTGTAGCTTTTGGACTTAAGGGTGCAGGATACGACCTTATGGAACTAGTTAATATTGATATAAAAGAAAATAGAGAATTATATGATATTAAGGTTATCGATAAAAAAATTGATTTTAGACGAGTAAAAAACTTAATTGTTTATTTTCGTAATAATGCTATTTCTTTAACTACTGATATTTATGAAATTAAAGAGTGGCAAGGTGGAGATATAGTAGTTTTTAAAAAGCATATAGGAATTGTCTCAGATAAAAGAAATAGTAATGGAGTAAGTTTTGTTATCCATAATGCTAATCCTCATCAAAGATATTACGAAGAAGATATTTTAGAAAATAGAGATGATATAGTAGGTCATTTTAGAATCAGTTAGAGGCAAATTTAAATATTTGTCTTTTTTCTTAAGGAAAAATTAAGAATTTCTTAAGAAAAAAAATAAAAACATAAAAAAGACTCATGATATAATAATCCATAGTTGATTAGTAATTTATTATTGCTTATGATATGATTATTTCATAGTTTTCTTGCAAGAAGGTGATGTAATGAATATATTAGTAGTTGACGATGAAAAGGAAATAGCTGATTTAATTGAAATATATTTAAAAAACGAGGGTTATAATGTCTATAAGTATTATAGTAGTGTAAATATTCTTGATGATTTAGAAAAGTTAAATATTGATCTTGCTATTCTTGATGTTATGATGCCTGATATCGATGGTTTTTCATTATGTAGTAAGATTAGAGAAAATTATAACTTTCCCATTATTTTTGAAACTGCTAAAGTTGAAGACATAGATAAAATAAGTGGATTAACAATTGGTGCAGATGACTATATAACAAAACCATTTCAACCACTTGAACTTGTTGCAAGAGTTAAAGCGCAACTTAGAAGATACACAAGATATAATAAAGTAGAAAATAATCAAAATGTTATTGATTTTAGAAATATAGAAATAAATAATGATACTCATGAATTTCGTTTAAATTCTTTACTCATTGATTTAACACCTATTGAGTTTTCTATTTTATGGATACTTTGTAAAAACAGAGGAAATGTCGTTAAAACAGATGATTTGTTTATGGAAGTATGGAAAGAAAAATATTATGAAAAAGACAATAATACAGTTATGGTGCATATTAGGCATTTAAGGGAGAAAATGAATGATAATCCTAAAAATCCTAAATACATAAAAACAATATGGGGAGTGGGGTATAAAATTGAAAAATAAGAAAATAAAAAGACTTTTAAGAGATACTTACAGAAATTTTTTATTAAAAGTAATATTAGCTACTGTTTTACTTCCTATTGTAGCAGTATTTTTGTTTGTTTTCCTTGATAGCTTTGATTATCAGTGGGTGTATGATATTTCTCCTTCTTTCTATGATTTTTGTAAAGGTGTTTGGAGAGATGGACCATTTTCTTCGTTTTTCATATTTATAGTATGGCTTATCATTGTTTTAGTCTTATTATATAAACAGTTTAAAAAAGTATTTTCTTATATCAATGCCTTATCAGAAGCTTCTAATCAACTTTTAGATAGAAATGTCGATGTTATTGAACTTCCACGTGAACTAGAAGATATTCAAAGTAAAATGAATATTTTAAAGATGACATCAGAAAAGAATGCTAGGTTAGCAGAAGAAAACGAAAAAAGAAAAAATGATTTGATTGTCTATTTAGCACATGACTTAAAAACACCTTTAACTTCTTTAATTGGATACTTTTCACTTATCGATGAAGTAAAAGATATGCCTCAAAAACAAAGAGAAAAATATGTAAAAATTGCTCTTGAAAAATCATATAAGCTTGAAGACTTAATAAACGAGCTTTTTGATATAGCAAGATTTAATTCAGAAACTATTGTACTTGAAAAAGAAGAAATGAATTTAAATATGATGATAGAGCAGATAATTGATGATTTTTATCCAACTTTAAAAGAACAAGATAAAGAAATAAAGTATAGTTCTAATGAGAAAATTGTAATTGATGGTGATCCTGATAAGCTATATAGAGTTTTTAACAATTTACTTAAGAATGCTATAAATTATAGTACTGATAAAACAATAAAAATAGAAACAGAACAAAATGAAGAAAAAGTTCTTATTACAGTAAGTAATAAAGCTAAGAAATTACCTAAAGAAAAACTTGATAGATTATTTGAAAAATTCTATAGAGCTGATTCATCTCGTACAACAAAAACTGGTGGAAGCGGGTTAGGACTTGCTATTGCCAAAGAAATAGTGGAACTTCATGGTGGAAGTATTAAAGCAACAAACGATGACGATTACATGAAATTTTTAATTCTACTACCTATTAAAAATCTTAAGTAAATCTTAAGGATTTTGTAAGATTAAATTAAAAAACAATTGTTTAAGTATTGATACAATTTATTTGTAAACTTAAATGATTGTTTTTTTGTTTATGAAAGGAAAGAGTATGGCAAGAAAAAGATTAACCCAAATATTTCCATTTTTAACTGGAATTAGGGTCTTTCAAAGAAATTTGTTTTATAGAATTGGTATGAAGTTTGATCGTAATACTTATTCTAAAACTTTTGGAGAGAATTTAGATTACGAGATATGCAGTTCTAAAACACTTATGGTAAATGAAAATAGTGGGTACCCAATAATATATCAAGAAAATAAAGTATATAACTTAAAAATACTTAGTAAGACAATGAATAAAATAGTTATTCGCCCTTGTGAAACATTTTCTTTTTGTTATCTTATGAAAAATAGTAAAAAGTATGGAAAGTTTAAAGAAGGTCTTATCTTAATTGATGGTAAGATTGTTGCAAGAAAAGGTGGTGGACTATGTCACCTTAGTAACTTACTTTATTATTTGTTTTTAATGAGTCCTTTGGATGTTGTTGAAAGGCATGGTCACAAGGTTAAATCATTACCTAATCCAGATAAAGATTCTTTGGAAGGGGTGGATGCGACAATTAATAGTGGCTGGCTTGATCTAAGAGTTAAGAATAACACAGATAACACTTATCAAATTGATATTTCATTTGATGATAAGTATATGTATGGAAGAATACTTTCTGATAAAGAGTCTTTTGTAGAATATGAAATTATTAACGATGACTTTAAATACATAAGAAGAAATGGGAAAGTCTATGAAAGTGTTTCTGTTATTAGATTAGAAAAAGATAAGAAAACTCATAAAGTGGTTAGACGAAAGAAGTTATATGACGAAGTTGTTTGTGTTACTTATCCAGTTTTAGAAAGTGAAATAAAAGAGGAGGATTAATTATGGGAAAATTAAAAGTAGCTTGTTTATTTGGAGGATGTTCTAGTGAGTATTCTGTATCACTTGTTTCAGCTTCTTCAGTTATAAGAAATATAGATACAATGAAGTATGACATTATAATGATAGGAATAACTAAGGAGGGGGATTTCTACTTATATAATGGAAATATTGATGATATAGAAAGTGATAAGTGGTTTAATAAAGAAACTTGTAAGAAAATAACTTTTTCGTGCAATAGATCGGATCATGGATTTATTATTTTAGAAAATAACGAACTAGTTAAAATTGATATAGCGTTTCCAATACTTCATGGAAGAAATGGAGAAGATGGAAGACTTCAAGGGTTATTTGAACTATCTAAGATTCCATTTGTTGGATGTAATATGAGTTCATCTTTGATTTGTATGGATAAGTATATTGCTCATACACTCGTTCAAAACAATGGTATTTTGGTACCTAAATCATATCTATTTACAAAGTATGATAGTAAAGAAAATATTAAAGAAACAATTAAAGATTTGAAGTACCCAATATTTGTTAAACCTTTAAAAGCAGGTTCATCTTTTGGTATTACTAAGGTATTAGATAGTGATAGTTTGGATAATGCTATTTCTTATGCTTTTAAATTTGATAATAGTATTATTATCGAAGAAGGTATTGATGGATTTGAAGTAGGGTGTGCCATTTTAGGAAATAACGAATTAATTATTGGAGAAGTAGATGAGATTTCATTAAAAGATGGGTTTTTCGATTATGAAGAAAAGTATACTCTTAAAACAAGTAAAATAATATTACCTTGCGAAGTATCTTTGGAAGAAAGAGAAAAAATAAAAGATGTTGCATTAAAAATATACAAGATTTTAGGGTGCAGTGGCTTTGCAAGAGTTGATATGTTTTATACCAAAGATAAAAGAATAGTATTTAATGAAGTAAATACAATTCCTGGTTGTACATCACATAGTAGATATCCATCAATGTTAAAAGAAGTAGGTTACGAATTTAAAGATGTCATCGATAGATTAATAGAGTTGGGGCTTGAAAGATGAAAGTAGTATTAAAAGAAAATGACATTTATAAAGGAAATCTTATTTTGGTAAATCCAAATTACTTGTTAAAAGAAGAGATAAGTTACGATACTTTAGAAATATTTAGTAATACATATGACGATATTTTATATAACAAAAATGCTAATAGATATTTACAATTTGTCTTAAATGAAATCTCATCTAATAATAAAATAGTACCTGTAAGTGGGTTTAGAACACTTAAAGAACAAGAACAAATTATTAAAGATTCTATTAGGGATAATGGGGAAGAATTTACAAGAAAATATGTAGCACTTCCTAATGCTTCAGAACATCAAACAGGACTTGCAATTGATCTTGGTTTAAATAAAGGGGAAATTGATTTTATAAGACCTAGTTTTCCTCATAGTGGTATTTGTGAAAAGTTTAGGAAAGTGGCAGTAAAATATGGGTTTATTGAAAGGTATAAAGAAGAAAAAGAAGAAATTACTAAAATAAGTGCTGAAGAATGGCATTTTAGGTATGTAGGATACCCTCATTCAGAATATATTGAGTCTAATAACCTTTGTCTTGAAGAATATATTGAACTTTTGAAAAAAGAGAAGTTAAAATACAAAGATTATGAAATATCTTATATACCATATAAAGGAAAAGAAATAACACTTGAATTAAATAAGTATGATTCTGTTTCGGGAAATAATATCGATGGATTTATTCTAACAAGGAAGATATGAATTTTTTTAAAAAAGTTAATATAGATGTATATAGATTTATTGCAACATTAATGGTAGTAGCAATTCACATATATCCTTTAGCTTCATTTAGTGAAGATATCGACTATATTGTTACAAGAGTAATCTTTAGGGTAGCTCTTCCATTATTTCTAATGATAACTGGGTATTTCGTTTTAGGAAAAGCTAAAAATAATAAAAGCGTAATAAAGGAATATACATTTAAAATAATAAAACTTTATTTAATAAGTATTCTTATTTTTCTACCATTAAATATTTATAATGGATATTTCAATGATTTTGATGTCATAGAAGTTTTAAAAGATTTCCTTTTTAATGGAACATTTTATCATTTGTGGTATTTTTCTTCTCTTATATTGGGGTTATGGATTTTGTATTTCTTAATAAAAAATCTAGATATAAAATGGATATTTATAATAGTTTCAATTCTATATATCATTGGTTTACTAGGAGATAGTTATTTTGGACTTATTAAGAATATTCCTGCCATTAATAGTTTTTATGAATTTATTTTTAACATATTTGACTACACAAGAAATGGACTTTTTTATACTCCTATATTTCTCTATATAGGTTATTTATTAAGTATTAAAAATATCAAAGTTGGTAATAAAGAAAACATTATATTAATCATCTTGTTTTTAATTCTTTTAATTATTGAAGGATCAATTCTTTATTATTATGAAATACCAAGACACACAAGTATGTATATATTTTTGGTACCATTATCTTTTTTTATATTTAGGTATGTAATCAGTAATTTAAATGGGTCGAATAGAAAATTAAGAAATATATCATCTTGGATTTATATTTTACATCCATTTTTTATAGCTATATTTCATTTTATATCAGAAAGAGCTCGTTTTCCTTTGTTAAATAATAGCTTAGTAAGTTATATTTCTGTAGTTATTTTAACAATTAGTTTTATTTTAATAATAAAAAAAGTAAAGGATGTATTGGTAAATGGAAAAAGAATTATTAAAAGATAGAGCATGGATTGAAGTTAATTTAAATAATTTAGAACATAATATTAATGAGATTAAAAAAGTTATTCATGCAAAAACAAAAATTATGGCTGTTGTAAAAGCTAATGCTTATGGGCATGGTATTATTGAAATTTCTAAGAAGTTACAAGATATTGGAATTCAAGACTATGCAGTTGCAACACTAGAAGAAGCACTTTTATTAAGAAGGAATATGATTAAAGGTAATATTTTAATTCTAGGATTTACAAGTATTAATAATTTACATTATGTTATAGAAAATGATTTGATTCAGACAGTAGTAGATGAAGATTATGCTAAAAAATTATTAGAATTACATTTCGATAAGAAAATTAAGGTTCATGTAAAAGTAAATACTGGAATGAATCGTATTGGAATAAATTACAAAAATATCGAGGTTATAAAGAAATTGTATTATAGTAGTAATGTTGATGTTTTGGGAGTGTTTTCTCATTTATGTGTTTCAGATAGTAAGAAAAAAGATGATGTTTTGTTTACAAAGGAACAGATATCTAGATTTATTTCTTTAAAGAAATCTTTGGAAGAGGCTAATATATTAAACTTGAAATATCATTTACAAAGTAGCTATGGAATAGTTAATTACAGTGAGTTAGAATTTGATTATGTAAGACCTGGTATTATTATGTATGGGGTTAATAGCGAAGAAAAAACATATACTAAAATAAAACTTGATTTAAAACCTCTTTTATCTTTAAAGGCAAGAATTACTAGTGTAAAAGAAATAGATGTTAATGATTCAGTTGGTTATGGAAGAACGTATGTTGCATTAAAAAAAGAAAGAATTGCTACTGTTTCAATAGGTTATGCTGATGGTTATCCTAGAAATTTATCAGGAAAAGGAGTAAAAGTTATTGTTAATGGTTGTTATGTTTTAGTAATAGGAAGAATTTGTATGGATCAACTTGTTATAAAAGTAAATGATATTGATGTTAAAGAAGGAGATGTTGTAACACTTATTGGTGATACTTCAGAAATATTAGCTACAAGAATTTCTAAATATGCAGATACCATTAGTAATGAACTTTTAAGTAGATTAGGAGAAAGATTAAATAGAGTGGTTATTTAGAAAGCTAGATAGATGTTATAATAAATTAGAAAGGATTAAGTTTATGAAAAGAGAAGATGTTGCAATTATAATAGCAATAGTAGTAGCACTTGTTGTTGACTTTTTTATATTTACGAACTTTCAGCAAAAGAAGGAAGTAGATATTGTTGAAGATGAAAATGAGTTATATACTGAAGCTTTTAATGATATTTGTCTTAAATTTGAAAGATATGAGTATGTACTAGGACAAAATATGATTGTGGGAGTAGAAAAAAGTCTAGATGGCTGCAAAACTTATAGGCAGGTTACTTCAAATTATGTTGTTGTTAGTAATGAGGCAAAGTTCAAATTTATGAATGAGAATCAAGCTTTTATAATCTCTAGAGAATTGCTTAGTAGAGATTATGACTTTAGGGGATTAAAAGTTAGTAATGATGGTGGCGTGACTTTTACTGATGCAACATTTGAATTTGTTCATGATAAAGTAGATGTTTTAAATGTTATGGGATTTCCTTATTTTGAAGATAATAAACTAAAACTGGAGTGTTCTATTTATGAGCCAGGCGCTGATGGGTATCATGAAGTAATACTTACCTTTATTAGTGAAGATAATGGATTAAGTTGGCATATGTAGAACATTTTCTCTTATAAATATTTTATAATTTTATCCTCTAGAGTTTGTTAATTATATTTACTTTAATTTATAATAGTGATAAATTTATAATAGAGGAGGAGAAAAAGTGGATAGTAGTGAAAACAATAACACAAATGAAATGGAAACTAATAATCAGGAATTATTAAAAGATGAAGAAAACAAAACAACAGAAGAAAACAAAACAACTGAAGAAAATAAAAAAGATGGGGGAAACAAAAAAGGTAAAAGAAATATTATCATAATTATTATAGCAATTTTATTAATTGTTATTGGATTACTTTGTTTAATTCTATTTAAAGATGATAAAAAAGAATCACCAAAGAAGGTTGAAACTCAAGATGAAATTAAATATTCAGAATATCGTATGTCTGGTAATTCATTAGAGAAATTTGATTTATATTTTTTAAAGTTAGAGAATGGTAAGCAAAATAAAGTTTATAGTCCATTATCTATTAAATATGCATTAAGAATGTTAGAAGAAGGGGCAAAGGACGAATCAAAGAAACAAATTTCTGATGTACTAGGAAGTTATAGCTCTAAGAAGTATACTAATAGTAAAAATATGTCTTTAGCTAATGCATTATTTGTTAGAGACTCATATAAAGATTATGTAAAT
The DNA here is from genome assembly GCA_902493795.1 of uncultured Clostridium sp. Lineage (GTDB taxonomy): Bacteria > Bacillota_I > Bacilli_A > RF39 > UBA660 > RUG13868. The sequence goes on from CABUQZ010000025.1 coordinate 9,171, forward strand.
AAGAGTTATGTTGATAAATTATCAAGTAAATATAATGCTGAAGTTATATATGATTCATTTGAAACTCCAAAAGCTCTTAACTCTTGGGCAAGTGAAAAAACATTTAAATTAATTAATAATATGGTAGATGATATATCAGAACAAGACTTTGTTCTAGTAAATGCTTTAGCAATTGATATGGAATGGGTTAAGAAGATTCAATCTGAGCATGATGATTATAGGGTAGATTTTTATCATGAGAAATATTCTAAATATATTGGTTCACTTGATTCTGTAGATTACCATTTATTAGATTTTAAAGGTGTTGATTATAAAGTAAAATCAGCTGAAATTACTGCTGTAGCAAATAAATATGATATTGTAAATACTGTTGGAGAAGAAAAAATTAGAGAAACAGTAGGAAAAGAATATGAAAAATGGTTAGCAGAAGGAGCCTGTGGAAATCCTGAAGGAGAACCAGATACTAATACATACCTTGATAAATATATTAAAGAAATCAATACAGGTTACAAACAAATTAGTAGTTCAACAGATTTTGAATTTTATGATGATGAAAATGTTAAAGTTTTTGCCAAAGATTTAAAAGAATATGATGGAACAACTCTTCAATATATGGGTATAATGCCAAAAAATGGAACACTTGAAGATTATATTAATAATATTAAGCCAGGTGAGCTAAATGATTTAATTAGTAATTTAAAGTCGATTGATCTTGGTAACTTCAAAGAAGGTGTTATTACAGAAGTATCAGGTTATATTCCAATGTTTAAATTCGAATATGAACTAGATTTAATTGCTGATTTAAAGAAAATGGGAATTGTTGATGTTTTTGATTCTGATAAGGCAAACTTATCTAATTTAACTTCTAATAAGGCTTTTATTAATCAAGCGAGTCATAAAACTCAAATAGAATTTTCTAATGAAGGAATTAAAGCTGCTGCTGTAACATCAGTTGGTGGAAGAGGTAATGCAACTTGTGAGTTTGATTATCTATATGAAGTTCCAGTAGAACGTATCGATCTTACTTTTGATAATCCATATTTATTTTTAGTAAGAGATAAAGATAGTGGTGAAGTTTGGTTTGCTGGAACAGTATATGAGCCAGTTTCATATAAAGGATACTATGAAGAAAATTTCAATAGATAATTAATATAATATATATATGTAGAAAAGTTGTAAAAAAGTAGATACAATATGTATTTACTTTTTCTTTTGGTATAATTAACTTAAGGAGATGAAAAAATGGCATTTGATTATAAGAGGGAATATAAAGAATTTTATATGCCTAAAGAAAAACCTAGTATTGTTAATGTACCTAGTATTAACTATCTTGCAGTTAGAGGAAAGGGAAACCCAAATTTAGAAGATAGTGAATATAAAAAATCAATAGAGCTTTTATATGCAGTTTCTTATACTATAAAAATGAGTTATAAAGGAAGTCATAAAATAAATGGTTATTTTGAATATGTTGTTCCACCACTTGAAGGATTATGGTGGCAAGATAAAACTTTTGAAATGGATTATGGAAGAAAGGATGATTTTTCATTTATTTCTCTTATAAGACTTCCTGATTTCGTAACTAAAGAAGATTTTTCTTGGGCAATTCAAGAAGCAACTAAAAAGAAGAAAAAGGATTTTTCTAAAGTAGAATTTTTTACGTATCACGAAGGAAAGTGTGTTCAGTGTATGCATGTGGGGTCTTATGACGATGAACCTAGAACAATAAGATTAATGGACGAGTTTATGAAAGAAAATGATTATGAACTTGATATAAATAATGAAAGATACCACCATGAGATTTATTTAAGTGACCCTAGAAAATGTGATGCTAGCAAGATGAAAACAGTAATAAGGCATCCTGTTAAGAAAGTAGATTAAGAAACAATATGAGTTTCTTTTTTTTATTTAAATCTTAATTTATTATGATGTTTATGATATACTTTTTAAGTAGGAGGAAATATGAGAAGAGTAGGTACTGTTGTTCGTGGTATTCGTACCCCAATAATTAAAGAGAATGATGATTTAGCAAGCATAGTTGTTGATTCATTAATGAAAGCTAGTGAAAGTGAAAATTTCAATTTTAATGATCGTGATGTAGTTGCAATTACTGAAGCTGTTGTAGGAATTAGTGAAGGAAATTATGTTACTGTTGATGAAATAGCAGAGGACATAAGAAAAAAATTTGCAACAGAAAATTTAGGAGTAGTATATCCAATATTAAGTAGAAATAGATTTTCTATGATATTAAAAGGAATAGCTCGTGGAGTTAAAAAAATAACAATGTTATTATCTTTTCCAAGTGATGAAGTTGGAAATGGTATTATGGATGAAAATGTTTTAAATGAAAGTGAGTATAATTTATCAAGTGTTATAACAGAAGAAGAATATAAAGAGACATTTAGTTCGTGGATTCATCCATTTACTGGAATAAATATGGTTGATTTTTATAGAGAGTTAGTTGAAAAAGAAGGTTGTGAGATAGAGTTCGTTTTCTCTAATGACCCTAGAGACATATTAAAATATACAAAAGATGTTTTAACTTGTGATATTCATACAAGGCTAAGAACTAAAGAGTTAATAGAAAAAGCAGGAGCTTCTATAGTTTATGGTTTGTTTGAAGTTATGAGTAAACCTATTGGTAATAGTGGTTATAATCCTTCTTATGGACTTCTTGGTTCTAATAAATCTACAGAAGAAAGACTTAAATTATTTCCTAAAGATGGAGATAAATTAGTTTTAAAAGTACAAGAAGAATTAAAGAAATTAACTGGTAAAAATATCGAAGTTATGGTTTATGGAGATGGAGCATTTAAAGATCCAGTTGGTAAGATTTGGGAACTAGCTGACCCAGTTGTAAGTCCATTTTATACAACAGGGCTTGTTGGTACTCCTAATGAAATAAAGCTTAAATATGTTTCTGATAATATGTTTCCTGATTTAAAGGGTGAAAAACTAAGTGAAGCTATTAAAGAAGAAATTAGAAAGAAAGAAGCTGATTTAAAAGGTAAGATGGTATCAGAAGGAACTACTCCGAGACGCTTAACTGATTTAATTGGGTCTTTATGTGATTTAACAAGTGGTAGTGGAGATAAAGGTACTCCTGTTGTTCTAGTTCAAGATTATTTTGATAATTTAGCTAGTGAATAGTCTTTACATTATTTAAAAAAAATAATAGAATAATTGTGATTTGAGGTGTTTTATGGGAAATAAGAATATAACGTCACGTGATGTGGATTTTGCAAAGTGGTATACAGATGTAGTTAATGCTGCACATCTTGCTAGTTATACATCTGTTAAGGGATGTATTGCAATTGAACCAAATGGATATGCAATATGGGAAAAAATGCAAGAAATTCTCGATAAGAAATTTAAGGAACTAGGACATACTAATGTTCAAATGCCTCTTTTAATACCTGAAAATCTTTTGAAAAAAGAAGGAGAACTTGTAGAAGGTTTTGCTCCTGAAGTTGCTTGGGTAACTGAAGGTGGTTCTAAAAAACTTGAAGAAAGATTTTGTATAAGACCTACAAGTGAAACAATGTTTTGTGATTATTATAAAACACATGTTTCTTCATATAGAGATTTACCTAAACTTTATAATCAGTGGTGTAATGTTTTAAGATGGGAAAAAGAAACAAGACCATTTTTAAGAAGTCGTGAATTCTTATGGCAAGAAGGTCATACTATTCACGCTGAAGAAGAAGAAGCAATTAAAGAAACAGAACAAATGATGGAAGTATATAGATGGTTTCACCATGATATTTTAGCAATTCCATCTATTACTGGAAGAAAAACAGAAAAAGAGAAATTTGCTGGAGCTGAATTTACACTAACTAACGAAGCTTTAATGTATAATGGAGTAGCTCTACAAGCTGGAACTAGTCATTATTTTGGGCAAAAGTTTTCTAAGGCTTACGATGTTAAGTTTTTAAATAAAGAAAATAAACAAGAATATGTTTATCAAACATCATGGGGTACAACAACTCGTATGATTGGTGGACTTATTATGGTTCATAGTGATGATTATGGACTTGTTCTTCCACCTAGAATTGCTCCAGTTCAAGTAATTATTATTCCAATTGGAAATAGTGAAGAAGTATTAAATTTAGTAGATAAATACGAATCTCTATTAAAAGAAAGTGGAATTACTGTTAAAAAGGATTTAACTGATAGAACTCCTGGATTTAAATTTGCAGAAGCTGAAGTTAATGGAATTCCAGTTAGAATTGAAATAGGAGAACGTGATTTAAAAGAAAATAAAGTTACATTTGTAAGACGTGACACTAGAGAGAAAATATCTACTGATATTAATGTTTCACTTGTATCATATGTTAAAGATTTACTTGATACAATTCAAAATGATATGTATCAAAGAGCGTTAAAACGTCGTGATGAACTTACCTTTACTGCACATAACTTAGATGAAATGAAAGAAATTCTTGAAAAACAACCTGGATTTATTCATGCTGATTGGTGTGGTGATCCTCTTTGTGAAGCAAATATTAAAGAGATAAAGGGTTGCAAATCAAGATGTATTCTAGATGAAGAGTTAATCGATGGAAAATGTGTATGCTGTGGAAAAGAAGCAAAACATCACGTTGTATGGGGAATTCAATATTAAGAAATAAATTATACTCATCCTTTTAGGGTGAGTTTTTTTGTATTATTTTTTTACTATTATTTTAATAAATAAGATGTTATACTTACTTTAAGATAGGAGAAGTGTGAAATGGAAAATAATGATGAAAAAGAGCTAAAAGATGATGAAAAACAAGAAGTTAACAAAGCAGAAGAACTGAAGAAAGAAAGCGAAAAGAAAGGAAAATTAGGTGGCAAGAAAACTGTTAAAGGAAAAAAATTATCTGCTTTTATTATTGCTATAATTGTGATTGCTTTAGCAATTAGTTATGGTAGCGGTTTTATTCTAGGTAAGATTTTGTATGAAAAGAAAGATAAAATTATAGTTAAAGAACAAGTTAATGATAAAGATGACAATCAAAATGATGATAATAAAGAAGAAAGCAAAAAAGATATAGTTCCTTATACTGATAAATTTGCGATGAGAAAGGTTTACGAAGATTTAGATTTTTATTTAATTGATAATGGAGATTTATATTATACAAATAGTGATTTCGTTTTAACTCATTCAGGATGTATGTTTGATTCAACAAATGAGTATTGCAAATTTAATAAAGATTATGGTAATAAAATGACAAAAGTTGAAGGAATTAGCAACGTAAAAAGAGTAAAGATGTATAATAAACCTGGTGCAACAGATGAAAGCTTTCAATATTATGCAATTACTGAAGATGGAAATGTGTATGCCTTAAAAGGAACTGAAGTAACAGTTTTTTTAGATAATCATGATGTTGAAGATATGTTAGCTCAAAATGATGGTATTGAAATATTATTAAAAAATGGAAAGCATATGTTATATTCTTGGGAATTTAAAGATGATTTTAAAGTTGAATACAAATATACAGAAATAAAATAGTAGTGATATTAAAATTTTATTAGGAAACTTGATTAATTTGAGATATAATATAGATACGGAGGTTAATATGAAAATAATTGATGTTAAAGGAAGAGAAATATTAGATTCAAGAGGAAATCCTACTGTAGAAGTAGATGTATATCTTGAAGATGGAACAATGGGTAGAGCAGCAGTTCCTAGTGGAGCATCTACTGGTGAACGTGAAGCACTTGAAATGAGAGATGGTGGAGATCGTTACATGGGTAAAGGTGTATTAAACGCCGTTTCTAATGTTAATGGTCCACTTCGTGATCTAGTTATTGGACTTGATGCATATGATCAAAAAGCACTTGATTATAAGATGATTGAAGCAGATGGAACTAAGACTAAATCAAAATATGGGGCTAATGCTATTTTAGGAATTAGTATGGCTGCTTTAAAAGCAAGTGCAATTAGTAAAAAAATGCCACTTTATCGTTATGTTGGAGATGGAACTTTACTTCCAAAACCTATGATGAATATTATTAATGGTGGAGCACATGCTGATAACTCACTTGATTTCCAAGAGTTTATGATCGTTCCTCAAAGGGATACAATTCATGAAAGAGTAAGAGTTGGAGCTGAAGTATTCCATAATTTAAAGAAAGTATTAAATGCTAAAGGATTAGCAACAGGTGTTGGAGATGAAGGTGGGTTTGCACCTAACTTAAAATCTAATACTGAAGGATTTGAATTAATAGTTGAAGCAATTAAAAAAGCTGGATATGAGCCTGGAAAAGACGTATGTATTGCAATTGACGTTGCTGCTAGTGAATTCTATAACAAAGAAACAGGAAAATACGATCTTGAAGGTGAAGGAAGAAGCCTTACAACTGATGAGTTAATCGATTTCTATGCTGAACTTGTAGAAAAATATCCAATTATATCTATTGAAGATCCAGTAGATGAAAATGACTGGGATGGATTTACTAAAGTTACTGCTCGTTTAGGAGATAAGATTCAATTAGTTGGTGATGATTTATTCGTTACAAATAAAGAATGCTTACAAATGGGAATTGATAAACATGCAGGAAATGCAATCTTGTTAAAAGTTAACCAAATCGGTACAATTACAGAAACACTTGAAACAATTGAACTTGCAAGAAGTCATGGATATAACACAGTAATTTCTCATAGAAGTGGTGAAACAGAAGATACTACAATTGCTGATTTAGCTGTTGGATTATCATTAGGACAAATTAAGACTGGTTCAATGTCTAGAACTGATAGAATTTGTAAATATAACCAATTAATGAGAATTGAAGAAGAATTAAATAAATAGTTTTTAGGATAATAGGACTAGAAATATTAATCTAGTTCTATTATTTTAGTTATTGATTAATTAAAATAATTCTTGATTTTATTCTGTAGATACTGTATATTATTATTGGTGTTTTACCTAAGTGTTGGATTTTTCCGACCAACACCTGGATAAAATGAATTAATTAAATAGGAGGAAGAAAATGGCTTTAACAAAAGAAACTAAGAGTGAAATCGTTCAAAAGTTTGCCAAGAACGAAAAAGATACTGGTTCTTGTGAAGTTCAAATTGCTATATTAACTGCTGAAATTAATGCATTAACTAAGCATTTAGAAGAACACAAACATGATTATCATTCAAGACGTGGACTATTAAAGAAAGTTGGTCAACGTAAAACTATGCTAGCTTATCTTGCAAGAAAAGATATCAATAGTTACAGAAAAGTAATTGCTAGTTTAGGATTAAGAAAATAATATAAAATAAAAGTAGACACTTATTTTTTGTGTCTTCTTTTTTTGATATTTGGGGCTATATATTATGTTATTGTAGTAAATCTAATAGGTTATTGTTATATTTACTACAATAATATAATGCCCCTGATTGGAGGTATGTAGATGTCAAAAAAAGTATTTGAAATGGACTTTAGAGGAAGAAAGTTAGTTGTTGAACATGGAGAACTTGCTAAACAAGCTAATAGTGCAGTTTTAGTTAGATATGGTGATACAGTTGTATTATCTACAGTTGTAGTAAATAAAGAAGCTAACTTACTTAGTGACTTTTTCCCTCTAATGGTAATTTATCAAGAAAAATTATATTCAGTTGGTAAAATCCCAGGTGGATTTATTAAAAGAGAAGGTAAGCCAACAGATGCTGCAACACTTGCTGCAAGAATGATTGATAGACCAATGAGACCAATGTTTAAGGAAGGATTTAAAAACGAAGTTCAAATCGTTAATACAGTTTTATCTGTTGATACTGATAATTCTCCTGAGTTAACTGCTATGTTTGGATCTAGTTTATGTACAAGTATTAGTGAAATCCCATTTGATGGACCTATTGCTGGAGTTAAAGTTGGATATGTCAATGACGAATTTATAATTAACCCAACACCAGCAGAACTTGAAGAGTCAGTACTTGATCTTACTGTTGCAGGAACAAAAGATGCAATTAACATGGTTGAAGCTGGAAGTAAAGAAGTATCTGAAGAATTAATGCTTGAAGGGTTGATGTTTGGTCATGATGCAATAAAAGAATTATGTGAGTTCCAAGAAGAAATAATGAAAGAAATTGGTAAACCTGATATGGAATATCAAACTCTTGAAATCTCAGATGACTTAAGAAACGAAATTAAAGACCTTGTTGGAAAAAGAATGGATGAGGCTTTAAGAATTAAAGAAAAACTTGAAAAATATGCAGCAATTGATGCTTTAAAAGAAGAAATAGTTAATAAATATACAGCTTTATATGAAGAAAATATGAGTGATCAAGAGTTCCAAGAAGAAATCACTAAAGTTAAACTTGTTCTTGAAGAAATTGAATATGAAACATTTAGAGCAATTATAGTTGATGAAAAAATAAGACCAGATGGAAGAGCAATGACTGAGATTAGACCTTTATCAACTGATATAGATTTACTTCCTAGAACTCATGGATCTTCCTTGTTTACTCGTGGTGAGACTCAAAGTTTAGGTGTAGTTACATTAGGTGCTTTAGGTGAACATCAAATTCTTGATGGATTATCATTAGAAGCTGAAAAAAGATTTATGCTTCACTATAATTTCCCTGCTTTTTCAGTAGGTGAAACAGGAAGATATGGTGCTCCTGGAAGACGTGAAATTGGTCATGGTGCATTAGGAGAAAGAGCATTATCACAAGTTATGCCTAGTGAGGATGAATTTCCTTATACAGTTCGTGTAGTATCAGAAATACTTGAATCTAATGGATCAAGTTCACAAGCTACAATTTGTTCTGGAAGTATGGCTTTAATGGCTGCTGGTGTTCCTATAAAATCACATGTAGCTGGAATTGCAATGGGACTTATTACTCATGGTAATGATTACATTATATTAACTGATATTCAAGGAATGGAAGACCACTTAGGAGATATGGACTTTAAAGTTGGTGGTACTAGAAAAGGTATTTGTTCTTTACAAATGGATATTAAAATTAAAGGTATTACTAAGAAAATCTTACAAGAAGCTTTAGCTCAAGCAAAAACTGCTCGTATGGAAATTCTTGATGTAATGGAAAAACAAATACCTGAGCCTAGAAAAGAAGTTAGTAAGTATGCTCCAAAAGTTGTTTCATTTATGATTAAACCTGAAAAAATTAAAGATGTTATCGGTAAGGGTGGAGAAACTATTACTAATATTATTCTTGAATGCAGTAACGTTAAATCAGTAAATGATATTAATGCAGTTAAAGTTGATCTTGAAGATGATGGTAAAGTAACAATTTATCATACAGATAAAGAAGTAATTGAAAAGACTCGTAAGATGATTGAAGATATAACTCGTGAAGTTGAAGAAGGAAAACTATATACAGCTAAAGTTGTTAAGATAGAAGAATTTGGATGCTTTGTTCAAGTTTGGCCTGGATGTGAAGGACTTGTTCATATTTCTGAACTTGCTAAAGATAGAGTTGAAAAAACAACTGATGTAGTATCTTTAGGGGATGAGATAATCGTTAAATGTATTGGTTGGGATAAGAAGGGAAGATTAAACTTCTCACGTAAGAAAGTATTCCAAGATGATAATCATGACAAAAAAGAAAAAAAACATACTAAAAGTGAAGATTCATCAGTAGATAAAGAAGCAAATGAAAAAGAGGATTAATCCTCTTTTTATTATTTCTTAATTATTGGCTTTTTACTATATAAGTAATCATTTCTATTTGTTATCAAATTGTAAATACTATCTACTCTTAATTCAAGTTCTAATAAATCAACATTTTCTTTACTTATGTTGGTAATTATTGGTACTTCAATTTTTTTCTTGATTTTATTTAGATAATTTTTTCCTTTTGTTGTAAAACCTAGAACTCTTACATATCTTATTTTTTGATGTTCTTGATTTTCTTCTTTAGTGTAAGCACAAAGTACGTGAGTTAACATTCTAGATATTTTGTTATAAGTATATCTTTTAGATTTAACACTTGCTATTAACTCATCAATATTATTTATATTATATATTTCTTTTTTTAATTTATTATCTAATCCTTCATCTACAGTTAAATATTTAGCTAAGTCTTTATCAGTAATTATTCTATATTTTAATAAATCCATTAAATCATTTTCGTAAATAATATTTATTACTTCTTCAGTTTCTTTTGGTACAGCACTTGATATTTTCTTTCCTTCATTTATGGCTTGCCTTATACTTCTTGCACTATTAATTGGACCTTCTAGTTTTATTTCATTATATTTATTAGTTCGTTTAATAGAAATTGGTTCAATTTTATAATTATTTCTTATTATTTCTTTTACATAGGATAGTGCTAGAATATCATTTGATTCATTAACTGTTTTATTAGTTAATATTTCAAGTGCTTTTGACATAGCAGTAGGGTAGTTTAATCCTTTGTCTAGCTCTTCCTTTACTAACTTGTCGTATCTTTCATCATTTAGCTGGACATTTGCAAGCTCCTTATATAATTCGATATCATTTGACTCACTTCCAAAAACTAATTTATCACATTTTAATAGATGAAGTAATTTTGTTGCTCCTTTTGCAAATATGTCACTTGATTGAGTTGCAAATTCAAAAGGAAGTTCTACTACTAAGTCTACTCCATATTGAAGAGCAAGTTTTGCTTTATCATATTTTTCAATGATACTTATTCCACCTCTTTGAGTATAATTACCTCCAAGAATTAATACTATTTCTTCATCTTTTGCTATTTCTTTTACTTTTTCTAAATGATAAATATGTCCATTATGAAATGGATTATATTCACATATTATTCCTACAGCCATTTTTTTCACCTCTATTATCATTATACACTAAATATGTTAAATAAAAAATAACTAGTATTTTTTAAAGTTTTAGAGTATAATTTGTTTCTGGAGCTGATTAATTATATGATAGATTTAATACCATTGTTTTCACTTTCTGTTACTAGTATTAGTTTAGATGGTGAGTATCAAATACCTGTTGCTTATGGATCTGGTGTTTTGGAACTTACTAAAGTAGAATTAAAAGATAGTGAAATTAAAAAAGTTGAAGATGATTTTTACATTATTGTTAATGCTAGGGGTAAGATGAAAATTAAGGATTCTATAACTCTTGATGACGTTTGGTATCCATTTGAGGTTAAAATTGATGAAAAATTAGACGAATTTATCGAAAATGATAAAAATATACTTGATATTAATCAGTTTTTATGGCAAAATATTGTATTGGAAGTTCCTCTTAGGTATACTGTAGTTAGTGATTACAGTAAGATCCGAGGAGATGGCTGGAAGTTGGTTAGTGAGGAAGAGTTAGTTTCTAATAATCCTTTTAGCACACTATTAAGCGAAGAAGATAGGAGTGATTAAATATGGCAGTACCATTTAGAAAAGTTTCTAAGACAAGAAAGAGAATGAGAAGAGCTCATAATGCTTTAGATGTTGTTGGAACTACAAAATGTCCTGAATGTGGTGCAGTAATTAAGCCACACCGTGTTTGTAAAAAGTGCGGAAGTTATAAAGGAACAAAAGTTGTAGAACAAAAAGATGCTGAGTAATCAGTGTTTTTTTTTACAAATTTGTAACATGTTATACCTTTTAATTGTTTGCTTCTTATTGTTTTGCTAGAATTGATATGAAGTAAAGGAGTAAATAATATTATGAAAAATGTTAAATATTTAGTGTTTGTTGGATTAGGATGTTCTTTGTTACTAACTGGATGTGGTAGTGGAAGTAGCAATAGTAATACAGATAATAGTAACAAAGATAATAGTAGTGATGATGGTAACCCAGGTAGTAACATTAATGAAAAAGTTCCTATTAAACACATATTTACTTGTATAAAAGCTGAAGATGGTGCTATGGAAAAGATTGAATTCGAGTTCAATGATAAAGAAGACAAAACAGTTGGTGCAAAATGGTATGTTACTGTTAAAATTCCTAATGATGCTACAGATGATGAAACAAAAGAGACTATGTCTAAATTTAAAGCTAATTTGTGTGATTATGAAATTTTTGAAAAATGTGACGTTTCCAAAGAAGGAAATAAGATTGAATTAAATGCTACTGCAGGTCTTTCTGCTTTTGATGAAGATAAAGGACGCTTTTTTTATCAATCTAAAGAAGAAATTATGACTGACTTTGAAGGTTTTACTTGTGAGTAATTATTTACATTATTAGTTACTACATTTTCTTTTATAGATAAAAATAAAAAAAATAGTGCTGATCTTGTAATCAGTGCTTTTTTACTATATTTTTGTTTTTAATTTCTTTTTATTACAACATATTTCTATATTATGTTACAATGAGTATAATGAAAGGTGTTAAAAAATATTATGAAAAATGTTAAATATTTATGGGGTATTGGTTTAGGATGTTCTTTGTTATTAACTGGATGTGGTAGTGGAAGTGGTGATTATAACCTCGTTAGTTCTTCTATTAATAATTCTTTAACTTGTACAATTAACGAAGGTGATTCTGGCGAAATTCAAATTTCAAAGTATGAGATCCAGTTTAATAAAACATACGATGAGGTAGTTGGGTTAAAGTTTTATTATACAGTTCATTCTAATGATTGTATTTCAGATGAAGAAATAGATGAATTGAAAGATTATACTAAAGAATCTTGGTGTCATGAAGATTATATAGAAAAATGTGATGTTTCTTTTGAAGATAATACTCTTGAAATTGAAATGACTATTTCTCCATCTAGTTTTGATGAGTTTGACATATCTGGAACTAGGGAAGATATTAAAAAAATATTAGAAGAAGATAGTTTTACTTGCAAATAGTGATGGATAATAAAATTAATTCTTTTTTCGGTAATTTTTTATGTTGATTATATATTATACTTGAGCATGAATTTATATTGTGATAATATTATTAAATGTAAGAAAGGTATTTGGTGAAAATATGAAAAGTGTAAAATATTTAGGTTTTGTTGGATTAGGATGCGCTGCATTACTATTAACTGGATGCGGTGGAGAAAGTAGTAATAGTGGAAGTGGAAGTGACAAGGATAAAACTCCAGTTGAACATATATTAACTTGTTCAATGAGTGAAGGTACTGACGTTTTAAATGTTGAAATCGAATTCAATGATAAAGAGGATAAAGTAGTAGGTGCAAAGATGAATATGTCTACAAAAATTCCTGAAGGTGCAACAGAAGAAAATATAGAGGAAGTTAAAGATTATATTGATGAAACTATGTGCATTAGTGACTTAGAAAACTGTAAGTCTTTTGTTAGTGGAGATAGTATTAAATTTGAAGCTTCATTTACTGCTGATAGTTTAAAAGATGAGGATTTTGAAGGTAATAAAAATGAAGTTAAAGAAAAACTTGAAGATGGAGGGTATACTTGTAAGTAATATTTATTATTCATTTAAGTTGTAAAGTAAAATATGTTTTAATATTGACTATCATTCAGTTTTTTATATTATTTAATAATTTATATTTTTCTTTTTGCTTGAGTATAAATTTGTATTGTGCTAATATATAATATATAAGGAGTGAATGATAAGAGTAAGGTTTTCTATTAAAGATTTATTCTTTGTGGTTCAATATTATAGGGATTTTAAAATATTTAAAGAAAGATAGGTAGTGGAAATATGAAAAATGTAAAATATTTAGGTTTTGTTGGGTTAGGATGTGCTGCATTACTATTAACAGGATGTGGTGGAAGCGGACATACATTAACTTGTACAAAAGAAGAAGATAATGAAACTCAAGAATTAGTATATGAGTTTGATGACAAAGAAGAAAAAGTAGTCGGAGCAAAGATGCATATGACTACAGTAATTCCTGATGGTTCTTCTGATGAAGAAATAGAACAAGCTAAATCTTTACTTGAGGGAATGTTCTGTTCTAGTGATATGTTTGAAGATTGTGAAGCATCTGTTAGTGGAAATAAGCTTGAGTTCAATGCTTCTGTTAGTGAATCTGGTTTAAATGATGATACATTTAGCGGTGGAACTATGAAAGAAGTTAAAGAAAAATACGAAAAAGACGGATATACTTGCAAATAGTAATTAATGAACTATAAATCGAATAAGAATATCTTTATTATCACTCTTTTAATTGACTGATACATTATGTGTTAGTTTATATTACAATTTCATAATGAGTTTAGTTGTAATAAAATAAGGTACTAATGTACCTTTTTTTATCTTATAGGAAAGTTCATATCATAAAATAATGATATAAAATAGTCGCAAAAAAAATACCAAGCACGCAAAAAGCATCTTGGTATTTTTTTAAAATCACAAGATTATTCTTT
>CABUQZ010000026.1 GCA_902493795.1 uncultured Clostridium sp.
AGTTGACTTAGAGGTGTACCTTTCTTTTTATCATTGTACAAATTCATTTTTTCTTCATAGCTTAATTTGCTCATATAAAAACCTCGTTTCCTTTTGTCCAAGAAACGGGGTTCATATCAACTATCTGGGGGTTTTCTCATCACAAAAAGAACTAATGATATAATTCACTAGTTCTTTTCATTATACAATCAATTATAAAAAATTTATACTTCTTCTATTGTAAAGGCATCACCAATATTAAAGTTATTTTCCAATGTATCATAATACAAAGTACATAATACATCTCCAACTTTAACTGTATCCCCAACTTGTTTATTTAGAAATACTCCTACTCTATGATTAATTTCATCGCCTTTTTCACTTCTTCCACTACCAAGTTCACTTGATACTTTTCCAACAATCATTGCATCAATTGCAGTAATAGTACCAGCTTTAGTAGATTTAACTTCAAGCTTATTATCACTGATAGTCATCTTTTCAATATTACCACCACGATACTTTATAAACTCATAGAATTTATTAATAGCCTTTTTAGAGTTAATAGCGTCAATTACTTCATCTCTTGCATCAATAATAGATATTTCTTTAGCCATACTTACCATATTACTTGCAATATCTATACACAAATCATAAAGATTGTTTCTAACTTTTCCATCAAGAATTTCAACTGCTTCAGCAACTTCTAAAGCATTTCCAACACACATTCCTAAAGGAGTGTTCATATCAGAAATTAAACATCTAACTTCCTTATTATAGAAGTTACCAATTCTTACCATTAAATCCCTTAATTCTTTAGCAGATCTATCATCTTTTATTAATGCTCCATCACCACACTTAATATCGATAAGTATTTTATCAGCACCACTTGCTATTTTTTTACTCATAATACTAACAGCAATCAATGGAATAGAATCAACTGTAGCAGTAACATCTCTTAATGAGTAAATTGCTTTATCAAGAGGAACCAATGAATCAGTTTGACTACAAACTATCATTCCAATATCACTAAGTTCTTTCATAAATTCTTCTTTAGTAGCTTCAACTTTAAAACCTGGAATACTTTCTAATTTATCAATTGTACCACCAGTAAGTCCTAGTCCTCGTCCACTCATTTTAGGTACAATAATTCCTAAAGAAGCAACTATAGGAGCAATTATTAATGTAGTTTTATCTCCAACACCACCAGTTGAGTGTTTATCTACTTTAACTCCAGGAATTATAGATAAATCCAAAACATCACCACTATTAATAAATATATCTGTTAAATCAAATACTTCTTGATCTGACATACCATTTATACAAATTGCCATCAATAAAGAAGACATTTGATAATCTTTAACTGTATTATCTAGAAATCCTTTAAATGCAAACTCAAGTTCTTCTTTTGATAATTCTTTATTATTTCGCTTTTTATCAATAATATCTATAACATTCATATGTAAGCCTCCTACTATAAATTATTATACACAAAAAGGAAAAAAAAAAGAAGATAAATATCTAAATCTTTATATATTTAAAAAATAATGGTATTATGTATTTAATGGAGAAGTATTATGAAAGAAAAAAAAATCAAACTATATACAGAAAAAGAAATGAATACAATGAGAAAAACAGATAAAGATTTTATTGATTCATTTTATGAAAGTAGAAAATATGCAATGAAATTGCACCCATTAAGAGCGCTTTTTTTTGAAGTGACATTAAGATGTAATGCAAGATGTGAGCATTGTGGAAGTAATTGTGGTGATTTTCATCCTACAAATGAAATTACTGGAGATGAAATCAAAAAAGTTTTAAAAGAAATATATGATAAAAACTATGATACAAGAAAAGTAATGCTTAATATTACAGGTGGAGAACCTTTATTAAGAGAAGATTTATTTGACCTAATGAAATACGCAAGAAGTTTAGGATACTACTGGGGAATAACTTCTAATGGTATTTTGATAAATGAAGAAATGGTAAAAAAAATGGAAGAAGCTGAAATGTACAGTACTTCTATAAGTATAGATGGATTAAAAGAAACACATGAAAGTTTTAGAAAAGTAAAAAATAGTTGGGATAAGATTATTCATGGTCTTAAGTTAATGTTAAATAGTAAAGTCATTAAAATTGTCCAAGTAACTACATGTGTAAATAAAAAAAATATTGATGAATTAGAAGAGCTATATCAATTTTTAAAAGATTTGGGTATTAAACATTGGAGAGTTATGGAAGTTGATCCAATAGGAAGAGCAAAAGACAATCACGATCTACTTTTAGAACCTGATCAAATTGAAAGAATGTTTAATTTTATTGCAGAAAAGCAAAGAGAAGATAATGGAATGGAAATTGTTTATGGTTGTAGCCACTTTCTTGGAATGGACGTTGAGCCAATAGTAAGAACACAACCATTTGTTTGTAATACAGGTATCTCAATAGGCTGCATATTAAGTAATGGTGATATATTTGTATGTCCTGACGTTGAAAGAAGAAAAGAACTAATTCAAGGTAACATAAGAAAAGATAGTTTTACAGAAGTTTGGGAAACAAAGTTTAAACCATACAGAACAATTAAAAGAACATGTAATGAAAAATGTAAAAAATGTAAAGACTGGAAGTTATGTTTAGGAGATGCCTTTCACACATGGGACTTTGATTTGAACGAACCTAGATTCTGTCATTTGAAAAGCTTTAATAGACCAAAAGATAAATAAGAAGTTAAATCTTCTTTTTTTTTGAAAAAAAATAACATCATATTCGATGTTATTTAGGTTGTACTGATGTTATTTGACTACCAATACTTGGATACTCTACTCCATATTTTGGCTGCACAGATGTTATTTGACTACCAATACTTGGACACTCTACTCCATACTTTGGTTGCACTGATGCTATCTGATCTCCAATACTTGGACACTCTACTCCATACTTTGGTTGTACAGATACTATCTGATCTCCGATACCAGGATACTCTACTCCATATTTTGGTTGTACTGATGCTATCTGATCTCCGATACCAGGATACTCTACTCCATATTTTGGTTGCACTGATGCTATCTGATCTCCAATACCAGGACACTCTACTCCATATTTTGGTTGCACTGATGATATCTGATCTCCAATACCAGGATACTCTACTCCATATTTTGGTTGCACTGATGCTATCTGACCTCCAATACCAGGATACTCCACTCCATACTTTGGTTGTACTGATGCTATCTGATCTCCGATACCAGGACACTCTACCCCATACTTTGGTTGTACTGATGCTATCTGATCTTCAACACCAGGATAAATTACTCCATACAACGCCTGTATAGCAGTAATAGTCTCTAATTGTATTCCACCAAACTGATAAGATGATAATTCTTTAATTTCCTTTATTAAAGAATATATTTCAACATCCAAGTTAGAAAGACGAATGGATTTTAATCTATCTACAGAACTTAAAGAATTATTATTTAAATAATTAGAAAACTTAGGATTATAATTAAATGAACTATCATCAGAAACGATAACTTTTTCTAAAAGAGCATCACTTCTATTGTTATCCATTAAATGTTTATTGGAATTTCTTTTTTCTAATAACTCTTGTAATTTTTTTATTTTTTCAGTAGCAGGAATTAAAGAAGATTGAACATACTTTTTTGCATCATTTAGTTTATACATTAAATCACTAACCTGATCATTTCCAGCAAAAATAGTATCTCCACTTAACTCTTCTAATCTTTCTTGAATTTTTGTAATATTTTTATTAATTTTTTCTAAGTTATCTTCAATCATTTTAGGCTTAGAGTACTGATTAAAATCCTTTAAACTTGTATAATATTGATCTAAAGATAAAGAATCATTTTCATCTTCCATAATAATTCCTCCTTATTAATTTCCATTACTCAAATTATTTGATGACTCTTTTAGATATGCATCCATTTTTTCATATGCGTTCAACACACTTTGCAAATAACTAGCATAATTTTGAAGAGTTGTCTCAATAGTACTTGTTTGTTGTTGCAATACTTGTTTTTTTTGTAAAATCGCTTGTTTAGTTTTGCCTTTCCATTTTAAATCATCAGTAACATCATTTAATATTTCATTTTCTTTATTTACTAAATCATTTATATTTTTTGAACAAGAACTGATAGCATTTATTGCATCTGTAAATGAACTAGTATCCTTTAATTCTATCTTATTCATTATTGCCTCCGTTTATTTTGTCATGACAACATAATCCTGAACTTTGTAAGCTCCTTTTGATGATAATTCATCACATTCTAAATATCTATTCATTGTGTTTTTTATAACAACAGATAATCTATTGTAGACACTAAATAATTGTTCTAGTTGTTTCAAATAAGATTCAAAACTAGTTACAAATGTTTTGGAAGACTCATCAATCCAAGAAAGTTTAATTTTTTCTAACGCTTCTTTTAATCTATTAATATTTTCTAACAATTCATTGTAATATAAATCAATTTGAGAACTCGAATCAATCAATTCGTTTGTATTTGCTCTAAAATCCATAAACTACTCACCCCTTTTAGAATCACTATCTTTTTCTTCATCCTTTTTCATATTAGAAAAAGCATAAGCAGCTCCTGCACCAACAGCACCTACTGCAGCAGCAATTCCACCCACAAGAGCAGCATTAAATCCACCGCCTGATTCTTCTTTTTCACTTTGCGTGTCAACCGAACTATTTACTTCAGTTGTATTATCTTTTACCTCGGTTTCAGGAAAAGACAACTCAACTTCATCTTTAAATTCAATATCATAAGAATCATCATTAGATGCTTCATCACTAAATTGTATACTATCGTCATTTATAAGTTCTTCTTCATTAGAAAGAGTTACTTCTTCATTATTTTCTTGAATGTTTTCATTCATTACACTTGTACTAGAATTATTTTCCACTACTTGTTCTTGATTTTCATAATTCATACCATTATTTGTTGACTCTAAAGTATTAGAAAAAGATGGGCTTGGCTGTGAAGCAACAGGTGTATTTATAACAGGGTTAGAAGTCGTTGGACTAACAGTAACTGAAGGAATAGAAAATTCAACATTATGTAATTCAGCATTATGAATAGTAGGTATTTCTATTTCATTAATCTGTTGAGATGATGTGTTTTCAATTTCTTCTAGTCCAGTATCAAAATAAGAAAATCTTTCATTTAATTTTACTAATGTCTGATTAATTGTTACAAGTAAGTTTTCAAAATTTTCAATTGAATTACCATATAAAAAACAATTTCTAGGAGAACTCAAACTAGAAATATTATTATGGATATCAGAGATATCTTTTTCTGTATCAGAAATACTAGTATTTATATCATCAATAACTGAAGACTTACAAATCTTATCACTTACTCTATAATATTCACTCATTATAAACACCTTACCTATAAATTAATTATAACTAATAATCACATATTAGACAAGAATTATAGTTTGCAATTTACAAAAGAAAAAAGAAAATATTATCTTATTTTCTTCTCTATTAACTCTATAGTTCTTTTAGGTTCTTCTAACAAACTATTATATAAATCAGTATGCTTTCTTAATTCTTTAACTAATTCAATTTCTTCTTTAGCCATTCTAACTCCATATTGTTCTTCGTCATCACTAATAACATAACTATCTGTACCAATTAAATAATCTAGATCAACTTTAAATAAATTAGCTATATCAATTAATGTTTCAACAGATGCCATTCTAGAACCAGTTTCATAATTTGAAATTGTTACTTTAGTAACATTCAACATTTTACCTAATTGTTCTTGAGAATAACCTGCTTCTTTTCTAAGTTGTCTTAATCTCTTGCTAAATAAAATCATAGCAATTCACCACTCTTCAAACTAATCACATTATATTGAATCATTAGAGTATTTTGTTTAAAGTTAACATATCGTAAACCATTAAAAAAAATAGTCTTATGACTATTTCTCTTCTTTTTTGTTAGATAAAAATGTTACTCTTTCTGCAATTACGTCAAAATAATATTTTTTCTCGTTTTCATTTTCTACTACATTACTTTGAATTCTTCCTTTTATTCCAACAATATCTCCCTTTTTACAATACTCAACAGTTGATTTGGCAACACTATCCCACATAATACAATTTATAAAATCTGTTTCATATTCTCCATCCATATTTTTAAAGCTTCTTGGAATTGCTATTGTAACACGAGATAACTTCTTATTCTTTTCTGTTTCTACAAGCTCTGGATTTTTAACAAGTCTTCCAACCAAAACCACCTGATTCAACATATTTTCCCTCCTTTCAAAAATTACTTTAACATTTTAAAAAGAACTAATCAAATTGACTATTTAATGTTTTTACACAAAAGAAAAAAAGAAATTTATATTTTCTTTAACAAAATTACAAATTTCTTATTAAATACATATTATATTTTTATTAATTTATACTTTTTACAAATTTCTCTTTAATAATTGATTTAATTCAACTGCATATTCCATAGGTAATTCTTCTCTAAATCTTTCTATAAATCCTAGGATAATTAATTCTGTAGCTTTCTCTTCAGGAATACCTCTACTCATCAAATAGAAAAGATTATCTTCATTTATTCTCGATACAGTAGCTTCGTGTTCTAGACTAGCTGTTTTAGTTCTACAAACATTAGTTGGATAAGCATCACTTTTTGAATTAGCATCTAGTATTAATGAATCACATTTTACAATAGCTTTACTATTTGTAGCACTTTCCTTTATGTCAACTTTTCCACGATATGTAGCGTTTCCTCCAAGCCTTGCAATACTTTTAGATATTATTGTACTAGTTGTATTCTTTCCAATGTGAATCATTCTAGCTCCACTATCTTGTTGTTGTTCGTGAGTTGCAACACTTATTGTAATACAAGTTCCACTTGAATTATCACCTTTTAAAATACATGCTGGATACTTCATAGTAACTTTACTTCCTATATTACCATCAATCCACTCCATAACACCATTTTCTTCTACTAGTGCTCTTTTAGTAACTAGATTAAGTACGTTTGTAGCCCAGTTTTGAACTGTTGAATAACGACAACTACTATTTTTTCCAACGTATATTTCTACAACTGCCGCATGAAGTGAAGAATCAGAATATGTTGGTGCAGTACATCCTTCTATATAATGTAAATGACTATTATCATCAACAATTATTAAAGTTCTTTCAAACTGCCCCATTCCTCTTGAATTAATTCTAAAGTAACTTTGAAGTGGTCTATCAAGAGTAGTATTAGGTGGAATATAAATAAAACTACCACCTGAAAATACAGCACTATTTAAAGCAGCTAATTTGTTATCAGCATTACTAACAATCTTAGAAAAATACTTCTTAACTAAATCTGGATACTTTTTCATAGCAACTTCAATTGATGTAAAAATAACGTTTTTCTTAACTAATTCTTCAAGCATGTTATGGTATATTACTTCACTTTCATATTGAACACCCATACCATCCATATACTTTTCACTATCAATTACACCTAATGATTGAAATTCACATTTAATGTTATTATCGATATTATTCCAACTATTATTTATCCCTTTTTCCTGACTTTTATAATATATTACTTTATCAAAATCTAAAGAAAAAGATGGCCCAAAAGTAGGCATTTCTAGTTTTTTAAATAATTCGTAACTTTTTAATCTAAAATCTAAAACCCATTGTTCCTCATGTTTTATTTTTGATATTTCTCTAATGTTTTCTTCACTTAATCCTACTATTTCCATAAAGAACATCCTTCTTTCTGTTATTCTTCGCTATCTATTATCTTTTTTATTGATCCCATAGGAAGAAGAGCGCATTTCTTTCTACTAGGTTGTTTATATACTTCATTGTAAATATTTAATTCTCCTAGCACATCTTCATCATATGGTAACTCGTTTATCATTCTTTCAAAATTATCAATTACTACTTCTGCTTCATCAAGTGTCTTACCTTTTAATTCTTTAGTCATAACACTAGATGCTGATGTACAAATAGCACAGGCATCACCATCGAATTTAACGTCTTCAATCTTTCCATCGACAATTTTAGCTGCTACTGTAATATTATCAACACATGATTCATTTCTTGAATTAACTTCTTTATAGCTTGAATCTTTTGGTATTCCACGATTTGCAGGATTTTGATAATTATCAAGTATTACTTCTCTTTTTAATTTTACATCCATATTTCTTCCCTCTATTCCTTCTTACACTATTGTATCAAATATCTTGTCTTGATTATATAATGCTTCAATTAATTTATCAATTTCTTCTTTAGTATTATAAAAATATAAACTAACTCGACAGGTATTAGTATCACATATTACTTCCTGTAACATTTTTGCACAGTGGTTTCCTGCCCTTATACAAATTTTTTTGCTATTTAGATATATTGCTACGTCTTGACTAAAATACCCTGAAACATTAAATAAAAGCACTCCTGATTCATTACTTTCATTATATACCTTAATATTAGGAACTTTTTTTATTTTTTCAACTAAGTATTTCTTTAATTCCATTTCATATAAATGTATCTTTTCAAGACCAATATTTTCTAAATAATCAATTGCTGCTCCTAGTCCAATTACTCCAGCAATATTTCTAGTACCTGCTTCAAGTCTAAATGGTAACTCTTTAAGTTCATAACTTCCACTACTAGAAAAAGCTATATTCATTCCTCCGCCATACTCTAAAGGAACTAGTTTTTCAAGTAACTCTTCTTTTCCATAAAGCACTCCAACACCAGTAGGTCCTAACATTTTATGCCCAGAAAACCCAAGAAAACTAACATTATTTTCTTTAACATCAATTCTATTATGACCAATACTTTGAGTAACATCTAAAACAAATAAAATATTATTTTCTCTACATAACTCTCCTACTTCTTTAATAGGTCTAACATCTCCAATAGCATTAGTAATATGAGCAAGAGATATTACTTTAGTATTAGGTGTAATCTTTTCTTTAATTTTATCTATAGTTAATGAATAATCTTCATTTAATTCTGCATATACTATTTTGAATCCAATTTTCTCGGATAAAGTAATCCAAGGTAATATATTAGAAGCATGTTCACCTTTATTAAGTATTACTTCATCACCACTTTTAAGATAATATGCCATAAAACCAAATATTATCATATTAAAGCTTTCAGTAGATCCTTTAGTAAAAATTATTTCTTTTTCACTATCAGCATTTATTAAATTCTTAACTTTTGTTCTAACACTTTCGTACTTTTCATCAACTTTTAAGCTAATATCATAATCTCCTCTATGAGCATTAGCAGTATACTTTGTATAATAATCGACAATTTCATTAACGACACTTCTAGGCTTTTGAGTAGTTGCAGCATTATCAAAATATATTAAACCATCATTAAATATTTCAAAATCTTCCCTATTCAATTTATCACCTCCATTATTTATTAATACTTTCTATTATTGAACAATATATATCCCTTTCTTTTGAAGATAAGTCCATATCATTTAAAAGAAAAGCTTTAATTAATAAATCATCGCATTCTTTTTCAATAAGTCCTCTACTCATCATATAAAATTTAATTTCCGGATCAAACGTTCCAACATAAGCTGAATGGCTTGCTAAAACATCATCGTTATCTACTATTAAATTAGGTAGTATATTACTTTTTCCTTCTTTTAAATTCGTTATTTTATTATCTTGTTTAAAATCAACTTTTGATGCATTTCTTTCTATTATTCCATCTACAATAAACTTAAAACTATTGTTATCCACGTTTATCGCGTGATTTACAATTTTACTTGTAACATTATTAGCACTATGTCTAACTACTTGTTTACAAGAATTATCACCATAATTTATTACACTAGTATTATATTTTAAATTAGCATTATATCCGTTTAATATTAATTCTATATCATCACTACAATCAACTGATAGTTTATTTATTACAACGTTTGCGTTTTCTCCAAGCAAGTAACGCACTTTGTTTTTAGTATTTCTATTATTAATAAAGCTTTTGACACATACCCCATCTCCAATATGTATAGTAATATCTTTTTCTGTATCAACAAGATTTACTTCCATATCTGTATCAGTATCTATTACCATATCAGAAAGCTGAATACTATTATCTACTACTAGTTTATTCATCTTTTTTCTCACTATCTATAACAGATGTATCAGAATATCCATTTTTCTCTATTTCAAATGCTAAATCGTATCCACCTGTTTTAACAATTTTTCCACATACCATCATATGAACAAATTGTGGTTTAATATATTCAAGTATTCTAGGATAATGAGTAATAATAAGTACTGATGTTTTAGGGTTTTCTTTTAAATATTTATTAATTGCAGATGTAACTATTCTAAGACTATCAACATCAAGTCCAGAATCAAGTTCATCAAGTATGATAAAGCTAGGTTTTAAAAGTTCTAATTGTAATACTTCATTTTTCTTTCTTTCTCCACCACTTGCACCAACATTAATTGATCTATGAATCATGTCACCTGGATAATCAAGATCTTTAGCTACTTTTTCCATTTCTTTAACAAACTCAAAAAGACCAATTGCATTTTCTCGTCTTGCATTAATAGCAGTTTTTATAAACTCACTATTTTGTACTCCTTCTACACTAATTGGATTTTGAAATGAAACGAAAACTCCACGTCTTGCAATTTCATCTGTTGTTAATCCTAAAATAGATTTTCCATCTAATTTAATATCTCCACTTTTAACTTCATAATTCTTATTACCTAAAATAACTTTTGATAAAGTAGATTTACCAGTTCCATTAGGTCCCATTATGGCATGAATTTCACCATCTTTTATATCTAAACTAAAATCATTTAATATTTTCTTATCAAGAACTACGACATTCAATTTATTAATACTAATCATAGTTTCACCTCTAATCGTTACTATTATATCATAAATAATAATACTTTCTGTATAAAAAAGATAATATTCTTCCATAATATAATTGATATTTGATTATTCACGAAAAGAAAAGGAAACTTTTCTTTTTATATGTTAAAATATATATTGAAAGAAGGTAAATTATGGATTGTATTTTTTGTAAAATAATTAATGGAGATATTAAAAGTAACACTATCTATGAAGATGATTTAGTTAAAGTATTTTTAGATGTTAACCCAAACACTAATGGACATATGTTAATTGTACCAAAAAAACATTATAAAAATATTATGGATATAGATGAATCTTTAATACCACATATACATAAAGTTATTAAAAATTTATATGATGTTTTAAAAGATAAGTTAGGGTGTGAGGGATTAACTATCTGTCAAAATAATGATTTAGGTCAAGAAGTTAAGCATATTCACTTCCATTTAATTCCAAGATATTCTAACGATGAATTTAAAATTTCTAAAAATGAAAAGATACTAGTAAATGTGGATGATGTTTATGAACAATTAAAAGACTAAAAAAAGCATCAAAAGATGCTTTAACTACGACAAATATGTACTTTACTTATTTGTCTTTTTATTTTTGTTCAATTGATTCTCTACTATAGAACACATATCTTCCTACTTCTTCATTCCATTTTAAAGTAAGTGTTACTTTACTAATTTTAGGCGGATGTGTTTCATTTGAGTTTTCTCCCCATGATATTAATTGTCTTGATTCAATTGTTAACAAATCACCATTTTTACTTGCAGATGTAATTGTTTCTTCATATACACTTGGAGCGGTTCCACCAGCTTGAATTGAATGTTCTGCAATCAAATTACTTATAGGATCATAAATGTATGCAAAACCATACCCATAACCAACTATATTATCTTTTGGCACATCTAAAATCTCACCAAATATTTCTTTTTCTTTACTATCAATTTCTTCTTTTGTAAATGTGTTTGTCTCATTTTTAGACTCTAACATTTTTACTTTTTCTTTATCATTTTTTGAATGAGCTATTAACATTTCACTAGTACTGTCGCCGCAAAAATAATCATCATCTAAATTTAAGTTTATAAGAGAGCAGCTTCTCTTTACTGGTTTGATTTTAGTAATTGCAAATCCAATCTTATCCGTATTAACATCGTCTTTAGAAAGCGTTTCAATTGTACCTTTACTTAACCTTTCCAAATATGCTTCTGCTTGATAATTAGTTGTTTTAAATAAACTATGATATTTTATTAAATCTTCATTAGTTATTGAAATTTCACCATCTGGTAAATTATAAATTGCATCTTTAGGTTTTTCTTCTTTTTGATTGTCATCATCTTTATCGTCTTTATTATCTTTGTTTTCCTCTTGTTGTTTGTCATCTGCTTTCTTATTGCTCTCAGTATCTTTCTTAAATACTTTATCGTATCCAATAAATACTAATAACCCTGCAATTATTACTAATAGTACAATAATAATTAAAGTTGATTTGTTTTTTTGTTTGCTATTTTGTGGTTGTTGATTTTCATTTAAATTTTCTTTCTTTTCTAAATCAGTATTTTCCTTTTCATTCTCTTCCATTTTTAACTTTCCTTTCTAACACTTATTTTAGAAATGGATATCCTCCACTACTTTACAAGTATAACATATATCTAAGCATTTTCATCAAATAATTTTATTTTTTTCGAAACTAAAAAAAGTTACCTAACTGGTAACTCAAAATAAATATCTAAATTATAAATTAAATATAAATAAAAATTAACCCTATATTTAATATTCAAATCTATTATAATCGTATTACTTTTTTCATTTGTTTTGTTTCATTATTGTTAATTCTTTTTACTAATTCTGATGCATTTCTAATTCTATCTTCAGCAAAATCTGATATTGGACATTCTAAAGTTGGATAAACAAGTTCTCTTCTATCCATTTGAATAGAAAGTGCAGCTAGTTGAAGTTCGACAAATTTTCTTCTAGCACAACAATTATCTTCACTGTCTAAACCTTCAAAATACTCAGTAATATTACATTCCTTAATTAAATTATTTAATAATTTATAATACTTTGGTAAAGCATATCTATCAGAATATAGTTTGCCAAAAGACTCATCAGGAGTACTACAAATTTCAGCAGTCTCCACATCTCCTGCAAAATAGCTTCTTACAAATTCTGATTTAGCAAAAAATGGAAGAACTAATCTATGAACACCTTTTTTCTGTTCTTCAGTTAATTCTGAATTTTTTTGATCCCACAAATATGTAGACAATAAATATTTGATATGTTCTTCACTATGTGATGATGTAGGCTTATCAAATATCATTCTATGTCTTGCAGAAAAGAAATCATTAATAATTATTTCACCCAATCCTTCAGCATTAATATACCCTTCAAAAGAAGGTCCCATAAATGAGGTAACACTTGCCAATATTTCATCTAATGAAAAATCCTGAAGTAAAGTTCCTATAACATAATCAGTCTTTGTTTTTTTTAGTTTATAAGTTTCTTGTATAAGATTAAATTGCTCTTCATTTTGATTTTCTAATGCTGTTAGCATTTTATCAATTAATTTATACTCCATTTTTATACATTTTATTGCTTGAATAACAGTTGCTCTAATTCCCATTAAAACCATCCCCCTAAAATTTCCACATATTATACAACAAAACCTAAAAAAAAGCAAGTCAGATTACTGACTTACCATAAAGCAAATTGTCTTTATATTATTTTATTATGTCCAAGAACCAATGATAATTACCAATAAAATAAATAATACTAAGACAATTGCAGAAGATGATGTACAATTATTCATAACATAGTCCTCCTTTTCTTTAGTCATAATATTCTATGGATTAAAGAAAAAAAAGTTCTTATAAACAACCATTATATTTTTAATTTAAATCAAATTTATTGTTAATTTTTTTAATATTTGTTATTATATATATGTACTAGTGAAAGGAGATAACATGAAGAAAGTATTAATAGCTACATTTTCTGTACTTTTATTATTAACAGGATGTAAGCAAGTACCAAAATTAGAGAATGGAAAAGAAGCAGTTGTAACTTCAGATAAAGGTAAAATAGCAGTAGATGATTTATATGATGAGATGAAAAATCAATATGCTTTAAGTATTCTATTAGATATGATAGATACTAAAATACTAAATGAGAAATACGAAGATACAGATGAACAAAAAGAATACATAAAAGCTCAAAAAGATAATGATAAAGCATATTACGAAGTATTTTACAGTGGTTCTTATTCATCTTATGACACATATCTAAGAGATCGTTATCGTGTTAACAACGAAGAAGAACTTGAAGAAGTATTTAAATTAAATTTCAAAAGAAGTAAAGCTGTAGAAGATTATGCAAAAACTTTAGTATCTGAAAGCGAAATAAAAGATTATTATGAAGATGATTATATCGCTGAAATGGAAGCAAGTCACATTTTAATAACTGCTGAGTATGATGCTAATGCAACTGAAGAAGAAAAAGCAAAAGCTGAAAAAGAAGCAGAAAATAAAGCAAAAGAAATTATTAAAAAACTTGATAATGGAGAAAATTTTGCAGAACTTGCTAAACAATACTCAAAAGATGGAAGCGCTGAAAATGGTGGAGCAATAGGACAAAAATTTGGACATGGAAAAATGGTTCCTGAATTTGAAAGTGCTGCATTAAAACTTAAAGTTGGAGAGTACACAAAAGAACCAGTTAAAACAAAATTTGGATATCACATTATACTAAAAACTAAAGAATATGAAAAGAAACCATTAGAAGAAGCTAAAGAAGAAATAATCGAATCTCTTGCAGACGAAGAAATATCAAAAGATAGTAACATTTCTTATAAAGCATTAATCAAATTAAGAGAAGATAATAATGTTACTATAGAAGATACAGCACTAAAAGAACAATACGAAAACTATAAATATCAATATGAATAAAAATATGACCAAAAGGTCATATTTTTTATTGGAAATATTTAATTATTATTCAATATCTTTAAACCCCATACTATACATTTTTTGTCTAACTTTAAATAAAAGTTCATCGCCAGAATACTTCTTTGATAATTTCTTATATATCTTTTGATATTCCTTATTATATAGTTCTTTATCATTTTTTATTTCTATATTATTTAAAGAACTCATAATCACTTCTTTTCCATATCCTAACCCTGTTAAATAAGTAATTATTTTATTTTTTAACATATAGCTACTTTTATTTCGATTAGAATTAATTTGTTTTGCAATTATCTTATCAATTTTTTCTTTTTGTATTTCAAAACTAAAAGACTCTAAAGCTTTTGAGATATCTTCACCATTTATTTCATGTTCCTTAAGTTTCATCTTTATTTTATTTGGTCCATCATTACTTAAATGAACTTTATCATTAACATAAGCTTGAGCATATCTTAAATCATCAAGATACCTTTCTTTTTCAAGCATTAATATAACTTCATCAATATAAATATCATTAATATTTTTCTTAGTTAAATATTCTCTAATTTCTTTCTTTGATCTCATTTTTATAGAAATATATTTTATTGCAATATTATACGCTATATATTTTTCGTTTTCTTGAAGTATTACTTCTAATTCTTTTTCTGTTAATTCTTTTTTTATAAGTAATTGATTTTTTAATATCAATTCTTCGTTAATATCAACATTATAATTATTATCAAAAAAAACTTGATACATTCCATTATTCTTTTTTTCGTATTTTAGTATTTTCATTATATCACCTAATATCATTATAACTTTTTTTGAACAAAAGATTTAAAAATTTTTTCTAATCTCTTTGGACATCACATACTCCATTGATAAATACCCTCTATTCTTTATAGGCTTAAACTTCGATAGTCGCTATCGTACTCATTCATTTTATTACTTTTTTTAGCTTTATCCTTGATAACATAGCAATAACTCTTTATACATATTAAATATCTTTATATATTTATCATTGCCATATACAGTTCTCACCCAACAAAATATATTACATATTAATACCTTTTAGCCAAAATTTGGATAAAGTCTAAAATAATGAACTTTTTACATTGTATCTCCTCAAGCAAACCAACTATATCAAACATAAGTACGTATGTCAATTCTTTTTTTCAATTAATACATAGAATTTTTTATCGAATAAAATACCCAATAAAATGCATTATATTATGAAATAAACTTTCCTATACAACAAAAAAAGCACATATGTGCTTACTCTTTAACTTCTTTGACTTTAATATATCCTTCTGCAACCTCTTCCAAAGCTCTTCCAATATTCTTCTTTGAAACATACTTGTTTACAGGCATTTGCAAATGATCTGTTGAAGTTATTTCTTTACTACGTCTTGCAGCTATATGTACCAATTCATATTTTGAATCAACAATGTTTAATAGTTTATCAATTGATGGATAAATCATTGTATCACCTTCCTATTTTAAGAATATATTATTAGACACATTATTTCAATAGTTTATACAAAACTTTACAGTAATGTAAAAGTAAAATTATTTTACAACAATCCAAGCATTTGGAACTGGTCTTGTTTTAGCTTGAAAATTACCATTTCTTGGATTAGTTATTATCTGTCCATTAAGTTCCATAGCTGTTGATGTTCCTCCATCAAGGTTTGCGGCATTTACAGCACCATAATCTAGTAACAATTCAGTTACTTGAACTAAGTCAGCACCAGGACTTCCAACTTGTCTTCCATCTATTGCAAGTAATAAAACAATTCCATCTTCTCTTTGAGCAATAGCACTTCTTGGAGCAGTTCCCCATCCGCCATTTCCTCTTATAAATGATGGCTTACCATTTACTATTAAGAAAGGTCCAAAATCAACAGCATCACGAATACCAGCATCTAATGCTTCTTGAGCAGACATCCTAGCTAATATTAGTTTATTATCTTTTGTAAATCCTATGATACCACCATTCATACCAATTCTTTTAAAATTAGCAACTAACTTACCATCTGATATTACAGGACCATGTGGAACTCCTCCAGCAGAATTCCAATCTGGATCATAAAACCCTCCAGCATTTATTGCAAGACTTGCATTATATCTACTAGCAATTTCAGTAATAAATTGTCCATATGATCCACCTAAAGAAGTACCAATTCCTTTAGAAACCCCTAATTTAACTTTCGAAGGATCATAAATAACAGCCATCTTTCCTTTAAATCCGTCTCTATCAATATCAATTATCTTATAAACATCATTACCTTCATCTTTAGTTAATATTTGTTTTTCAAATTCATTTTTATAAGTAGTTTGATTAAAATTTGGTTGTGAAAAATTAATTAAATCAGGATTTGAATCTTCTCCACTTTCAACAACTCTATTATTTGCAAGAACTAAATTAACATCATAATCATCATAAAACCATGTTGCAAAATATTGGTGATTCATTGTAGTCATTGCAGTAGTTATTAACCAGTCTTTAAATCCAGTACCTGGTAAATATAAAAGTCCTAATACAGTATAACCACCAACTACCCAACAAAATGCAAATAACCCTAAAACTATTTTTAATGGTAACTTCATTTTAAGTTTTTGTGAATCTTTTCCAGTTTTAAGAAAATAAATTCCACAAACAAGTAAAAGAAATGATAATACAGCAACAAAAAGAACCGGCAAAGCAAGTGGTTCAGAAATCAATCCATCACTATAAATTGAAACTACATACAAACAAGAAAAAAGTGGAAACAAGAATATTCCCAGTCCTACAAATATTTTTCCAAGTTTTTTCTTAGGTAAAAGATCATTTTTCATTATTATAGCCTCCTAATCTGCATTCATTCCTAAAAATGTACCATCACCATTTAAATCAACATATGATGTAAAATCTTTTGAAATATACTTATCTAATTTTTTATATTTTGTTGAAGCAAGCAAACTATTATTTTCTTTTTCTGCCCACTTATTAAATTCGTCAATTTTTGAGTTAAAAAACTCTATATCACCAATAAATGAATTAATTGTTTTTTCCATATTAATATAATAAGCACTACATTTTTCATTTGCTTCTAAAACACTATAATTTTTAGAACATTTTTCTGAAAGATAAGAAGAAACATCATTTACTTCCTTAACATAAGTCTCATACGTTGTAATCTCATCTATTATTTTCTTATACCCAGCTGGCATATCAGTATAGAAAACAACATAATTTGAAATATCTTTATTTAAACTGTTTCTATAACTAGAAAGTGCTTTTTCTTTTTCAAAAAAAGTATCATAAACATTACCAATTTCATCAGCAATCTTAGAATCCTCTTCAATTGCTTTCTTTTTATCTTCTTTTACTGTAGCGGAAACAACTGTAAACAATACTCCACTTATTATAAAAGAAAGACCTAACAAAAAGCTAAATAACTTTATATATTGTTGTTTCATCGCAATCACCTACTATAAATTAATATATCATTTTTTATGCAATATTACAAATAATTATAACGATTTTTTTAAGAAAAATTATACAATATTAATATAGTATTCATATATCTCTTACAAGAAGACAAAAATATCTAAAAAATAATATTAAAATTCTTTATTATAATTCATTATAATTAAACATTATTCTTTAGTAAAGAATGATAATACTCTAACAAACTTATATAATATTGTATTACTATTATTTATTGCAAAACTTTTACCCATTGCTTTTCCACCAATAGTAAGTGATGCAATAATTGCTGTAACAATAAGTGTAACAAATAATAAATTTATATTAAATTTTTGAGAAATGATAATTGCAATGCTAGCACCAGTAGAACCACTAATTATTCCACAAATATCACCAATAACATCATTACAAAAACTCGAAACTTTAGCAGCATTTTTTATTAGTTTTACTCCAAGTTTTGCTCCTTTTACCCTTTTTGTAGCCATAGAATTAAATGTTCTAATATCAGCAACTGTTACAGATAATCCTATGATATCAAATAAAATACCTAATCCAATAAATGAAAAAACCAAAATAAGGCTTAGTGCAATATGTGCATTAGGTATTACAGTTTCTCCTATAAAAGAAAAAAACAATGAAATAAAAAAAGATACTGTCGAAATAATTAAAACCCATTTTTTATCAACTTTCTTTTTTGTCCCAACAGGTTTTTTATTTACTTTTTTAGAATACTTCTCTTTATAATCTTTTTTTTTCATATACCCTCTAAAATAAAAAAAATACGAAATGGCATTGATATAGTAAACCTTGTGCCTTTAGGTCAAGTTGGATTTCCCTTAATTTCACTTAATCGTTACCAATTAAGTAGTTTCCTATTAAGAAATTAAATAGCATGTTTCCAATACTATTACTTGATAGCCACTTAGTGCACACTACAATCCTATATCAATCTACATTCTAGGAGTTTTCCTCGAGCAATAGAAATATTACTAGTGTTTTTTTGCAACAATAGTTTCAAGGAGCGATACTATACTAAAAGATGTACACCTTTCAAGCAAGCTGTCTCTATCCCCTATTACCACTCAAACCAGGCTACTCTACCCATAACTTTAGCCACAAGGTAGGTTCACGCCTAAGTCGTAATAAATTACAAGTTTAGGTCTCCACGAGAAAATGGGCCGGTTGCCGTATGCCGTTACGATCGTCCATAACCTCTTCAAATCCAGCACTCACCCTAAACTGGGCGTATAAAGCAAGCACAAGACGTTTCATAGATATGCCTTTTAACGATATTTTACCCTCGTCTTCGTAATACTATATTGACTAGAATAATGCGCCATTTCTGCTACATTATAACACAAAACGTTTTATATTTCAACTTTAATAGCAAAAGTTTATTACTTAAACACTTAAATGCAACTTCATAAACATAAAAATATAAAAGTTGCAATTAGTCTTTTAATAATGTTTAATAACTATTAATCAATTGTTTTCTTGTAGGTGTATGAAAGGAA
>CABUQZ010000027.1 GCA_902493795.1 uncultured Clostridium sp.
ATTCTATGACCTCTGTAATTTGCCGTTCTCACTTAAACTCTTGGTAAATAATTTAACATAAAAAAATAAGATATAAATATTAAATTATTTACATCTTAAAGTATACTTGTAATTTATTTGATAAATATAATATTTCTTATTATTGCTTTTTGAAAAACGAAGATAATTGGGGATATGGAAATAAAAATCAAAGCCCTGAAGAAAAACAACAAGTGTTTGAATCGTTGGGGTTAAAAAGTGATGTAGTATTAAATTTATTTCATAGTGATTTAGAAGGAGAAAAAAATTCTCGTAATTTATTATTAGTTTTACCAGCAGGTAAGGCAGCTCATATCGAATCCGGTATTGCTTATGGTCTAGGAAAAAAATGTTATGCAATAGGTGAATATGAAGCTACTGATACTTTATATAATATTTTTGAGGAAATATTTGCTAATCAAGATGAATTAGAAGAGTTTTTAAAGAAATATTCAAAAAAACAAGTTAAGACTAAAAAAATAAAATAATAAATAATAAATTATAAAAAAATGAGGTTACATTATTAAGTTGTAATCTCATTTTTTATATATATTTATTTGTTCAAATAACATATTTAAGTCATCTTCGTGTATATCAAATCCAGTTCCATGATCATGTACTTGTCCTATCCTTGTTCCACTATGAAATACACCTATCTTGAATGTTATTCTTATAGTACCATTTTCTATAAGTTTTAAGAAAGTAGAAAAATCTTTTAATTTATATATTTTAATATCATAGTATTTGATGTATTCAACATCATTTTTTTCTTCTATATTTGCTTTTATTATAGCTAAATACGGCATTTTATTATAAAGTCTTTCTTTGATTTCCTTAAATGACCAAGAAATGGATGTATCTTTTGAATAATCCAACATATTTATTATTTCTAATATAACTTTTTCGCTATCATAATTAACTTTTAAATTAAACAAGTAATCTTTAAAAAAACATCTATATTTGTTTGTTATTGTATATTGAAATATTTTTTGATTAGTTATTATTTTATCTTTATATCCATATTTATTTCTTATGTACTCTATAGGAAATAAATAATCACCATCAGGTGTCAGATTAAATAATGTTAAATAACCTTTGCTAAAATGTTTTTTTGTTTTTATTTCAATTCCTTGAAAATCTGGAAGATAAAAATTATCTTCTTCTTTGCCAATTAACTTTTCAAATGTATATCCAATTCCGCTTGTTCCTTTTCTTTCATTTTTTACCCAACCAAGTTTTTTTACTTTATTAAACTTGTCAATTAAATCTTTTATATTTTCTTGCATATTTATCACCTCAATATATTTATAATTCGTTTCTTATCTTTTTCCTAAAATAAAGTTATTTTTTTTTAGACTAATTAAAATTCTAGTAGTTTTTATCTTTTTATGTTAAAATTCTTTTAGGTGATAATATGAAGAAAAAAAGAAAACTAGATTCATTTGAAATTTTTTCAATAGCCGTTATGGTTTTTGGTGCTTTTGTTATAATTTATAATTTATATATTATGTTTTTTAGGTGATAATTATGGGAATTTTGTACATTGTTGGAACTCCAATTGGAAATTTAAATGATATTACGTTTAGAGCATTGGAAGTTTTAAAATCAGTTGATTATATTGCTTGTGAAGATACGAGGCAATCTTTAAAGTTGCTTAATCATTTTGATATAAAAAAGAAACTTGTTGCTTACCACAAGTTTAATGAAAATGAAAAGAGTGAATCAATTATTAATGATTTGCTTAATGGTTTATCTGTAGCAGTTGTTACTGATGCTGGTACTCCTTGTATATCTGATCCGGGTTATGTCCTTGTTAAAAAAGCACATGAAAATAATATTCAAGTTATAGCAATTCCTGGAGCTAGTGCTGTTGTTTCAGCTTTGTCTGTTTCTGGAATTGACACTTCGCAGTTTTCTTTTGTTGGATTTTTACCTGTAGATAATAAAAAGTTTAATGATGAGATTTCTAAAATGATAGAAAGTAAAATTAGAACTTTTGTTATTTATGAGTCACCTAAGAGAATCATAAAGTTATTTAGTAAGCTAATTGAGTTTTTTCCTCATTCACTTGTTTATGTTGCATCTGATTTAACTAAGATTCATGAACGTGGTTTTTATGGATCTATAGAAGATGTATATTCTACACTTTCTAGTGACCAAAATGTTGAAAAAGGTGAGTATGCAATTGTACTTAATAAATGTATAGTTGAAGAAAAAAACAATGATGAAGATGAATTATCGATAGAAGCAGAACTAGTTGATATTATGGTTAAAGAGAAAATTGGATTAAAAGATGCAATTGGTATTTTAAATTCACAACGTGATAAATGTAGTAAAAAAGAGATTTATAATGCTAGTTTGACACTTAAAGAAATGTTTCAAAAAAATTAATTGTTTTTATTTTTTGATGTGTTATGATTATATGAGAAGGTGATTATATGTTTGCGTTCATTTTAACGTTAGTGTGTCTAATTTCATTTGTTTTTGTGTTATATATACCAACAATATTATTCTATAATGGTAGTGAAACTAAAGGAAGAGAAGATCATATTTTGTTATTCTTAGGAGGTTCCTTGCTGTTTATAGTCTTTGATTATTTGTGTGTGTTATTTTATGATATAAAAGCAGTTACACAATTAGTTGAATGTTCTAGTAGGGCATTTAATTTTAATTGTTTTTTTGGAGATTATTTATCTAGACTTATTACACCTTCGATACCTTTGTTTTTAATCTTTTTGATTCAATTTTTAGCTATGATATTTTATGCTTATATTACAGTTAGATTTGTTTTGAAAAGTAAAAAAAGCGATAAGGTAGTACTAATACTATTTGTTTTCTTTATTACCTCTTTATTAGGTACAGGATTACATTATGTAGTATTACACGATGTTTTATTTGATGGAATTGCATCGATAATTTCATTAGTTGGATCAAACTGCTATATTACACTTCCTTTTGTGTATTTAGTTGTTATGACACTAATGAATATTAATCAATTGAAAATTGAAAAGAGAAAGAACAAATAATTTTATTTTAGAATGGAGAGATTTATACATGAGAGAAGAGTGGAATGGATTTGTTCAAGGAGACTGGACAAGCAAAATTGATGTAAGTGATTTTATACAAAAAAATTATACTTGCTATGATGGAGATAGTAAATTTTTAAGTAATATTTCAAAGAAAACTTCAAAAGTTTGGAATAAATGTGAAGAACTATTAAAGGAGGAACTAAAAAAGCACGTTCTAGATATTGATGTTAAACATATGTCTGGAATAAATGCTTTTGATCCTGGGTATATAGATAAAGATAATGAGGTTATTTTTGGACTTCAAACTGATGCACCACTTAAGAGAATTGTTAATCCTTATGGTGGAATTAGAATGGTTTACCAGGAGTTAGAAGCTTATGGATATAAGTTAGATCCTATTGTAGACAAATATTTTAATGAGTATAGAAAAACACATAATCAAGGTGTTTTTGATGCATATGATGAACAAATTAGAAAAGCAAGACATGTTGGATTATTAACAGGACTTCCTGATGCTTATGGAAGAGGAAGAATAATTGGAGATTATCGTCGTGTTGCTCTTTATGGAATTGACTTCTTAATGAGTGAAAAAAAGCGTGAATGGGATTGTGTTTACGTTGGAGAAATGACAAATGAGCTTATTCAATTAAGAGAAGATATTTCTATGCAATATAGAGCATTAGATGAAATGAAAAAAATGGCTGCTCGATATGGATTTGATATATCACTTCCTGCTAAAAATGCAAAAGAAGCTATTCAATGGACTTATTTTGGATATCTTGCAGCAGTAAAAGAGAATAATGGTGCTGCCATGTCTTTAGGAAGAGTAGATGATTTCTTTGATATTTATATCGAAAGAGATTTAAAAAATGGTACTTTAACTGAAGAATTAGCCCAAGAATTAATAGACCAATTTGTTATTAAATTAAGACTAGTAAGACATTTAAGAACTCCTGAGTACGATGAGTTATTTTCAGGGGACCCTACATGGGTTACTTGCTCAATAGGTGGAGTTAACCATAATGGTGAAAGTATGGTTACTAAAACTAGCTTTAGATTACTACATACTTTGGAAAATCTTGACCCATCACCAGAGCCAAATTTAACAGTTTTATGGAGTGAAGATTTACCAGAAAGTTTCAAGAAATATTGTGCTTATATAAGTATTAAAACTGATTCAATTCAATATGAAAACGATGATATAATGAGACCATTATATGGTGATGACTACGCAATTGCATGCTGTGTTTCTGCTATGAGAGAAGGAAAAGATATGCAATTCTTTGGAGCTCGCTGTAATCTTGCTAAAGCACTTTTATATTCAATTAATGGTGGTATTGATGAAGTAAAAGGTGATAAGGTAATCGATGGATTTTCTATTATGGATGATGAAATACTTGATTATGATAAAGTAAAAGCATCATACGATAAGATGATAGAAAAAATTGCAGAAGTTTATTCAAATGCTATGAATGTAATTCACTATATGCATGATAAATATGCTTATGAAGCAGGACAAATGGCCTTACATGATACTCTTGTTCATAGATTAATGGCTTATGGTGTTGCAGGACTTTCTGTTGCTGTTGATTCACTTTCTGCAATTAAGTATGCTAAAGTAAAACCAATAAGAGATGAAAGAGGAATTGCTGTAGATTTTGAAATTGAAGGAGATTTCCCTAAATATGGAAATGATGATGATAGAGTAGATGATATAGCTCGTGAATTACTTTCTAAAGTTCATCATGAACTTTCAAGACACAAGACTTATCGTAATGCAGAGGTAACTCTTTCTGTATTAACAATTACTTCAAATGTTGTTTATGGATCTAAGACAGGAGCTACTCCTGATGGTAGAAAGAAAGGTGTTGCTTTTGCGCCTGGAGCAAACCCAATGCATGGAAGAGACGAAAGTGGAGCATTAGCAAGTTTGAATTCTGTTGCTAAACTTGATTATTCACAATGTTGTCGTGATGGAATTTCTAATACATTCTCAATTATTCCATCTGCTTTAGGAGCAAACCTAAATGAAAGAGTAGATAATTTAACAACACTACTTGATGGATATTTTGCTAAAGGAGCACATCACTTGAATGTTAATGTATTAAATAGAGAAACATTAATTGATGCTATGGAAAATCCTTCTAAATACCCACTTCTTACAATAAGAGTATCTGGTTATGCTGTTAGATTTAATAGATTAACTCGTAAACAGCAAGAAGAAGTTATTTCAAGAACATTCCACGAGAAGATGTAATATGAGAGGTAGTGTTAATTCGATAGAAACTTTTGGACTTGTTGATGGTCCAGGAATTAGGAATGTAATATTTTTAAATGGTTGTAAATTAAGATGTAAGTTTTGTCATAATCCAGAGATGTGGAACAAACTTGAATTAAATTACGAACCTAAAGATATTTTTAATAAAGTTATACGATTTAAGACTTATTTTGGTAAAAAAGGGGGAGTTACCTTTTCAGGTGGCGAACCCCTTTTGCAACCAGACTTTGTAATTGAAACATGCAAGTTATTAAAAGAAGCATCTATTAATATTGCTATCGATACAGCTGGAATTGGAACTTCCAAGAATAGTGAAGTTTTAGATTTAGTTGATATAGTCTTATTGGATATAAAACATGTTGATAAAGAAGGTTATATTAAAGTAACTGGTATGGATATGCTAGATGAATTCGAAAAATTTGTAGATCTACTTAATTCTAAGAATAAAATTGTATGGATAAGACAAGTAATAATTCCAGGTGTAAATGATAATATGGAATATTTAGTTAAATTAAAAAAATATTTGAAAAAAATAAAAAATATTGAAAGAATTGACTTTCTTCCATATCATACAATGGGTAAAGAAAAGTATGACAAATTAGGTATTGATTATCCTCTTTTAGGACTTTCAGAAATGGACAAAGAAAAGTGTAATGAATTATATAACGAATTTATGAAATTAGATGAGGAGAATGATAAGTAAAATCATTTTCCTTTTTCTTATTTTGTGGTATTATTTAGCTATATTTCTTTTTATTATTTTTTTGAAATAGAAGGAGTTGTTTCATAGAATGAAAAAAAGCAATAGTAGTTTAGCACACAAAAATAATATAATTCTAGAATTAGAAAACTTAGAATATCAAGTATTAAAACAAATTTGGGATTCTTATATGATATATGATTTAGAAAACTATATTAATAATCACTTTAATATAGTAAATTCGAAAAAAGATGTTAAATTATTATTGATTTGTTTTTGGTCTAGTGGAAAAGATTTTGAGGAAGAATTGAAAAAATTTGAAAATAAAGAAGATTTGTCTTCGTTTTTAAATTTTTTTGCTACTATGGAAAATACTATTTTTTCTATTGATAAAGAAGGGTGGATTTCTATGGATGTTAATACGTTTAGGTTCCCAGATTATATGAGTGATAAAGATATATATGATTATTTATCTCTTGTTAGAAAACCCTGTTTTGATTATGGATTAAGAATTAGACGAATAACCAATAGAGAATGTGTTACGTATTGGGATAAAGTATTTAATATAACAACAAGTAACGATGATGAAAGAGATGTATTTGGATTTGATTGTAATGATTTAACTTATGAGGAATATAATAAAAAATTGAGAAAAGTTATGAGATAGTATGAGGTAATTTTATGTTAATAGCAAATGATTGGAAAGATTATGAATTAATTGATTGTTCAAATGGAATGAAACTTGAAAGATGGAAAGATGTTTATTTGTTAAGACCTGATCCACAAATTATTTGGGATAATGGAGATCTTCTAAAGAAATATAATAATATTGGTGCTGTATACCATAGAAGTAATAAAGGTGGAGGTGCTTGGGAAAATTTAAAGAAAGTTCCAGAAAAGTGGACAATAAATTATAAAAACTTAACTTTTAATATAAAACAAATGGGATTTAAACATACTGGTTTATTTCCAGAACAAGCAGTTAATTGGGATTTTATGATAGATAAAATAAAGAAATCAAAAAGAGAAATCAAAGTTCTTAATCTTTTTGCCTATACTGGTGGAGCTACTATTGCGTGTTTATCTGCTAATGCAAGC
Organism: uncultured Clostridium sp.; assembly: GCA_902493795.1. Taxonomy (GTDB): domain Bacteria; phylum Bacillota_I; class Bacilli_A; order RF39; family UBA660; genus RUG13868. The sequence continues at coordinate 7,124 of CABUQZ010000027.1, forward strand.
GTAGTTCATGTTGATTCATCAAGAGGAATGGTAGATTGGGCAAAAGAAAATGTAAAATCTAGCAATTTAAGTGATGCTCATGTAAGATATATTGTAGATGACGTTGTTAAGTTTGTAAAAAGGGAAATAAGAAGAGGAAATAAGTACGATGCTATAGTTATGGATCCACCTAGTTATGGAAGAGGATCAAATAACGAGGTATGGAACATTGAAACTGATCTTTATAATCTAGTAAGTTTGTGTACTGAATTATTAAGTGATAATCCATTGTTTTTTATAATTAATTCATATACAACTGGTTTATCTAAAGAGGTTTTTACTAATATATTAAAACTTACAGTTGATAAGAAAGTAAAAGGTACTGTTTTATCAGAAGAAATTGGAATACCTATTAAAGAAAATAATTTAATTCTTCCTTGTGGAATAAGTTCTAAATGGTATAGTTAAGATAGTTAATGATAGTTAATGATAGTTAATTATCTTTCTTTTTAGAAATGTTTAATTTATTGATTTATTGTAATTTTAGATAATTATAAAAATATGATTGAAGGAGAATTTTGTCTATGAAAAAGATAGTATTGGTATTTTTTGGTATTATTTTTCTTTCTTTGGCGACAGGATGTGGTGCTTACTTTGAAAAACAAGAACAAAATCCAGTTAAAGGAGATAATAATGTTAGTAATATAGCAAGTGACTATAAAAGTGTGGTTTTATATTTTAGTGCAACAGGTAATACAGAAACAATTGCAAAGAAAATAAGTGAAATAACAAATAGTGATTTAGTAGAGATATTACCTGATAAAGAATACACGAAAGAAGATTTAAATTACTCTGATGATAATTGTCGAGCTAATAAAGAGCAAAATGATGATTCATCAAGACCTAAAATAAAAAATGATATAGATATTAACTCTTATGATGTTGTTTTTTTGGGATATCCTATATGGTGGGGAACTAATCCTAAAATCATTTTAACATTGTTAGATACAGTTGATTTTAGTAATAAAAAAGTAGTGTTATTTTCAACTTCGTCATCAAGTGGTATAGAGAAAAGTGTTTCTGAAATAAGAAGTTACAAACAAAATCTCGATATTATTGGTAGTAAAAGATTTTCAGGAAATGAAACAAATAATGAAATAGAAAGTTGGTTAAGTATGTTAAGTATTTATAATGAAGAAAATAAAATTTATATTAAAATCAATAATGATGTGTTATCTGCTACTTTAGAAGATAATTCTTCTAGTAAAGCATTTGTTCAAAAATTAAAGCAAGGGGATATAACTATTAAAATGTCTGATTATGGTAGTTTTGAAAAAGTTGGAGAACTGGGGTTTTCGCTTCCTGCAAATGATAAAAGCATTACTACTCAGCCTGGAGATATAATTTTATATCAAAAAGATAAAATTACTATATATTATGACATAAATACCCGGGATTTTACTAAGCTTGGAAAAATAGATAATGTTAGCCAAAATGAATTAAAAAAAATCTTAGGTGATGGAGACGTATCTGTTACTTTTTCATTAAATAAGTAAAAACATTTATTTTAATAATTAAATTAGGAGGAATAATATGATTAAACAGACAGCTGGACATGATACTTTAGGAGATTTTGCTCCTAAGTTTGCAGAGTTAAATGACGATGTTTTATTTGGAGAGGTTTGGAGCCGTGAAGATAAATTATCTTTAAGAGATAGGTCAGTTGTTACATTAGTAGCACTTATCTCTAAGGGGATTTTAGATTCTAGTTTGGAGTACCATTTGCAAAATGCTAAGAAAAATGGTGTTACTAAAGAGGAAATGGCTGAAATACTAACTCATGTTTCATTTTACGCTGGGTGGCCAAATGCTTGGGCTGCGTTTAAAATGGCTAAAGAGGTGTATAAAGACTAATTGAATTTGTCTTTGAACAAAAATATTTCTTACAGAAAAAATAAAAAAATGTTACAATTAATATGTAGCGTGTTGCCTATAATATGGTGTAAATCCAGTTATAGGCGATTTTTTTTTGAGGGTTAAATGTATAAAGTTAATGATATTGTTGTTTACAAAAGAGATTTGTGTAAAGTAGTGGAGATAAGGAAAAATAGACTTACTAATCTAAATTCTTATATTATGGTGCCAATATTAGATGAATCTTTAAAAATCGAGGTTCCAGTAGATAATAATCTACCTTATATAAGAGATGTTATATCAAAAGAGGAAGCAGATAATTTGATTAAGAAAATTCCTAATATTAAGACTCTTCAGTTAGATAGTAAAAATTTAGATAGCGAGTATAAATATTTATATAATTCAGCTTCTTTAGAAGATTTAATAACGATTATTAAGACAACATATTTAAGAAATGATGAAAGGTTAAAAACAAGAAAAAAAGTTAGTGAAAAAGATAGTTCATTTTTTTGAAAAAGCTGAAAAATCTTTGTACAATGAACTTGCTATCTCATATAATATGAGTTATGAGAATACTCGTGATTATGTTATAAATGAAATGAAAAAATTAGAAAAAAATTAAAAAAACATATGAAATTTTTTTAAAGTTGATGTACAATTAATTGGTCTGATCCAGCAAATACGCGTATAAACAAGACTTTATACGTGTATTTTTTTGCCTAAAAATTGGATTGATTTTCAAAAAATGTAATGAAAATATATAATGATAGTAATAGCGAGGCTAAAAAGAAAGTCGAAAGATCAGATAGGGCAAGAAGTGAATATTACAAAATTATTTCTAATCAAAATTGGAATGATATAAGTAACTATGATTTTGCTATTGATTCATCAATTGGTGTAGAAAAATGTGCTGACATAATTTGTGAGTATGTTAAAAAAATAAAGAAGATTATAAATTAGAAAAAATACAAGAGTGTAAAAACTAAGTTAATTTTCTTTTGTTTAGGTATATAGGTTAAACTTAAAATTTTAAAATATGTTTTAATGATATAATGATTAATTAAATTTTAATAGATTTTTTTCATTTCAAATTAATAATAATCTATGATATAACATATTAAAGAGAAATAAGGATAAGTTAATATGAAAGATTATCAAATTTATTTAATTTTAATTAATATATTTGGATTTTTTTGGGGGTGTATATCTTTACTGCAGGGAAACGAAAAAATCAAAAAGTATATAAATATTTTTTCAGCAATTTTTTCTTTGTTTGGAGGATCTTTAGGAGTTTTGTTATCATTTTTCTTACTAGATAGAAAAATAAAGAAAGAAAATGCTATGATTAAAATTTTTGTTTTATGTTTGTTAATTGTTCAAATAATATTTTATTTAATATTTTATAATAGCTTAACTATTGATTTTTCGTTTAATAATTCTTTTATCAAAAATAAATATATTTTATTTTACTTAATATTAATTAATGTTTTATCTTTTATAGTTTATGGAATAGATAAGTATAAGGCAATTCATAATAAGAGAAGAATTAGAATTGCGACACTTCTTCTTTTAGCATTTATTGGCGGATCTATTGGAAGCTTATTAGCAATGTATTTTTTTAGACACAAAACAAATAAAACATATTTTAAGTTTGGAATACCTATTATTTTAGTAACACAGATTATTTTATTTTTCTTTTTAATTAGTTTATAAAAACGTGTAAATTATTAAAACTCTAGTTTTGTTTCCTTTTAAATAGTACTTTTGCATAATAGAATTATTCATGAAAGGAGAAGTTTTATGAATCAGAAAAAAATAGGAAAGTTTATTTGTGAACTTAGAAAACAAAAAAAGTTGACACAGTATGAGTTAGCTTTAAAATTAGGTGTTACAGAAAAGTCTGTTAGTAACTGGGAAAATGGAAGAAATATGCCTGATTTATCACTTTTTAAACCTCTTTGTGATGAACTAGGTATTTCCATTAATGAATTAATGAGTGGAGAAAGAATTAATAAAGATAATTATAAAGATAAATTTGAGGAAAATATTATTAATACAATTGAATATTCTACAAAAAAAGTAAGTAAATATAATCAAGTAATTTCTTTAATATTTATTATATTTGGTTTATTTATATCACTATCTGCAATTATGATTTTTCCTAGTGAAAGTAGTTGGGGATCAATTTATTCAGTGTTTGGAATACTAATATTTATGATAGGAATTTATAGAATTACTAGTGGGCATAAACTTTGTGTTCGAATATTTATCAATATTTTTGTTTTAATTCTTTCATTAAGTGTTTTATTACTCACTGATTATGTAAATGTCAAACTTAATAATCAAGCTCCAATGTTTAGGATTAAAACAGTTACTATTGGCAATGTTATTTTTTATGATACTTTGTTTTATGATGTTTATAGATGTAATTTTGACTCCAAGGATGAGTATTGGGAGGTTACTAAAAATAGGTGGTATAATGATGAGTCTCTTATGAATTATTGTAAGTAGAAGCATTAAGCGATTTAAAGTATTTTTTAGATTATACTTAATATCTTGTTCAATTTTTAATATGATTTCAATATTTAAGACAATTATCTATTGTCTTTTTTTCTTTCTATGTTATAATAACTTGCGCATATTTGAAAGGGTGGAGAATATGAGTGATTATATTGAACCTTATACTTATCATGGTTTTAAGTTTTATAAAATTGATACTTTACTTAAAGTTTTAGATTCTGGTTTCATTCTTCCTAGATGTATGATAAATGATGAATCTTTGAAAGACAAAAATAATTTGTTTAATGGTACTAAGTATATTTCTCTTTGTCGAAAGTCTATGATTGATGATAGAATGACAGGTATATATAGAAATTCATTCGATGAAAGAGTTTTTGATAATTTATGTGTGGTAATGGATGATGTAACAGATATTTTATATCCTAATTTAATCGAATGGGATTATTTGGGTGAAAGAGAATTAAAAGAGATTTTGTTTAATGATAATGAGTTAAGATATTCTTATTATCAAGATGAGTTACAAACTGCTAAACCAATACCTATTACCAAAATAATAGCAGTTGGGTATCCAAAAGCATATTTTGAAACAACTTTTGGAGAAGAGCAAAGTAATAAGAGTTTGGAGATTATTAGAAGTGAGTTAGAAAAGCACAATTTAGATGTTCCGATTGTTAACTCTGGAAACTATGATTTTGCTGATAATGCTCAATGCATAAAAAAATATACGTTAAATAGAAAGTAATCAAACTTGTTTTCTTCTTTGAAAATGAGTTTTTTTTATATTTTTGTATTATAATTATTGTAAAGGTTGTGAAAATATGGAAAAATTAAATGTTTTATATGAAGATAATCACATTATAGTTGTTGTAAAACCTTGTAATGTTTTGAGTCAAGGAGATAATACTGGTGATATTGATATGCTTACAATTATAAAGAAATATATTAAAGAAAAATATAATAAACCAGGTAATGTTTATTTAGGCCTTGTTCAAAGACTTGATAGGCCAGTTGGTGGAATAATGGTTTTTGCAAGAAGTTCTAAAGCTGCTAGTAGATTAACTGAAATGATAAAAAAACATGATTTTACTAAAAAGTACCTTGCTATTGTAAATGGTACTTTTAAGGATGAGTGTGGTGAGTTTCGAGATTGTTTGTTAAAACAGGATAATGGAAATACTATTGTTACAACAAAAAATAAGGGGAAGGAATCAATTTTAAAGTATAAAGTTTTAGATCAAGATGATAGTCATAATCTTTCTTTGGTAGAAATAGAATTATTAACAGGAAGACATCATCAAATAAGGGTTCAATTTTCCTCAAGAAATCACTCTTTGTATGGTGATCAAAGGTATGGAAAGAAGGATAATAAACAAATTGCACTATGGGCTTATGAGCTTCAATTTGTACACCCTGTAAAGAAAGAAATGATGAATTTTGTTTATTATCCGCCTAAAAATGATGGGTGGAAATTGTTTGAAAAGAAATTATTAAATAGTTCTTGCAAATGATTTTAAATTCTGTTATGATTTTATTAGAATAGATTAGGGAAGAAGGATAGAAATGGATATTTTAGAAATGTTTAGTTTCAATTTTCAAGAATTTGTAACATCACCAGGTGGTATATGTATTATCGTTGGTATACTATTTTTAATTGTTGGTATTGCATTTTATTTGAAAGATGGAAAGAAAAGTAATAAAACTGAGGAAGTAAAAGAAGAAAAAGTTGAAGAAACTAAAGCTCCAGAAGCTTCAACTCCAGCACAACCTGAAGTAGCTCCTGTTGCTGAACCTACTACAACAGCTCCTGAAGTTACTACAACTCCAGAAGTAAAACCTGTTGTTGAATCTGTTGCTGAAGCAACTCCAATTGTTGTTCCATCAGCAGGGGAGGGAGTTAAAGATGTTCCAGTAGCACCAGTTGCTGAAACAATTAACTTTAATGAGGTTTCTACATCTGCTCCTACTGTTGTTAATGAAGTTAAACCTGAAACTTTAGATACACCTGTAGTTGCACCAGCAGCTCCAACAGTAGCACCAGTTACTCCAGCTGTTGAATCATTAGATTCTACACCTAGTACTACACCAACTATATATGGTGGTGCAAGTCCTGAGGTTTCAAAGGCTGAAGTTCTTGATGAAAAACCAAGAGAAGTATATGGTGGTGCAAATCCACTTGAAAATACATCTCCAATTCCAACTAATGTTGTAAGAGATGCATACGAGACTACAACTGAGGCACCAACAACTGCACCAGTTGCTCCAACAGTAGCACCAGTTACACCTGTTGCACCAACTACTGTTACAACAGAAGCACCAACAACTGCACCAGTTGCACCAGTTGCTCCTGTAGTAGCTCCTGTTACTCCAGCTGTTGAACCTGTTGTTCAAACAACTGCTCCAGTTGCACCTACAGTAGCTCCAGTAGCTCCAACAGTTGCACCTGTTGAAACTGCTCCTGTAGAAAAAAAGGAAGAAATTGAAAAATTAGAATTCTAAAAGATGACTAAGTCATCTTTTTTTGTATTATTTGTAATTTCCTTTCATATATATAATTGAAAGGAAAAAATAAATATGGAAATAATTAAAGTATCAAGTAAATCGAATCCTAACAATGTTGCTAGTGCAATATCTAATATAATAAAGAAAGATAATAAAATTGATGTTCAGGTTGTTGGCGCAGGCGCTTTAAATCAACTTGTAAAATCAATAATAATTTGTAGAGGACTTTTAGCTCCTTTAGGAATTAATATTGTATGTGTTCCTTCGTTTGTAAATTTACAAATTAATGACTCAATTAAGACCGGTATTAAAGTGCAAGTATATACTACGTAAAGAAAAATGTTGACTTTTGGACATATTTGTGCTATAATACAACTACATCTTGAGAATAGGGGTTGTAAAGGTGTACGTTTGTTAGGGGGTTGAATACTATGAAACAGAGCTATATTTTCGAGTATCAAAATGAGAACGATTTTAGAAAGAAAGAAAGAACTTTAAGAAAGTACAATATGTTTGCTTATAAAAAATTAACTTTTACATATTATACTGAAATAAGAAATGGAAATTTCTTAGGTGAACTTGTATCAGTATCTAAGAAAAATCATACTAAATCTTATGAATTAAAGTTACCAACTGCTGAATTATTTGCTAAAGTACATGGTCAAATCAGATTGCATTATACTGTATATGAAGATAAAAATGTTGTATTATTAACAAATATTACTCCAGAGAAGATACTTGATGAAGGACATCGTACTGAATTATCTACTTATAAAGGGGTAATGATTTCAAAAAGTGATCCTAAAAAAGATATGTTTAAAGTTAATTTATTGAGTATGTTACAAAAATAGGACTGTCTAGTCGTCCTTTTTTTTTGCTATTTTATTGAAAAAAGTATTTAAGAATATTATAATCATATTAAGGTATGGTGATATATTTGAAAAATATTAAGAATAAAAAAGGATTTACTTTAATTGAACTTTTAGCAGTTGTTATAATTTTGGGTGTTATTATGACAATTGCAATTCCAAACATTGTTACAACACTTGATAAAAATAAAAGAGACACTTTTATTAAAGATGCAAAAAGAGCTATTACTTCAGCAGAATATACAATAAGAACTGAAACAAAGTATGATTACCCTGATAAAGATTCTGCAGTTGTATTTAAGCTTTCTGATTTAAAGAATTTAGATTTAGAAGTTTCTCCATATGATACTTATTATTCTATGGATGACTCTTTTGTAGCTATTACAAAAGAACCTGTTGGTTCATATGATGAATATGTATATTATGTACATTTAGTATCTTGTACTGATAAAAAATGTGATAATACTGAAACTGATTCTGTTTCGTCAAATAGAGGAATTAATTTAGTTAGATATGATGATCTTGACTCTTCTTCTAGATATGATTTAGTAGTTAAAGGATATGAAGTTGTTACTAATTATATAGAGGAAGACACTGGTGGAACATATCAAGGTATAAAAGCTGAACTTACAAGAATAAGAGATGCTAAAGGAATTACTTCAGTTACTAATGTTGTTGTCTACTAAGTGCTAAGTTGTAAATAAATATATTTGGTTTTTGAAATTATAAATTTTGATTTATTGACTATAATATTTTTGTATGCTAATATATTTTTATAATAAAGAGAGGAAGGAAAAGAGAGAAAATGAAAAAAATGAACAAAAAAGGTTTTACTTTGATTGAATTACTTGCTGTTATCATTATCTTAGGTGTATTAATGATTATTGCAATACCATCAGTAACATCTTATATTCAAAATTCAAGAAAGAGTGCTTTTACTGATTCAGGACTTAACTATGTTAA
>CABUQZ010000028.1 GCA_902493795.1 uncultured Clostridium sp.
GGATTTCAATCTTTATTGGACCAGTTGAAACCCTATGATAAATCAAATGTCCATATCGCTTTTGAAGCAACTGGACATTATTCAATGAATTTGGAATTATTTTTAATAGATCAAGAGTATTCATTTATGAAAATCAATCCTCTTGTCATTCACCAATTTTTAAAAGCTCGAAGCTTACGTAGGACTAAAACAGATAAAGCAGACAGTCTTACTGTGGCTAGTTATCTGATGTCCATTCCATATAAACCAAATTCATTGTTATTATATCACACTTATTCATTAAAGTCATTATGCAGAACTCCTTAGATATAAACCGGTACTTTTTCTATTTATATCTTCTTTATTTATGTAGTTTGTTTGACTTTTAAATATTTGTTGTCATTTTTGCATTGTTAATATTTTTATAATTAAATGTTTATTTGATTATATTAATACTTTTGTTATAATATTTTTGGTGATTTTATGTCTAATTTTATTTATAGTGACTCTAATAAAAGATATTATACTTTGGATTACTATTACAAGCATAAATATGGTTGTAAAATAGCTAAAATAAGTTTAAATCTTGGACTTTCTTGTCCAAATAAAGATGGTAAAGTTGGGTATGGAGGATGTATTTACTGTTCTAAACTTGGAAGTGGCGAGTATGGTGGAAATTTTCTTGATCCAATTAAAGTGCAATTTGATGAAGTCAAAAAAATGATGATAAATAAGTGGCCAAATTGCAAATTTATTGCATACTTTCAAGCTAATACAAATACTTATGGAGATTTAGATTATTTAGCTAAAAACTGGGAAGAAGCTATAAGTTACCCAGATGTTGTTGGAATCAATATTTCAACAAGACCTGATTCAATTTCCAATGAATGTTATGATTATTTGGAAGAGTTAAACAAAAAAACAGATTTAGTATTAGAGCTTGGTCTTCAAACAATTAGTGACAAAACTTCTAAATTAATTAATAGATGTTGTAGTTTGGAATGTTTTGATAATTGCGTTAAAGAATTAAATAAACGAAATATTAAGGTTCTTGTTCATATTATTAATGGTCTTCCCTATGAAACAAAAGAAGATATGATAAATACAGTTAAGCATTTAAATACTCTAAATATATGGGGAATAAAAATACATATGCTTCATATATTAAAAGATACTGCTCTTGAAAAAATGTATGAAAAAGAAAAATTTCATGTTTTATCTAAAGAAGAGTATGTCGATATTGTTTGTGATCAACTAGAAATTTTACGAAATAATATTGTTATTAATAGGCTTACTGGGGACCCTAAAATAGATGATTTAGTTGAACCTTTTTGGTTAACTAAAAAATTCTGTGTTTTAAATGATATTGATAAAGAGCTTGTAAGAAGAAATTCTTATCAAGGGAAAAAAAATGAGGTTAATAATTGTTAAACGTTTAAGTCTTACGATTATTAACCTTTTTTATTATGTTATTTAACTTCTGTTTTCCATAATGAATGCTTGTTGCAATATGAATAAAGAGTCATTCCTTCAACATATTTAAATTCTGCTTTAGCATCATTTCCTGGTTTTAGATATTTTATTTCCTCATCTAAATCAGATACAGCTGCTATCCATTCGATGTAATGATCATCTTCCATAACATGTTTTACCTCGACATAGACAGTTCCATCTTTAACTTCATATGTTGGTACATGTTTTTCAGCTGCTCCATCACTATCGTTTGCTTTTAAAGTTTTCATTTCCTCGTCACAACATTTAATTGCACATTTACATTCATCAAAAACTTTAATCAAGTTATTGCATTTACTACATTTCTTTATAATTAATTCTCTCATATATACCTCTTTTCTAATTTAAATATACACTTTATTATATTTTTTTTCAATAATTTAAAAAGAGAAAACAAATTATTTTCTCTTCTTTCCAAAATCTAAAAATTTCTTTTTAACTTTTGTTTTATCAACAGTTCCAACGACCATATTACCTTTTTTAGATTGAACTACCATTTTAATAGTTTCTAGTTTGTGTTTTAAAAGTGCCATTTTAACATTATATTCTTCGTCGTCAAGTCCTGTTTTTCCTTCTTCACGGGCTTTGTTAAACTCAATTATTACTTTTTCACATAGCTCAACTGATTCTGTCCATGATAAGTTTTTCATTATATTATAATCAAGAACATAATCTAATCCGCTAAAATAATTAGTAACAGCCTCATCGTCAAATAATAAAAAACTTTTTTGACCTTCTTGTTTTTCATCAGCATCAGTCATTCTTTTTTCTAAGTTAGCTCTTATGTCACTTGGCATTCTTTTTTTATCTTTTAATGCAACTTCAACATCACATTTTTGTACATATAATTCATTTCCATTTATAATTTTCATAATCATTCCCCCTCAGCAAGTGATAATTATACCACAAAAGCTTTCTATTGTAAATAGCGAGCTCTATTTATACTTATTCATAATCTCATTCAATTTATACATCTTATCATCTAATTTTTTTACTTCAAGAGAACACTTGTATGCTTCTTCAGTTACTTCATCTGGTATTATTCCATCAAATTTATATTTTATTTTATGATCTAAACTTGCCCAAAAGTCCATTGCCATTGTTCTAATTTGAATTTCTGCTTCAACGTACTCTACACTACCACTTAAATGAATAGGCACTAAAACATTAAGATGATAACTAGAATAACCCGACTCCTTTGGATTTTTTATAAAATCTTCTTGAACTCTAATTTTAAAGATTTTTGAACTACTAATTAAATTAACTATTTCATACACATCAGATAAAAAAGAACATACAATCCTAATACCAACCATATCATGGACATGATTAACTAAATTCTCTTTTGTTACTTCATACCCTTTTCTTTTTAACTTTGCTATTGCGCTATCTATACTTTTAATTCTAGATTTAACATGTTCTACAGGATTTATTTTATTGTGAAACTCATATTCTTTTATAAGAATGTTTAATTCTGTAGTAATTGTTTGCAAAGCGAAGTCATACTTAATCATTACTTCAGTTAAATCTTCCAAAAAATCTTCTTTCATTTTTCCCTTTCTGTTAGTAGAAAAAAGCCACTAACTACTTAGTGACTACTATTCTTCAGTTTGTTCCTCTTCTGTTTTATTTTCTTTTTCTTTTTGTTTCTTTTTAATAAGACCGAATGTTACAACTGATGCAGCTGCCACTACTGCTGCGGCAATTCCTGCTAAAGCTTTTTTATTTTTACTCATATTTACCTCCTAAAACTTGTATTACGCTTTAATTATAATATACTTTCCATACTTTTACAATTAAATACGTGTATTTTTTTGTCAAGTTTAATCGAGATATTGACATATTTTGTATTATTTTCTTGCATTTTTCAATTTATTGTAACTTGTATATCAAAAGCAATTTTTGTTAGATTATAAAGATATAGTGATTATAATCAATTCAATTCATTTTTATTTGTGATAAATTAGATATTTTTACTCCCAATTTGGTACATCTTTAAAAGAATAAAAGACATATTCTCTATTATCTTCCTTATGATCATTGTAATTTGAGTGATAAGAAAGGACTAATTTATTACCCTCAATAGTTCCCTTATAATCAAAAGTTGTTATATCATTTAAAGTAGTAAAAGAAATATTATTGCCATCAAGATTATATTTTCCTACATAATCTTTATATCTGTCGTTAGATTTATCAAACCAATTGCTTTTTGGGAAATAACCATCACTATCTTCTGTTTGGGTTATTAGTACTGATATAACACTTCCATCTTCATAGAACCTTAAAACATAGTTATCTGTGAATCCATCATTATCAAAATCACCAATATAACAATATAGTCCATCAAATCTTAATTTGTTACCAAATATAATATTATCTTTATTTTCTCCTTTACATCCACTGCATGTAACTAAGATAAGTAAAATAAGCATTATAAATTTGTTGAATAAATTACCTTTTTTCATATAAATATCTCTCCTTATTTCATTAAAAAAGTAAATATTATAATTTGCTTTATCGTGTTTTTTTGGCATAGTTTATTTGATTTATTCTATATATTTTATCATATTTTAATCAATGTTAATTAGTTCGTATTCTCTTGTTCCAACTTCTAATAAAGCAGCAGATTCAATTGTGTGAACACCATGTCTTGATTCTACTCTTTCGATAAAATGATCTTTCCCTGGGTCATTTGAATTATATACAAGATCAATACATGCTTGATCGATGGCAACCGGGTCAGTTGATGCTAAAACTCCTATATCTTTAAGGCATGGATCTTCTGCAACTGCACAACAATCACAATCTACGCTCATATTACACATTACATTTATATAAGCCATATTACCATCAAAATACTCTACAACACTTGATGCTGCATCTGCCATTGCTTCAAGGAATTTTTCTTGTTTTGCAGTTTTATCCCATAATTCATTTTGATCATCAGTAATACCTGCTGAATGAATCCAAGATTTACCTCTACTTGATGCTACTCCAATTGATAATTGTTTTAAGGCTCCACCATATCCACCCATTGGATGTCCTTTAAAGTGGGATAAAACAAGCATAGAGTCATAATTATCAATATTTTTTCCTACATAGTTTTCTTTTATTACTTTTCCATTTGGTATTTCAAGAACTTTATCAGGTCCTTCTTTATCCATCAAATCAACTTTGAAATATTTGCTCCATCCATGTCTTTCTAAAGTTTTTAAGTGTTTTTCTGTTGTGTTTCTTTCTCCACCATAAGCAGTATTACACTCAACAACAGTTCCATTAACGTGTTCAATTATCTTTCTCATAAATTCAGGTCTTAAGTAATTTTGATTTCCTTCTTCTCCTGAATGAACTTTAACAGCTACATTTCCTTTTAATTCTTTTCCTAATTTATCAAATATTTTAACTAAACTATCTTCACTTATTTCTTTTGTAAAATATACTTTTGCTTTTTCCATATTATCCTCCTTTAAATATTATAAAGTATTTTTTTTAATTTATCATTAATCAATTTATTGTTTTTTGAAAAGTTTATTTTATTCTTCGTGTGTTATGACTTTTTCTAGGAATATTTTATATTCAAATGCTCCTCTTTTTTCTTTTTTTCTATTTGCTAATTCAATAACATCATCAAGACTTTTGTTTTCAAGTTTAGCAAGAGATTTTATAATCTCTAACATATCTGCAAGCTCCTCTATTCTACTTTGTCCAGTTGATTCTATAACCTCATTATATTCTTCTAATAGCTTCTTTTCAAATTCTGTTTTAAAATCTTCGTCATTTAAAGTTCTTACAACAGGTTTTTCATTATTGTTTTTGCATATTTCTGGTATTTTATCTCTTAACAACTTATTATAAACTCTTTCCACTTTATCACTTCCTAATACTTTAATTTTAACATTATTTATTAACAATATTTTATCACATATATTATTCACAAGTAAATTAGTGAAATTTCAAAATGTTCTTTTATTTGCAAAATATTTTTATTTTTTTAAAGCTATTTTTTTATTATTTTATTTAATATTCTTAATTTAATCAAAAAGAAAAGTCTAAAACATTATAATTTTAGACTGTATTTTATTCTTTATCAGTTTTTAGCATTTCAAGATAGATTGATAGAGTTTCAAACATTACATTTTGTGGAGTGTAATTTTCAATTTTAAATATATTAGACAATATATTTGTAGAGAATCCACTAATCATTGCTACATCATTATCAAATTTAGTTGCGGGAACTCCTTGAGTTGAACAGGCTACATTCCAAAATATTATTGTTGGTAATTTGTACCCTTCTTCTTTAAATGCTTTTTTCCATCCTTCAAGATTTGTTCCATCTTTTGAATAAGTTCCTCTATCAAATTCCATATCTGAAATAATTAAAATGCTGCTTGGTAAATCTTCTTGAGTTAGGTTATTATCTTTTACAGTATTTAAAACAAGTTCAAAAGCTTTATCAATATCAGTATTTTCTATTATAGAAGGAATGTTATCCACTTTTTCTGTTATAGTTTTACCTTTAATCTCACATAGATATGGTTTTTGTGAAAATGTTATAAAATGATTTTTAAATATTCCTTTATTTCTTTCAGCAGTATATATAGCTAGTCCTATAGCTGTTGCATATGGAATTGCTCCATAAGATAACATTGATCCAGATGTATCTGCCATTACAAGTACATTGGTATTGCATCCATTTAATACATCTTTTTGGTTATTCCACATTATGTCATATATTTCTTCATCATCTTTTCTATTTCTACATAATACTTTTTTTATTATTTCATATGAGAATAATCCTTCAGTATTTATTTTTGCTTTACCTTTTTTGACATCATCTTTATACTTAATATACTTTTCTCCCATTCTTTTTAGATAGGCATTTGTATATTTAAGCATTGCCTTAGTTGGAACTTCACTAAAATTTATATTATCGTATCTTTTTTCTGTGAGATTTTTTTCAACAATATTTAATTTATCTCTTAATGAAGAAAGAGTTTTTCTATACTCTTTTTCAGTCATATTTAGACCTTTCATAATTTTTTTAGCTATCAAGCTATTAGTATTATGAGTTCTATGGCTTGGTAACCATTTAGCTAATAAAGAAGGATTTTCTTCTTTTATGTCTATTTCCAATTGTTCTTTTATTAAATTAATCACTTCATTTTCAATTGGTGTATCAATACCTACTAATATATAGTCATATCTTCCAAGATCACTAATGAATGGCAATACTTTTAATGCTATTTTGGGATTATTAAGACATAAATCTTTATAAATTGTTTTGAAGATCCTTCTTTCACCTTTTCCACCTCTTATATCTAATATATATAATAGGTTTGCTAGGGCAAGGTTTTCATCTTCATTTAAGGCATTATTAAATAATCTAATAATTTCTTGCTCAGAATTATTTCTTGATAGTTTAGTAAAAACATCCAAATTACAATCATATGTTGTTAAAAAATATTCAGATCCTTTTGTATTTGTTATTGTATTATTTTTTTTCATACCATCTAAAAGATTCATAAGTATCACCTCCAGTTAATTTGTTAATTACAAGCCACAACGGAATACCTCAAAGGTTGGAAAGGTATTACCGCATTTTTTCATCCAACATGACCCACAAAATTATTGCTGTATGTGGCTTTCTTCAAGACACATTATTTTTTCTCTATTCATAATTCATATATCTATATTGCTGTTTGTGTCTTTCTTTAATTAACAAAATAAATTATACCATAAGAAAGCATTATATGGTCATTAAAAAGCGACAAAAAAACGCTTACAATGAAGCGCTACAAAAAGTATATAGATATTTATTTCATTTAGGTCATAGATATAATTTTCACGATAAAATCTCCCCAAATATTTAAATTGTGAACTAATTATATATTAATTATAGTTTGTAGGCCACTATATTTTGTAAAATATGTCACATAAAAACCTCGTTTGTTAAATAAGCGAGGTATATTTTAATTATTTATTTTTCTATTAATC
Organism: uncultured Clostridium sp.; assembly: GCA_902493795.1. Lineage (GTDB taxonomy): Bacteria > Bacillota_I > Bacilli_A > RF39 > UBA660 > RUG13868. The sequence goes on from CABUQZ010000028.1 coordinate 7,486, forward strand.
TCTTCTAATATCTTTTCTCCATGAACTTTTATCTTTATAGGAGTCAGAATATTGGCATTTTTTAATTCTTCAATTGATTTTGGTCTTAATTCAACTAATTTATCTAACTCATCATTAGTAAATATGTAATAGGCTGGTATATTCATGCTATTTGATCTTTCTTTTCTAAGCTCTAATAGTCTATCTTTTAAACTGTCGGCAGTTTCTAATTCTTCTTTAAGATTAAATTTATTTTTGTAATATAGATAATAATCAATATGTTCTTCTAAAGATAATTTAAGATAACTTTCTGCTATTTCTTTCATACCATTTTGTGAATCACGATAATCATCTTTTCCTCTATGTTCTATGTCATAGTTTAACTGTCTTACTAAAGAGTCTGCTCTTAATACCTTATATTTTATATCCTTTGGGGCTTTATCTGTATTTATTATTGTTTCTTTATTAGCTGCTACTACTAGAACTCTTCTAAAATAATCAAAATTTTTAGATCCAAATAACTTGTTTACCATTGTTGCCTTACTATTCCAAATTTTTCTTACAACTTCTCTTTGTTGTTCAACTTGTCTCAATGGTGAATACATACCTTTTTTTATTTTTTTCCCTTTAATTATTAATTCTCTTATAAAATCGCCCTTGTCTGTAACTGTGATATTTCCAACCATATTTTTACATTCAATATAGTAAGTGTAATATGGCGTTATAACTATGTAGTCTATTTGAGCAGTTAAATCTTCATATTTAAGTTTAATGTCCCTTAAGACATACATTCCTATATTTGCTTTTTTTAGTTGATATGATATTTCATCTTCTCCATCTAATCCTTTTTTTATGATAAATAATTCACTTAAAATTTCTTCATTATTTGGATATTCTTCATTTAATTTTTGTAAAGCATTAAATCTTTCTTGTAAATCATTACTATTTTTTAGAAAAACTGTATCTTTAAATCTAAATGCATCAAGAGCCATATCTATTATTCCCATATTAATCACCAATATGATTATATCATTTATAAGTTAATCAGTAAAACAATATAAATAGTGTATAAGGATTTAAGATTTAGGTTTAATAGTATTTGAAAGTATTTTCTAATTGTTTCATTGCCCACTCTAATTTTTTTCTAGGAAGAGCAATATTTAATCTTTGGAAATATTTCCCTAGTTCGCCAAACATTTTTCCACTATCTAGCCAAAGTTTTGCATCTTTAATCATTAATTCTTCAATTTTACTATCAGGTAGATTAAGTTCACTAAAATCTAGCCAAAGTAGATAAGTTCCTTCTGGATAAATTAATTTTATCTTAGGTAATTTTTCTTTTAAAAAATCATCAACATATTTTATATTTGATAATAAATAATCTTTTAAACTTTTTAACCATTCCCCACCTTTTTCATATGCTGACTGACATGCTACTAATCCCATAATATTTATTAAACTGTATCCTGTATTCCATAACTCTAACTGAAACTTTTCTCTTATATTAGTATTAGGAATAAAAATATTTGAAACTTGTAATCCTGCAAGATTAAATGTTTTGCTAGGTGATGTGCAAAGTATAATATTATCTTTATAATCTTCATATTTTAATAAACACGTATGCTTTCCACTCCAAACGAAGTCACTATGAATTTCATCACTTACTATAAAAACATTGTATTTTTTACATATTTCTATCATTTTATCTAATTCATTTTTAGTCCATACTCGACCAACTGGATTATGTGGTGAACATAATAAAAATAACTTTATATTATATTCTTTAATTTTATTTTCAAAATCTTCAAAATCAATTTCATAATGATTATTTTTTAATATCAGATTACTACTTATTATTTTTCTTTTGTTATCTTCTACCACTTCAGTAAATGGATAGTAAACTGGATTATTTATTAAAACATAATCATTTTCTTTTGTTAGAGTTTTAACTGCTGTTGCCAAAGCAAATACTACACCTGGAGTTGTTATTAACCATTCACTTTTTAACTCAATATCAAAATTATTTTTGTACCATTTTTCAATTGACTTAAAATAGTTTTCATCATTTTTTGAATAACCAAATATACCATGATCAATTCTTTTATGCATATCATTTAGTATTTCATCACAACACATAAAGTCCATATCTGCAACCCACATAGGAAAGACATCATTAGGTTTATTTTTGTCATTTTTAAAATCATATTTTAAACTATTTGTATTATATCTATCTGTTTCTATATCAAAATTCATTTCTTCCTCCAAGATTTTTATGATTTTACTATTAATTATTGTCAGAAAAAGTTAATAACTCTCTATCGTATTCTAGATAAGTTGTTCCAAGAGAACCATTTCTATTTTTAGAAACTATAATTTCACTTTTTACTTTTGTATCATAGCAATAATCATGATATAACATAATAACAATATCTGATATTTCTTCAAGACCTTCATATTTCAAATCACTTAGTAGTGGTCTTTTGTTTTTCCTATTTTCTATACTTCTTGGTAATTGTGAACTTAAAAATATTACTAAATTATATTTATTACTTAATTTTTGGATTCTATTAGCAATATCTTTACATGTGTCATAACTTGATTTTAAGACTTTTTCGTTTTTTACATTTTGAATGTAATTAATGAAAAGAAATTTTATATTTATACTTTTATTTTCTTCTAGTAAGTTTTCTAAATCCAGAATAGTTAGAGAGTCATCTGAAATGAAAAGATTATAGTTTTCTTTTTGAAATTTATCAACAGTTTTGTTAATTAATTTCTTATCTTCTCTTATGTTATAAAATGGTTTCTTCGTGTAAATCGAAGATAATCTAATTAAGCTATTTTCTTTGTCTTCTTCTAAATTTACATACAAAGTTGGTAAGTTGTATTCACTTAATAAGTTAAGAATTATGTTATTTATGAAATTTGTCTTTCCCATTTCTGGCCTTGCTGCAATGGTAATTACGGTTTTCTCTTTTATTTTACCTAACATTTCATCTAAAGTTTTGTAGCCTAAATTGTAAGACTTAAAATAATTATCTTCTAATTTAATGTCATTTATCCTATTTAATGTTGACATAATTACCCCAAATTCTTAGTTTTAATGGTGCATATAATGTATTTAAATTGAGAAACATTTTTTATATCTCTTATTCTTGTATTTGTAAACTGCTTTTCATTTAACTCTATACCATATGTTTCCCATTCCATTTTATATTCATCATCAAACTTTAATGGCATTTCACATCCATCTATAGTTTTCTTAGAAGCTTTTTCATCCCATTTCAATCCTTCTTTTTTAGGTAAAATAGTTCTTCCATTTTTTATAATAAAATCACTATAAATACAATTTTCCTTTTCTGGTCCTTCCCAATACTTAGCATCATTAGATAACATTATGGCATAACCTTCTTCAAAATTTTCGTTTTCTTTTTTTATTTTCTCAATTCTTAAAATATCATATAAATACTTATAACAATTGTTATCATGAGCTCCATGATTCATTAAAGTAAACTCACAACCATCAGTTTCATACTTTAGCAAAATATTATGATCACTATTTCCTCTAGTCTTATATTTTAATTCAATTGGATACCATTTACTATTTACAATAATTAAAATATCAATGTACATTGGTTTTTCATTATTTGGATTATAATAGTATTCGGGTAAAATCTTAAAATCCTTAATATTATTTTTTTCAAAATAATTTCTAATATAACGACATAACTCTAACTGAAAATCTGCTTCAGAACAAAATACTGGTCTTTCTTTTGATAGATCATTTAGAATACTTTTAACAACATCTTTATCAAGTTCTTTACTCATATATATTTACTCCTTTAAAATTAAAATAAAGTATAAATTTTATATAATTATTATAACAGAAATCATGGTGCTATGCACTTAACTTGTAATATTTTTCTCAAGGAAAGAAATACATTTATTAATGTAAATATAAGTTGTAAAAAAAAGTAAATAAATTTAATTTTATCAATACATGAATCACTTTAATATTTTATTTAAATACAAAAAAGATGGACTTTCGTCCACCTTTATAACTAGTTATTAAGTAGTAAAAAAATCATTTATACTTATTTAAAATGGTTTCTAGCTTATTCTTAATTATTACTTTTGTATGCTAGTAACTAGTGTTCTTTTTATATCAGAATATTTCAGTTAATCTAATTTATTTATAAATTCTTTTATAATGTTTGCTAATTCATCTGGCTTTTGTTCAAATATATAATGATCACCAGATAATAATACAATTTCTGTATTACCTAATAAATCGGTATAAGGTTTAAGTTTTTCATTTTCCCATTTTATGTTTTCTTCAATAAATTGGTTAAGTTTATCAGTAGAAGGCATATAAGTTATTGTTTCTAATCCTAGTTCTTTTTTCCTATTAGATATCCATTTTAAGTCTTTTTTTAATTCATCTATAGTTCTAGCTCCTCTTGTTGCACTTATGTATATCTTTGGGATATTATTCTTTTTTATGCTTTTGTAAGCTTTATTGATATTATTATTCTTTTCTTTTATTTCTGATAATAAAGCCTTATTCATACTGGCTTTTATATTTAAATAATCTGAATACTTTTGATTTTCTTTAGTATAATTGCTAGGAAGCGGATCAGTATAATCACTTAAATTCAATCTTTGTAATCCTAATTTGCAAGCGAATAAATCTAAATATTCTATAAAACTAACACTATAGTCTTCTTTTTCTAATATATCAAGTCCTAGTTCGGTTCCGTCTATAAAAATTACTCCTTCTATTTCTTCTGGATAAACACTTTCCCAGTATGTTGCGTATACTCCTCCTATTGAATGCGGCATAAGAATGTATGGACCTTCAATTCCAGCGTTTTTCAAAGCTTTTCTGTAATCTGTTACAATTTGTTCTACCGTTTGTTTTTTAGAAGTATCATCGCTGTAACCATATCCTGCTCTATCTATATATATTATTTCGTAATCATCTTTTAACTTTTCATTTACAAAAGACATTTCAATACTATAGTTATTAACTCCTAATCCTGAAATACCTATTAGTTTATGTTTACTATTTTTATTACCAACCCTATAAATGTTTAAATCATAATCTCCTACTGAATATTTATTGATATAACCAGCTTTTTTTAATTCATTATATTCATTGTTACATTTTATTTTATGAACTATAAATATAATAATAATTGATAATAAAATAATAATAAATACACCGAATAATATCTTAAGGAACAATTTTAATTTTCTATTCATATGATACACCTTCTACTATTTGACCATTATATTATATAAAGTAAAATTTTACTTCTTCTTGAATTGTATAAAGTATTCCAATTTTCTTCTTTTTTATTTTTTCTTATAAACAGATAAAATATATAAATCTAGACAATCTTTATTTTTGTCATAAATAACATTATTAATAATTGGCACCATGTGATAAAAATCTTTTTTATCATAGCAAAATACAATAAAAGTACCTTTATCTAAATTAAAATCTTTAACTCTAGTAATATTTTCACAATTAATTTTAAATATATCATTATTTTCCATATATTTTTCAAATACTTCAATATCATTAAAAGATGAACATTTTAATTCTTTACTTACATTTATTAAATCATTATAAACATCATCGTATTGTTTATCTAACACCTTACATAAACTTCTTACTACGCAATTACTTTTTCCGTTTTTGTTAGACACATAAAACTTTTCAAAATTCATATTGTTCTCCATTCTTTTTATTTTCTATAATATTATTCATTATCGTTACATACATATTCAGAATAAATAATGATTTATCAGATTTTTTTATCTTTTATCTATTTCTTTTAAAAATTTATTTAAGCTACCATAATACTCAAACATTTCTTTTTTCTTGCATGCATATTTTTGAAATTCTTCTTCAATAAAATTATTTTTTGTTTCATTTTTGTATCTATTTAAAGTTCTTTCGTAACAAGTTTCAATACTTGTTCTTAGTATTATTATTTGCCCTTTTAAAATAGAATAATCGTTAATATTTCTGTATTCTGCTGAATCAATTACTATTGTTTTATTGCAATCTTTAAAATATTCTAAGGCTTTTATATAAAACTCATCAAAATTAGTAAACAAATAATCTTTTGACTTATCACAAAATACATCTCTTAGTTTAATACTTTCCATATTGTTTGATTGCTTATTACTAAATACAACATCAGTATCAATAACGATATAGTTATCATCTTTTAGATATTTATCACAAAAATAAGATTTTCCACTTCCTGATTCACCAGTAATATTAATAACATTATCACAGGTTAAATCTTTAATGTATGGATTTTTATCTATAAATCTACTTATAAGCAAATCAGATTTAATTTCATATAAATATTGTTCAACTTTATTAACAAGTAAATTAACACCCTTTCTATCATTTTTATTTCCATGAGAAATAAAATCGTTCCATTCTTCAAGAACATCATCAATATTATTTTTATTAACTTTATCCTTAAATATTGCATAAGCAGTTGTTTTATAATTCATTATGCTTACAACACCTAGGGCTTTATAATATGATTTTTCTGGTATTTTAGATATTTTATAAAAGTGAAGTGCTAATTCATCATCAACTTTTCTAGGATTACTTATAATAATTTTATTAGCTCTGTATATGGTTGTTGCACCATCTAATTTAACGTTTTCCGCATCCTTTGGAACTTCAACATCATAAATTGTATCTCCACGATGTAACCATCTTAATATGCAGTCTTCTGTTGTGTAGTTAAATCCTCCAAAATCCTTACCATTTTGAGCAGCAGGATTCCAATTTTCACTAATATTAACCTCATTAATTTTATATTTAAAATCACTTTTAGCACCAGAAGTAGTGCCATACATAACTTTTACATACTTGATCATTATAATCACATCCAATCAAAATTTTATTTTATATGTTAACAAGTTCATTATTATTCCAAAAATTCAGTCTTAAAGTTTCAAAAAAATTAAAACAAGTAATTTGTATTACATTATCATAGAAACACCTTTTTCATAATAACATATATAAGTAATTTTTATTACAATTTTTTTCAGGAATTGCATCTTTTAAAATATAAAAATCAAATGCAGTATTCTTAGTAAATATTATTTGAGGATATTTTTTTGAAATTGTTTCTAAATAATTAACATCTTTTTATCACTATCAATTTTTTTTCAATTTTGTATTTTTTTTAAATTAATTTTTATTAAATAATCATTTTTGTATTTTTTAATAAGTTCTTTACGTTAATTTTAAATAATTACTTCAACACATATTTTTATTTTACAATTAAAACACTGAATATTTATGTATAATACTATTTTTAGATATATAATTCTAAATTCATGATATAATCATTATGATAGGATAGTGTGAAAAGTTTTATGGAAAACTAGACACATTAGATGAGAAAGATATTAAGATGAAAATCTTGATACAACTCTATCTAAAAAAAGAAAAAATTGATCTTTGACAATGGAATTA
>CABUQZ010000029.1 GCA_902493795.1 uncultured Clostridium sp.
CCATTAAATGCTCTTTTAGCAACTTTTATATTTAACTTATTATCATCTGCAATAAGTATTCTTTTACTTCCATACTCACCACTTACTCCTTCTACTACTGGAGGTGTCTTAATAACAGGTGTTACTGGTGCTATATCAGTCTTTGGTATAGATAATGTCTTTTCGAATTTATCTTTTGCTACACTATCATCTTCCATCTTACTAATCTTCTGTGGTATTGTTACCATAAACATAGAACCCTTTCCATATTGAGATTGAACGTTTATCCTTCCACCCATCATTTCAATTAACTTCTTAGTAATAGCAAGTCCAAGCCCTGTTCCTTCTACTGTTGTGTTTTTCTCTACATCAAGTCTCTCAAACTTCGTAAACAATTTATCGATATTTTCTTTTTTTATTCCAATTCCTGTGTCTTGGACATTTATCATAAGTTCACAAATACCAGCTTGATTAATACAGTTAATATTTATACTTATTTCTCCTTCATTAGTATATTTAATAGCATTAGATATTAAATTATTAAGTATTTGTTTAACATGTATTTTATCTCCAATTACTTCAAATGGAATATCTTCTGCAATATGATATTTAAAGTTAATTGGTTTTTCTCCTACTCTAATAGCATTTATCTTTATTAGAGTTTCTGCTTCTTTTTTAAAGTTATAATTTACTTCAGTTAATACCATTTTCTCTGATTCTATTTTACTTATATCAAGAATATTACCAACTATTTCCAAAAGAGTTTGTGATGCACTTATAATATCTTCAGCATCTTCTTTAACTTGAGCAGGTACTTCATTTTTAAATGTACCAATGTCTTCAGATAACCCAACAATAGCATTTAAAGGAGTTCTTATCTCATGAGACATACTTGATAAGAAATCACTTTTAGCACGATTAGCTTTTTCTGCTTGATCTTTGGCTAACTCTAATTGAGATATCATTTTCAAGTCAGGATTTTCAATAGTAAAATACATAATCAAACATATAAATGTTTCAATTTGCACTATAATCGTAATCTCTGGCCAAAAAAACTGAATTAACCCTGATACAACAAAAAAAACATCTAAAAGATAAATGGGAATTGCTTTTTTATTAGAAATAACTTTATGTTTAACAATTGCAATAAAAGAAACGAGTATAATATATAAAATAGAAATACAATATGTTAACTTAGTATCGAGTCCATTTGTATAATATATTCCTTCATTTGTATTTATATATGCATTATATGGCAAGAATAATATCAAAATAGAAGAAATAGTAAATAATACAATATTAAAAAATTTAAATTTTCTATTATTTGAATTAGATATTTCCAGTACATACGAAAAAAAGAATATAATCCACAAAACAAAATAAACAAGCAATAACTTCGTTACAATACAACTTATTATTTCTATTTTTAGAAATGAAAAGACTTCACAAAGCAATTGAATTATTATCCCTATAAAATTTGTAATTAATAATTTTTTATAAATTCTATTTTCATTATTATCTAATCTGTTTTTTGAAAAGTACAATAATATCAAAAATAAAATATAAAAAAAGCTTAAAATGTATGTACAAAACAATAGAGAAAATTTCATATCATCACCTACTATCTAATTATAACACACCTTTTAGCTATTTTAACCTATTTAACTAATTTTTTTGTTTGATGTTTATTTATCTGAATTAAATCGTCTATATCATTTTTTATAAACTTAATATCTCTTTTCCCAGAATGTGCACTTGGAAAACCATCTCTAACACAAAAACAATATGGCACTGCTTCTGGTAATCCCAATGTTTTGATAACATTTTCTTGAAGCTGTAAAAGATACTCTACTTGCTTTTCGGGATTTTTCTTCAATAAAGAGTTTATTTCGTTTTCCCACACAATATGTGCAACCAACTTGTTGTCATCATTTGGATGAGTTTGTATCTCACAGAGCTTAACATTATTTGAGTCTAAAATTGCCCTTTCTATATCAAAGTTATAAATCTTTTTACCATTGATAATAGAAAAATCACTTTTTCTTCCTAAAACAACCAAACTACCATCATCATTCATATAGCCTATATCACCAGTTTGACTCCAACGATCACCATTACTGTCAACATAGAAAAATTCATTTGTCGCATTCTTATTCTTAAAGTATTCTATCATACCAATGTCTGTTTTTACTACAATGTTTCCTCTTTGACCATACTTTAATTCATGGAAATTATCATCAAATATTCCAACTGTCGTAATATCAGGTAAAGGGATCCCGGAAGCACTATTGGAAAATTTATGAGAAGTAATATCTGTTGTTACAGTAGCACCACATTCACATTGACCATATCCATTTAATAATCTAGCAGATGAACCATGATTTCTAAAAACACCCTCAATATTAGAAATATCTTTTTCTGTAAGAGGTTCTCCACCTTCTACAGGATACTTCAAAAAACTCAACGATTTTCCCTTCATTCTATCTAGACTTTTATCAAATGTAAAACCTTGATACATTGAGGTATTTGTTAATATGTATTCGGGTTTAAATTTTAAAACATTTTTTATAAAAACATCATGATCAAATCTTGGATCAGTACATACTTTTACACCAAAGGAAAGTGGAAAGTTAATCCCTAGACTTAATCCCGTTGAATGCCAAGGTGGAATATTTTGATAGACTTTTTGTTTTCTAGAAGTATCAAATCCCGAATTTCCATAGGCATTAATTAATTTCTGAAAACTATCTACTGAAAGTAATATTCCTTTAGAGGCTCCAGTAGTTCCACTCGAATATACCATTGCCTGAGGTTTATGTGGTGAATATAAATCAACCATAGACTCATCTCTATGCATTCCATCATTAACAAAAGTTTTCCATCCCACCTCATTTGTTTTACCATCTATTTTATATTTTTTTGAAATAAAACGTAACAATGAGGAATTCATCATAGGCAAAACTACTATTTTCTTATTTTTTTCTTTATTTAAAGTCTCTTTAAATTTTGGGAAAAACTTATCAACCATAATAATAACTTGACTATCACTATCATTAACACGAGCCATTAATTCTTCAGGAGTATAAAATGGAGATATAACATTAGCTACTGCTCCAATTTTTGAAAGTGCATAAAATACATAAATAACCTCTGGAGTAGTAGTAGAACATATAGTAACAAAATCGCCTTTTTTTACGCCATATTCTTCCAAAGCCTTTGCAACAATATCAATGTTTTTTAAAAGTTCACCAAATGTTATATTACTACCAAAATATTCCAAAGCATCTTCCGAAATATAATTTTTATTTCCAATTACTAACCCCTGATATGGAGTAGTATTTAAAAACAATTCATTTTTCCTACCATCGTCATAAAATGCCTCCCAAGGTCTATCAACTGTAGCATACCCAGTCTTTTCTCCAGATTCATATTTTTTTAAAACTTCTCTTGTTTCTTCATCAGAAAGTGTTTGTATCAACCTCTTTAAAGATTTTAACTTTTCTTTTTCCATATATTTTCCCCTCTCTTATAAATAAGTTTTAGTAACATATTAAACTATTGAGTTATACTACCATAATATCATAATTATGTCAAACGTATGTAATTATGGGATAGTGTTTCCAAAGTGTGGAAATATATATAATATTTTTAATATAAACTCCATTATCTTTTAAATACAATACCTCTTATCAACCTATAGACAATTCTAAAAGTTGAATATAAAAAACTATATGAATATAAATCTTTTAATACATCTTCTCTTTTTGAAAAGTAATCAGATTTTACTATTATCCTATTTTTTAAACTTAGTAATTTCAATAATTTTAAATCATTAAACTCTACTACTTCATATCTATTTTTTACTTCTGAACAATTAAATAATTTACAAGTAAGATTTTTAGTAGAACACCCACTTTTTGTTTGATATAAACATTTTCTACAACACCCATTACATTTTCCATTTTTTAATTTTCTTTGTACATAACACATATTATTTTTAAAACCACATATATTTTTATTTTTGTTTTTATTATCAATTATCTCACACGATTTATCATAAATGTATTCAATTCTTTTTTTACGATTCTTAATATTTAAAGCACTTATAATATAATCAATATTTTCATCATTAATCCTGTTTTCTACCACAAAAAAAGTACGACGATAGAAAATAGTCTTATATAATTTTATTCTTTTTAATAATTTATTGTAATCCTTAACATTGCTTACAATTATTCTTTTATATTTCATAAACACCTACCAAAATGGAACTATTTTCTTATCCATAAAAATAATATTAAAATATACTTTCTTTATTTATTCCTATGTAGTTTATCTTTTTTAGAAATAGAATCCATAAGTGAAAGTAATTCTCTTATATTCATTGTTTTATGCCAGTTAAAATTATAATCATTGTTATTGCCACTTTGACAGTCATATAATTCAATATTATCGCCTTCTCCAAAGAACCATCTACCATGTACAAAAGCATTACGAATATGTTCACTATCAACATCAATATTTGAAAAATCAAACATCTCTTCATTAGTAAAACAAGAAGCTATATATTCCAGATACAAAACAATAGGATATTTTTTTCTAGTATTATAATCCATACTCATCTGAATACCACGTACTGATATAGTTAGATTATTAGATTCGAACTGTCTTTGAACACTTTCATATCTTTCTTTATCAAACAAGCTATAATCATCTTGAAAATTAGAGTTAGGTCTATACTCTTTTCCACTTAAAATATCATTTAATATACTTACTATTTGATTATATGATAACTTCGAATCATACATAAACCATATTGCAAACATCTCTTCAAAACCAAGCTGATCAACATGATACATTCCCAAAGGGATTATATCAGACAAAATACTTAATAAAAACTTCTTCAAAATATCTAGATTAAAAGAGTTTAATTTTTTATTAGATAAATTAGATAAAATTTCATGAGCTTTAGCAATTTGTTCTTCTTTTAATGAAAAAGTCTCAATAGAAAAAGGAATTGAGGAAGAATTTAAAATATCACTAGTACACTTTAACATTTCAGATACAGTCTTACATTTCGAATAATCAAAGTCATTCATTGAATTTATTGTATCAAAATCTACTTTCTTAGGAAAATAATAATGTGTAAATTTCAATTTTTCTATTTCATCTTTTAAAAAGAGCTTAGAAAAATCAATAGCATCCCAGTCCATCATAGATAATAATAAGCTATGGCTGTTTTTTGCTATCTCATAGTTAATTTTATGTAATTGATCATAATTAAGTTTTACATGAAATGGTATTGGTTTTGTATTTTGTAAATTTATTTCAATAAATCTTCCATTAAAAGAAATATTATATAACCTTTTATCTTGATCACTATGATTAAAAGCATTTCTAATATATTTAATTATTTGTTTGCTACTAAAATACTTAGAATCATCTTTATTAACAAAAATTTTATCTTTTATATCTGAAATATCAAGTTCATTTTCCTTTAAAAAATCAATACTTAAATCTTCTCTAAAAGAAAACATTCTAAGCTCACACATAAGTGCATAGACTCTTATCATTCTTATGAAATAATCACTATTACAATCTTCTAATCTATTACTGCCTATCATAAAAGCATTAAAAATTGAGTTTATTGTTCTATTTGGATTATCTCTTACAAGTTCACTCATAATAGCATAATCTCTTAAATACTTAGCTACTTCATTTTTTTCTAAACTAATCATACTTTCTCCTACAAGATAATAAAAAGAATAAATCTTAAACCTAAGGAAATTGTAACATATTTCTAATCATAATAAAACTTAAACAATAAAATGTTCAAGTTTTACAATTCTTTATTTATAATAACTAATACCTATCTTTATATTTTTCTTTAGCAAGATTTACTATTTTAGTAACAAATTCTTTTTTACCATCAGTATATAAATCTCTATTAGGTTTATATTTATTAAAAAGTTCTAACTTTAACTTCTCATATTCTCTACAAGAATCTAAATTATCATTTAAATAATCTCTAAAATACAATTCATCACAATCTCCATATTTCTTTATATGAATATGAAAAACATTATCACTATACCCATTTATCGTATATCCTTTATTAAATGATATTTTATCTAAACTTTCACTCATTAAAATATAAGAACTATTAAGTAACTTCTCTTTTACAATATCTTTATTATCCAAATCTATTTCTATTAATATATCAATTATAGGTTTTGCTTTTATATTCTTAATTGAGGTACTTCCTATATGACTTATTCTTTTTATTAAATTACCCAAAATAGATTTTAGAATACCTTCTTCTTTTAAATAAACATTTAAAAAATCATCGTTACTATCAGTAAATGTTATTGGAAATAATTCCCATAAATCCTCTAAACTCATCTCTTCTAACTTCATAAATTTTACCTCACATAGACATTATATCAGATAAAACGTATTACTTTATAATAGAAACTAATAAATCAGTTAGTTCTTGTAAAGAAATATTTGTAGTTTCAATATCAAAATTTATACCTCTATAATTAAACTCTGTAAAGTATAATTCATTATATTTAAAAATTTTTAACTCAGTGTTATTTATTTTAGACATCTTACTTCCTTCTTCTGAAAAGCGATAATCTCTAAGTGGCTTATTATCTTTAGAAAATGAAACCCTTATATATCTATCTTTTTTTGTATTTGAGTAATTAAATACATAACTTTGTAATATATTATATTCACTACTTTCTCTATCAGGTTTAATATATATTTCATGAATTTCTTGATTACTAAAATCACTTGGTATTTTTATTTCAGTTATTTCTTTAAAGTATGAAATGTTTTCATTATTAGTTATTTTAACATCAGCATCAATTCTTAATGCTCCTTGAGAGATTTTACTCACATCATTAATATATAAGTTAACATTATCTTTAGTTTCTGTATTTGGCTTGTATATATTAGGTTTTAATTCCTTGCTATTATTAATAAACAATACACCACTTATAATTGCTACTAAACAAATTGGTACTAAAGACCATTTCCATACATTATTCTTTTTCATTTTTTCTCCTTTTTCTAATTTTTCAATTATTTCATTATAATAATTTTTGGGATTAATATCCTCTTCAATTGCACCTTTTAATTTATCTTTATTAGTCATTATTTTTACCCCCATTCCCAAAATTATCTTGTAATTCTTTCAATGTCCTATAAATTAAATGCTTTACATATGATTCACTTACATTTAACTCTTTAGAGATCTCTTTAATAGTTAATTCTAGCTTATAGTGTAAATAAAAAACTTTAGGAATATTTTGATTTTTCTTATTCTTGATGTATTTCCAAATCGTATTCCAATTATCTTCTTTAATAACTATTTCATTTAAATCAATGTTATCTTCTATAGTATCTATTAACTCTATATTTTTATCATTTGTTTCAAATAATGAAATGGTCTTTATTTTTTGTAATAAAGTGTAATGTTTCTTAATTTTGTTATTTGAAATACCTATAAGAAAGCTTTTAATATTAATATCTGATAAATCTCTTTTATTTAAAATGTTCCATAATTCTAAATATGTTTCTTGTATGATATCTTTTGTATCATTAACATTATGACATTTAATTATCACATATTTAAGTAAATCTAAATGTGTTTTATCATATATCTCATTAAACTTATATAGGCTTAACTGACTAGTCATATATATCACCTACAATATAATAATCCCTCTTTTACTTAAAAAAGTTCCAAAAAAAGAAACAAATTATATAAATCTGTTTCACAATTCAAAATCAATAATTTTTATGGTAACCAAAACAATAAATCTAAAGCACATAATAATGTATTTTTTAATTTATCATTCATCTTACATAACTTAATTAAACTACCAACAAACAAATACAAACTTATTACAATTATAACTGGTGCAATAAACTTAGTATCTCCTAAAAAGGTCATAGAAATAATAAATAATATTAGAGATAAAATTATTAAACCAACATATAAATATATTTTCTTTTTCATAAAAATGCTCCTAAAATTTAATTATCTTCTTCCAATATATCGAAAAACTTTCTTTTTATAAGATATATATTCTTCTTTAAAAGTTTTTTCCAAGTACATTTCTTCTTGAAGTATTTGAAAATGTAACATAATAATAGCGAACAATGAAAAAACAATTGTTAAGTAATTAAAATATAATAAGCAAACACCAATATACATTAAATCAAAACCTAAAAATGCTGGATTTCTACTTATTTTATAAATACCATTAGAAATAAACTGTGTATGGTCTTCACTTGGAATACCTGCTCTCCAACTGTCTTTCATTGTAATTACAGAAATTAAAAATATTATATTTCCAAACATTCCAACACAAAAGCCAATATATCTTAAGGTATCATTTAAAATACTTAAATCAAATATTATGGAAACAAGTTGTACTGGAACAATAATAAATGTTGCAAAAGAAAGTAATATTTCTACTACCCTAATTCTCTTATTTTTACTTTTTCCAAGTTGTCTTGTTGTAATACCTTTTCTTTTTTGAATAAACATTTTAATAAAATAAATTCCATAAAACAAAACGATTACAGATACTGCTAATAATTTAAATATCATTATTTCCTCACCATCATTAATAATTACACTTAATAATCATACACTTCATCAAATCCATCATCCTCATAATCTTTGCATTTTAAAAACACCTTATAAGTTACTTCACAGTTATGCTGTTGATCATTAATATCTTCAAAATGAGTATGAATATAACCCAATACATCACAATATGATTTATTATCTACATCAAGTAAATCACTTTTTTTGATATAGCCTTGTCTTATTAAAAATGAAGAATCAAGTGGTGATGCAGTAGAAACTTCTTCAACCTGTTTTGTTATTGTGCACCCTGGGTATGCTGCTCTAAGGTGCCATTCAACTCCCTTTTTTATACTTTCTTTTATTTCAGCATATCTTTCCTCATTATTGTCTTGATTATTAAAAAATGTAAAAACAAATACTAAAGCAATAACACCTACTAAAAAAATCGATAATACTATTATTTTTTTCTTTTTCATAACAACCTATCCTCTAATAAAAATTATAACATCATAAAGTAACATTTTCTATTAAAATTGCTAAACGTTACAAATTATATT
Source organism: uncultured Clostridium sp. (assembly GCA_902493795.1). Lineage (GTDB taxonomy): Bacteria > Bacillota_I > Bacilli_A > RF39 > UBA660 > RUG13868. Next base: position 9,145 of record CABUQZ010000029.1, read on the forward strand.
TTATTATTTTTTTAACCACATATACATTCCATCTTCTGCTACTTCTTTTTTAACTTTAAAGCCAAATTTAGAATAAAATGCTTGTTTTCCTGGAGCAGATAATAATTGAATCATCATTTCCTCGTTATCTAACATTGTATCTTTTATAAAACTAAGTAATGAACCAATTAATTGCTTACCATAACCTTTACCTTGATACATAGGAATTACGACAACATCCATAATAAGTCCAGCATAACCACCATCTGTAACAAATCTAGCCATACCAACAGTCTTATTATCTATAATCATTTTAACATTTATTCCATTTGTTAAAGAAAGTTTTAATAATCTTTCTGATGGTACTTTCCATCCAACAGATTTCATAATATCCATATATTCGCTTACTGTTAAACTATTGTATTCTATCATTTTAACGACTCCTTCACACCCAACTATATTATACAACAAAAAAGACATACATCATTTATTTAAATATATGTCTAAAAAAGCTAATAATATCCTAATACATAACATTATAACATTGCCCACCATTGTCTTTGAAATAAGTATCTACATATTGAACAAGAGCTTTTCTTTTATTGAACTTTTTATTATCAATAATACTATTAATAAAATCACTTCCAACAACATTTATAATATTATCATCTTTATCAAATTCAACTGAATAATTATAATCGTTGTTATTAAGCCTACACTCTAAATCCACCATTCGATTTTCTTTTTCTGCAACAACATTAGAACTTTTATTTGAATTAAAAATTATTAAAGAAAAAATTATAAATATCAAAAAAGCTAAGATTAATACGCCCATAACTTTAAGTATTTTTAATATTAAACCCGCAAGTTTTTCAGTATTACTTATTTTACTTTCCATTATGCTTTTAATATCATTATCTAAAAGATCATCGATACTAACTTCTAATACACTTGATAACAATTTTAATTGTTCTGGATTTGGAGAAGTTTCATTTAACTCCCAATTCGAAATAGTTTGCCTTGTAACATTTACTTTTTCTCCTAATTGCTCCTGTGAAAGTCCTTTTTTCTTTCTTAATTCTAAAATGTTTTCTCCAAGCTTCATTTTATTTACTCCTTTCACTAGCATTATAAATTACAAAACACAATAAATCTACCAAATACCTTTGTAACTTTGTCAAAGAGTTTTAACATTTTCAAAATACTGTATTATTTATAGTATTCCATAAACTTCTTCAAATTTTCTTCATGATAAGGAATATTTTTAATTTTTATAAAAGTTTTAAAACCATATTTTGTCTTATCTTTCATTTTTATTTTTATAAGTTTTCCTATTGTATCATATTTTATTTTTACTTTATCAATATCTTCATTTTTTAAAAATAAAGCTTTAGAAGTTGCAACACATTGTTCTTTTCCATTCTTTTCTATTGGAATAATACCAATACCTTTCTCATTTTTATTTAAAATATAACTGGTTATACCTTTTGCTTTTTTAGCACCAGAAATTGCTCCTCCAATAGCTCCAAAACACATTAAAATTGCATCAGTTATTGTATCTTCTTTTTCTACTATAAAACAATAATTATATTCTCCATAACAATTTGCTTCTTTAACATACTTTTCTGTTTTTTCAAGTGTATCAAAATTGTCCATACCTTTCACACCTCTATATACATTATTACTAAAAAGAACTCAAAAGTTAATAATTAAAAGTATTGTGTAACAACAATTATTGAAAATAATATATATTAAATAATCATTACTTAAAATACTTACAATAAAATACAAACTTTCAATCTAATTATAAATCACCATATAATTTTTTCTTTTTATCAGAAACATAATGTATGTAATTAATTAATAACTTCCATGCTTTGATTCCAATAATATACAAAAAAGCACTTACAATTAAAGTTAAAAAAAAGACAATTATTGGATTTAACGTAAACTTACCAATTTGAAACATTATTATTGTAATATCATAACCAAAAAGCCATGCCATTAATTTTATAAGTGCAAATATAGGGCATATTATAGAGCATAATATAAAAACTGGTGCTACAAGTCCAAGTACTGGTAGAACAAACACTCCTGTTAAACTAACAAAAAAATAAAATATAAATATTTGATTAATTTGTTTAGACTTTTTTATTCTTTGACCATTGTATAACTCGTTTATAGAAATATTAAATATATTACACAAATCATTTAATATTGAATAATCTGGCATATTTTTACCATTTTCCCATCTACTAATACTTTTAACATTAACGCCTAGCTTTTCTGATAATTCTTCTTGTGTCATATCTTTTTCTTTTCTTAAATCAGCAATAAATTTACCTATTTTTTCTTGATTCATAAATTTTTGCTCCTTTCAAAGAAAATTATACATAAATTAAAAAATTATAACAGGACATATAGTGAGAGTTGAAAAAAAATTGCTACTTCACTTATATTAAATTTTATAATATCTCATACACAATTTATCCTAATCTATAAATCACAAATCATTATATATTCATCGTGATTTTGATTGATAATCTTAAAACCCAAATTCTTATACATCTTTACTGCATAATTATTTTTTTGAACCGATAAAGATGTTCTTTTATAGCCTTTTTCTTTTAATAATTTCAACATACTTCTCATAAGTTTAGTTCCCATACCCTTTCCTCTATATTCTTCATATAAAGAAATTGCAAGTGATGGTGTAAAATTATCGATATGTCCATAATCATCCATTATTCTAGCCCAACAAGCACCAACTATTTTGTTATCATATTCTACTAATAGGCAATTATCATCTATATAGTCACCAAAATTTTTAATATATACTTGCAGTTCTTCCTTTTTAATAATATCTTTTGAAGGCTTTTCGAATCCTGTTGGAACAAAAATTGCTTCATATAAAAAATCATCAAGCAATTTATATTCATCTTTATTTATTTCCCTTATAACTAGTTTATTCACAGATTCATCTCACTTTCAAATTACAATTGTTATCTTATACTTTTATCATAATTATTTCTAGTGATAAATCAAAACTTTCTTTTAAAATCATATCATATAACTTATTATCTATTGATTAACATCCAAAGATTACCATTTATCATACTCTTTCAACTTATAATTATATCATAAATTTAATATTTCTATTATTTTAGATAAGTATTCATTATCATAGAATTCATTAATAGTGAAACATTTTTTACCTAAGTCTTTAAATGACGATCCACATGAATATAATAGATATTTATCTAGTATTATAAATCTATCATGAAAAGAATTATTATAAATAAACTTTATATTATGATACTGACTTTCATATTTCCTCTTTAATTTTTCATCTATATTTTTTGATACTATTATTATATTCTTGTCAACTTTCCTTAATAAGTCTAATAGTTCCTTTCCAGCATAATTATCTATTATAATTATTTCTTGTTTTGCACGATTTAAAATATCTAAAAGTACTGAATAAGCATCATAAAAATCACCTTCAAAAAACAAATAATCTTTAACTATCTCTTTAGGATCAAATTTATCGAATAATTCATTTATTCTCTTAGTGTTATCATCAACCTTTTTATCTAAAAGCATAAATTTATGTGGCAAAAATAATTTATTATAATTTAAGTAATGCCTCATTTTTACAAAAGTATCCATAATTGCAATCGAAACTTCTGTTGCTGTTTTTGATTTTAGAATAGTAGCTAGCATATATAAGCCTTGTTCTGTAAACACCCTTTGAGCATATTTACTATATTTTCCTTGTCCTTTAATTTCTAAGGTCGAAAAATTCGACCTTAACTCTTTTGTCTCTTCTTTTGTTAAAACCCAGCTAAACCTTTCTGGAAATTTATCTGGATTATTTTTTACAGCTTCATTAACTCTTTTTGTTTCAACATGATATAACTTTGCTATATCACTATCTAACATAACTTGAACTCCTCTAATTTCATAAATCATATTTTCAATTTCAACACTTTCTTTTTCTATTATTGTACTCATAATCTCTCCTCCTCCAAAAAAAAAGAGACACTTATCATAAAATAAGTATCTCCGCATCACGCATATTTCTATTTTGCCTCTAGAAACACACCCTATCGTCATAAATTGTCATATAAATATCAGGCAAACTATTTAATACGTATTGATTGTATCACGTATAATTTAAGTTGTAAATAATATATTTACCAATTTGTCTACATCATACAGTAAATCAATTGCGCTCGTTAACTAATTCCAAACTTATCTCACTCTCGACAATCTTATCATACTAAAAAATCAAATCATAAATATGATCTACTATATTAATTGTAATTCACTATTTACTTAATATCAAAACTCTCTGTTTTTAAATCACAATAATATCTACCAGATATAGCAGTAAACTTTAAAACACAATAATCAGAATCAGTTACCCCTTTTTTATAAAATATCCTATCTCCCTTCTCCCAAATCATTTTTTTAGTCTCCTCATCTGTCAACACTTCCATTTTGCCTTTTAACATAACACCAACATATTTAATTAGTCCTTTGTGAAAGAAGTATATACTAGCATTAGGATTATTTAGATAGTGACTAACTCTTTCTGATGAAGTATTTGTAGAAAAATAAAATTCTTTTATTCCTACTTTTTTTCTAGGTTTAAGCATTGCCTTAACATTTGGATAATTTACACTATCAATAGAGCATACAAGACAAACTTTTTGTTTATCAATAAATTTTTCTATTTTCTTTAAATCCATAATAATATACCCCTTTCTAAATTGTGATTTAACTGTTTTTCCATCATTTTAATGTTGGAAATAACTCTTTACAATGATTTTTCATTTCATCATTAGAAATTTCTGCTTGCTCTTTAAATTGTGAACACATTTCAATATATTCTTCCATTTCTTATTTCTCCATTTTAAAAGTCAAATCTATCATATCAGATTTGCTTTAGTGTTAACATTCCTTATTTAATAGTATAGAAACTATTCCACATAACATTCCTCCTACAGGAAATGCTATCCAACTTATTTACCAAACATCAAAAATAAAACTAATTAATAAGTAAATTATAATTGTAATAATCATAATTACACCACAATATTTTCCAACTTTATCAATTTCTGTTTTTGAAACAATAGAATTTATCTTATTATATTTTTCAATATAGAAACAGGAAATGTGCTACCTTCATTAAATAATTTTAAAGCAAGAGTTATGATTAATGCAACAACTCCAATTAATATAAAACTAATTGAAAAAACAATAATTTTAGAAAATTTATTGTTATAGTTATCTATTTCTTCTTGAGAATAAAAATTAGATAACTTTGGATATTTAGTCTTAAAATTTTCCATTTCTATTCCTCTTACTATTAATATA
>CABUQZ010000030.1 GCA_902493795.1 uncultured Clostridium sp.
GTTATCATTATCTTAGGTGTATTAATGATTATTGCAATACCATCAGTAACATCTTATATTCAAAATTCAAGAAAGAGTGCTTTTACTGATTCAGGACTTAACTATGTTAAATCAGGAATTAATTTAGTTAACTCTGGAGACAAAATGAGATTCTATGATACTAGTACATTATATTTAATCCCAGCAGGACATACAGAAGGAAAAACTTGTATTTCACTAGAATCAGGTGGACAATCACCATTTAGTGATACTTGGGCTTATGCTTACGTAGGTGTAACTTACGATGGAACAGGATACACATATTATTTCGTAGCTGAGGATGGTGCAGGACAAGGAGTTCCATTCTTAACTCAAACAGATTTACAAAATTTAGGAGCTGACGCAGTTTATTCTTCATCAAAGAAGAATAGTGCATTGGAGACATTCTATGCAGGATCTGATAATGAGGAATTGACTACTTTGAATGATGTATTATCTGGACTTACAACTCCTAGTGATTATACTGGAGTAAAGACTAAAATCACTGAAACTAATGTTACTGTTGGTTCTACTTCAGTTAAAGCACTTAAAATTGGTGAAGGTGCTGATGCTCCAGTATATACTAAAATAGTAGTATTAGGAGCACCTGCTTGTGAGTTTAAACAAGCAGTAACTTCAGCTGGTAAAACTCCAACAACTACTCCATAAGTAGAATGAAGTTTTAAAAGCTAACAATTGTTAGCTTTTTTCTTTTGTTTAATTCTTTTAATTATGTTAAAATTAAATAGGTGATTTATATGTTAATTATTGGAAGTCATGTTAATTATAATAGTAAAGATCAACTTTTAGGTAGTTTAGAACAAGCATTGTCGTACGATGCTAATACATTTATGTTTTATACAGGAGCGCCACAAAACACTGTTAGATCTAAAATAGATGAAAGTATTATAAATAAAGCAAAAGAGAAGATGGAGTCTTGTGGTATTTTACTTCAAAACATTATTGTCCATGCTCCTTATATTATTAATCTTGCTAATAGTAAAGATGATAGTAAGTATAATTTTTCTATTAGTTTTCTTAAAGAAGAAATAAAAAGATGTGAACAAATAGGAATTAAATATTTAGTCCTTCATCCAGGAAGTCATGTTGGTTTAGGTGTTGAAGAGGGAATTAATAGTATTATTTTTGCCTTAAATAAAGCATTAGAAGATGATACAAGTGTTATTGTTTTACTTGAGACTATGGCTGGAAAAGGGTCTGAAATTGGGTCTAATCTAGAGGAAATCAAAAAGATTATTGATGGAGTTAATGACAAATCTAAGATTGGTATTTGTCTTGATACATGTCACTTGAATGACGCAGGATACGATACATCTAATTTTGATAAAATACTTGATGAAATTGATTCGTTAATTGGATTATCATATGTTCATTGTATTCATGTTAATGATAGTAAAAATCCATTAGGAGCTCATAAAGATAGACATGAAAATATTGGATATGGTACTTTAGGATTTGATAATATTATTAATATCATATATAATCCTAGACTTCAAAATATTCCTAAAATACTTGAAACTCCATGGATAGGAGAGAAAGCTCCATACAAAGAAGAGATTCAAATGATTAGAACGAAAACATTTAATGAAAACTTAAAATAAAAGGATAATCCTTTTATTTTTTTAGATATTTTTTATATTTATTAAATAATTCTACTACTTTTTGATATACTTCAGGTCTTAGTTTTTCTTTTAATTCTTCAAATATAAAAGTAGAATCATCTTTAATTAGTGTTTCCCAGTAATTTTTAATATACAAATATATTGTCTTAGTTTCCTCATCTTTTAAAGTAATACCTTCTTTTAAACCAAAGTTATAAATATCTTTTTCTGTTAAGCTGTTAATATATTCTTTTAAAAAATAATTCATTTATCATCACCTAATATAAATATATTAAATATATTTTATTTTATTACACAAAATATATATGTGATGAATATGGATAAAAGAATAAATTATTATAAAATATTTTTAATAATATCTTTTTTAGCTATTATTTTTACTTTAATATATTTAACTATATTTAAGAAGGATTATTTCTATCAAGAATACTTATCAATTGCAAACCCTTCTTATAGTTTTAATGATGCTCCTAGAGGAAGAATATACGATAGAAATTATAATTTATTAGTAGATAACAAACTTGTACCTGTTATATATTATTTGAAACCTAGTAAAGTTAGTTATTTAGATGAAGTTAATCTTTCGTATCGATTATCAGCTTTACTTGATATTAATTATTCTAAAGTTACTAATAATATGCTTAAAAACTTTTATTATGCAAAGTATGGAAAAGACTCTTATGATGATAGCTTTAATGAAGATGATAAGAAAGCATCGTATATATATCATCTTCTTAATAATGGTTATTATTACGATTTAAAAGTAATAAAAAAAGAAAATTTAACTGATAAAGAAATTAGTGAAATTAGTGATAATTTGAGTAATCTTAAAGGAATATTTATCGACTATACTTATGAAAGAGAATATTTGTATGGTGATACTTTTAAAAGTATTTTAGGAAAAGTTTCTTCTATTTCTTCAACTGATAAAAATTATTATTTAGAAAACGGTTATAGTTTATCTGATCTTGTGGGCTCTAGTTTTATTGAAAAGCAATATGAAGAGTATTTAAAAGGTAGAAAGGGTAGATATAAAATAGTTAATGATAGAGTAGTTGTTGAAGAAGAAAGTTTAAGAGGAAAAGATATTGTTTTGACTATCGATATTAATTTACAGAAAAAAGTAGATGAAATACTTGAAAAAGAACTTATTCTTGCTAAGAGTGATCCTAATACTTCATCTTTTAATAGTGCTTATGCAGTTATAAAAGATCCAAGTACTGGTGATATTCTTGCTATGTCTGGCAAGGGTGTTAGAAAAGTTAATGGCTCTTATGAAACTTATGATTTAACTGTTGGAGTATTAACGAACTCAATGACACCTGGAAGTGTTGTTAAAGGTGCTTCGATGTTAGTTGGATACAAAGAAAATGCTATTGGTATTGGTGAAGTTATGAAAGATAAGTGTGTTAAACTTTATTCTTTCCCTAAAAAGTGTTCATGGAAAAATTTAGGCACAATTGATGATATAAAAGCTCTTAGTTTGTCATCTAATTCTTTTCAGTTTCAAACAGCTTTAAAAGTTGCCAATGCTAATTATTACTACAATAAAAAAATTACTGATGTTAATGATGCTTTTTCAAAGTATCGAAGTTTATTTAATGAAATTGGATTAGGGTCTTATAGTGGAATTGATCTTCCCATTGATGGAATTGGAAATGTTGGAAGAAGTAGTAGTCCTGATTTACTTTTAAACTATGTTATTGGACAGTATGATACATATACTACTATGCAACTTTCTGAATATATTTCTACAATTGCTAATAGGGGTGTTAGAGTGAGCCCTCATTTACTTTTTGAAGTTAGAAATAATGATAATGGAGATAAAATTGGTTCACTTTATTTTAAATATGATCCACCTAAAAGCACATTATCAGTTGATCAAAAGTACATTGACAGAGTAAGAGTTGGATTTCGTGAAGTAATGGTAAGTGGGCTTGGAAGAGGCTTTATGGGGGACGTTCTTAGCCCTGCTGGAAAAACAGGAACAAGTGAGTCGTTTTACGATAGTGATGGTGATGGAATTATAGATACTCCAACAGTTAGTAATGCTTTTGTGGGGTATTATCCTAGTAACAAACCTAAAATGAGTATTGCAGTTACTTTTCCAAATATAATGACTATAAATGACGATAATGAACTAAGAAGTTATGCCAATAAAAAAATAACAAGAGAAATAACAGAAGCATATGATTCTCTATATAATAAATAAAATTTAAAAAAACCTTTGATTTATATACATATTTATGCTATAATCAACTAGCGTGATTGATATTTTTCATTAATTATATTTATTTTGAATTTTTATAATTATTTGATATAATATGTAATGAGTAATCAAGGAGGGATTTTAATATGGCTAAAGTAGGAAATAGACAAGGAAAAATTCTTGTATGTCAAGAGTGTAAAGAAGAAAACTATGTTACTGAAAAAAATGTTAAAAACACAACAGATCGTTTAGAAATCAAAAAATATTGTAACAGATGTCAAAAGCATACAATTCATAAAGAAAAGAAATAATTAGAATGGACGTGAATTAAATGATAGGTGTAAATGATATTAAGAATGGGTTAACACTTAAAATAGATGGAAATTTATTTACTGTTGTTGACTTCCAACATGTTAAACCTGGAAAAGGATCAGCTTTTGTTCGTACTAAGTTAAAGAACTTAAGAACTGGTACTACTGTTGAAACTACATATAATACAAATGTTAAGTTTGAAACAGCTCATATTGAGAAACAAACAATGCAATATCTTTATTCACAAGGTGATTCTTATTGCTTTATGAATATGCAAACTTATGATCAAGTTGAATTAAAGAAGGAACAATTAGGTGAGGATGCTAAATTCTTAAAAGAGAATTTGGAAGTTATTATTTCTTTCTATGAAGGTGAAGTTCTTGGTTTAATCTTACCAGATAAGATTGAATATACTATTACTAAGTCAGAACCTGGTGTTAAAGGAAATACTACATCAACAGCTATGAAAGACGCAGAACTTGAAAATGGTATGGTTGTTAAAGTCCCTATGTTTATAAATGAAGGGGAAAATATTTTGGTTTCATCAGCAGATGGAAAATATGTATCAAGAGCATAGTAATATGTTCTTTTTTTTTATATAATTATTTTGGGTGATTAAAATGGATTACGATATTGATAGTTTAGTTAATGATATTGATTTTGAAAAGAATTCTATTTCTTATATAAAAGGAGAAATAGTTCTTACTAATAGTGAAGTTCTTTTATTAAAAGAGTATGGTATTGATTACACTAGTTTTAAGAGCATGAGTAGATTAATTAATACTTTCAGTCAGTATGCAGACTCTGATGACAGGGTTTCTGAAGCGTTAGTTAATATGCAAGATAGAAATTATTATTTAAATGTAAATAAATAGATTTTGTAACTTGTTTGTAACTTTTCTTTGGTAGTATTTAATCATGAGGAGGAAATAATATGGAAATTGTTAGAGTAGAAAACTTATCTAAAACTTATGGTAAAGGTAATACTAGAGTAGAAGCTTTAAAGAATGTTTCCTTTAGCGTAGAAGATGGAGAATTCGTTGCAATTGTAGGTGCAAGTGGAAGTGGAAAGAGTACTCTTTTGCACTTAATAGGTGGTGTTGATAGACCAACTAGTGGTAGTGTTTTTGTAGGTGGCAAAAATATCTATGAATTAGATGATGATAAACTAGCTATTTTTAGAAGACGTGAAGTTGGATTAATCTATCAGTTTTACAATTTAATACCAATTTTAAATGTTGAAGAAAATATAACTTTACCACTAGATTTAGATAACAGGAAGGCTGATCCTACTAAGTTAAGTAATTTGATAAAGTTATTAGGACTAGAGAATAGAAAAAATCATTTACCTAATGAGTTATCAGGAGGACAACAACAAAGAGTATCAATTGGAAGAGCGCTTATTACACATCCATCTGTTGTTTTAGCTGATGAACCAACTGGTAATTTGGATTCAAAAAGCAGTGATGAAATCATGACCCTATTAAAAAGAAGTAATGTTGAATATAAACAGACAATAATTATGATTACGCACAATATGGAACTTGCAAAAGTAGCTGATAGAATTATAGTTATTGAAGATGGACATATTAAGGGTGATAGTTAATATGAATATTTTAAGAAAACTTACTTTAAAAGATTTGAAGTTAAATAAGAAAAGAACAATTGGTACAATTATAGGAGTAATATTATCTTGTGCTCTTATATTAGTCGTTGGTGGATTCTTCTTTATACTTCATAATACTTTAATGGAAAACGAAATAAAATATGGTGGGTATTACCATGTTCTAATTGATAATCTTACTGATAAACAGGTTCAAGAGTTAAAACTTAATCGAGCTTTTAAAGACATAACAGTTGTTAATAAAGTTGGAGTTGCTATTACAAAATTAGAAAACATTGATGATTTTACCAAAGAAAATATTATATATTCATATAGCAAGGAAATTTATGAAAAAATAAAATATGAAGTTATAGAAGGAAAATTCCCTAAAAATTCTAATGAAATCTTAATTGATAGAGCATATAAATTTTCGTATGATACAGAAGTTGGAGATATTATTGAATTAGACATTGATGGAGTAAAAAAATCTTATACAGTATCGGGAATATCTAATCAATATGGTGAATTTATTACAACTGGAGTAGAATCATCAACTTACAAGGCTTTTCTAACTTTAAAGAATCCTAGAAACTATAAGAAAGATATAAATGAGCTACTTGTATTAGAAAATTACAAAAATGAATTAGAGTCACCAATTTATGGAAATGATTATTCTGTAAGAGAACAATTACTCATGTTAGAAACTTTGTCTTTTGACTCTGAATACAAGATAATAGTGGATTTATTTGCAGCAGTTATATTTGTAATTATGGTAACAAGTATCTTTGCAATTAGAAACTCATTTGCCATATCAGTATCAGAAAAAATTAAAATGTATGGAATGTTATCAAGTGTTGGGGCTACTAAAAAACAGATTAAGAAAATGGTTCTATTTGAAGGATTTCTTATAGGTCTTATTGGAATAATAATAGGTATTTTCTTTGGAATATTTGTTACATGGTTTTTAACTTTTGTTATTAATTATATTTCAGTAAGTGCCAATGTTTTACAAGAAATTAATTTCGTTTATAATTTTAATATTTTACCTGTAATAATTGCAATACTTACAAGCTTAATAGTAATTTATCTATCAGTTATTAGTGGAGCAAGGAAAGCAAGTAAAACTAGTCCAATTCAAAATATAAGAAATGCTGGTGATATTAAAAACAAAAAGATAAGAACCCCTAAATTTATTAATAAAATATTTGGAATAGGTGGAGTAATATCATATAAAAACCTAAAAAGAAGTAAGAAGAAATATCGTGTTACAATTATTTCTCTTACAGTAAGTGTTTTCATTTTCATAGTTGCTTCCTCTTTAATTGATTATTCACTTAAAATGGTTAATATCCAATATGCAAATTTGAAATACAATGTATATCTAGGAAATGCTGAATTCATTAATGAACACTTAGATGAACTACAGAGGCTTGATAACTCCTATACAATGTACAATGCCTTTAATGACTTATCGAGTTATAAAATTAAATATTCGTCTCACTTTAATAAAGATTTAATGGTATTAAGTTCAGATGATGGTTTAGAAGTTATTTATAATTATTTTTTGTATGATGATGAAAGTTTTAAAAAGGTTATGAATGATTTAAATCTTGACTATGAATATATGAAAGATAAAATAATTATACTTAATAAAATTAGAAATCCAAGAAATGAAAAAAGATATATAAATGTTACTGATTATAAGAAAGGAGACGTATTAGAACTAGTTAATCAAACTTCTCATGATAGTGATTCTATCATTTTAGATATTGGTGCAGTATTAGTTGATAATTATCCTGTTGGACTTGAACGTATAATGCAGAGTAATACACTAAATATAGTAGGAAACTATAAATATCTTAATAAGGATTGTTTTGAAAGTCATATTAGTTACATATATTATGATAGTGAAGATCCTTACGAGCTTGTTAAAAAGATTAATGAAATAGATAAAAATATCTATGTTGATAATATTGAAGAGAATGTATCACAAAATAAGTCAATGATGCTTATTTTCTCAATAGTAGCTTATAGCTTTATTCTAGTTTTAACTTTAATTGGTGTTACAAGTGTCTTTAATACTATAAACTCTAATATGGAACTTAGAAAGAGTGAATTTGCAACTTTAAAGAGTGTAGGAATGACTAAAAAAGAATTTAATAGAATGATTAACTTAGAATCTTTCTTCTATTCGTTAAAGAGTTTGTTCTATGGACTTATTCTTGGATTAATTGGAAGTTATGTTGTATTTAAAATATTTGAATTTGACTACAGCTTTAGTTATATACTTCCACTTAAAGCAATTATTTTAGCAATTGTATTTATAGTAGTTATTGTATTAATAATTATGAGATATTCTATAAAGAAGATAAACAAATATAATATTATTGAGACAATTCGAAATAATAATGTATAATAAAGGCATCGAAAGATGCTTTTTTTGGAGGTAGAAAATGGTTTTACTTATTGAAGACAATGAATCAATATCAAGTGGTCTTAAGTTTTCTTTAGAAGTTAATAAATTTGAAGTAATTGTGTCAAATTCTATTTCTAGTGCAATAAAAGAATTAGAAAATAACCTTGATATAATTATTCTTGACGTATCATTACCTGATGGAAATGGTTTTCAGTTTTATGAAGATTATATAAAGAATAAAAATATTCCTACAATATTTCTTACTGCAAAAGACTCTGAAGAGGATATAGTAAATGGTTTAGAACTTGGAGCAGATGATTATATAACTAAACCTTTTTCAACAAAAGAGTTGATAACTCGTATTAATAAAGTAGTAGGAAGACTTAATAAGAACAATATAATAAAAGTAAAAGATATTACTTTTGATCTTTCTAAAATGGAAGTATTTAAAAATAATAATAAACTTAATCTTTCTAGCTTAGAGTTAAATATTTTAAAAGTGTTGTTTACTAATTTAAACAAAGTTGTTACTCGTGATGTGTTATTAGAACGTATTTGGGAGTGGACTGGAAATGATGTTGATGATCATACTTTAACTGTTTATCTTAAAAGAATTAAAGATAAACTTGATAGTGACATAATAGTTACTTTAAAGAAAGTAGGTTATAGAATAGATGAAGAACAAAATAGAACTTAAAAAGTATATCTTTTTTCTTGGTTTAGTATTTATAGCATTTGCTATTTTAAATATTTCCTTAATAAATTATTTTAATAGAAAATATCAAACTGTCTATGATGAAAGTATGGAAAAAATTTTAATGTATACCCAGGATGATAGTGCTACTAGATTTACAATTAGAGATAAAGTGTTTTTAGAAGATGAAATTATCTATAATAAGCAAAATAGTGTAGTAGTAGAAGGCATTGTAACTTCTATTACTTTAAATATTTTGTTACTTATTATTGTTATTATTATTTTCTATTTATATGAAAAGAATAAAACTAAAAAAATGGATGAGATATTTAGAATGGTTGAAGAAGTTTCTATGGGAAATTACTCAGTTGATTTTGAGAAATTTAGTGAAGATGAGTTATCAATAGTAAGAGATAATTTATATAAAATCACAAAAAAACTTAAAGAAGAATCCATTAATTCTAAAAATGATAAAGTAATATTAAAAAACAGCTTAGATAATATATCACATCAGTTAAAAACTCCAATTACTGCAATATCTATTTCACTTGATAATATTTTAGATAATGATTTAACAGATGAAAAAAGAAGAAAGTTTCTTTTCTCTATAAAAAAAGAAATAAGTAATATTAATTTTTTAATTAAAAGTATGCTACAGTTATCAAGATTATCTAGTAATGTAGTTAAATTTAATAGAAAAGAAAATAGTCTTTTAGGTATTGTTAAGGAGTCACTTGAAAGAGTTGATTTATTAAGAGATTTGAAAAATATTAATGTAGAAATTTCAGGAGAAGACTCTTTCGTTTTATGTGATTTTAACTGGGAGATAGAAGCTCTTTCAAATATAATAAAGAATGCAATTGAGCATTCAGAAGAAGATGATACCATTAAAATTGAGATGTATTCTTGTGAAGCTTTTAAATCAGTTAAAATTATAAATCATGGTGCTTTAAAAGATAAAGATAAAATATTTAAAAGATTTTATAGTGGTAAAGAAACAAGTGATAGTATAGGAATAGGACTTGTGCTTTCTAAAGACATTGTCGAAAGAGATAATGGTAAAATTTACGTTGATTCTAGTGATAACATGACAACTTTTGAAATTAAGTATTTTAACTTTTAATAGACATTGTTATAATTATTATGCACATCAAGATTAGGAGTGGTTAGATGTTTATTGGAATTATGTTAGCAATTGTTGTTGCTTGTCTTTGGTCTTTTGGAGAGGTTGAATACTCTAAATTTTCTAAGAAATGCGATAGTGCTAATGTATATTTTTATCAATATTTTGCAAGAGCATTAATATATTTATTAGTAGCTCTAATATTTAAGATTAATATTTTTGGTGAATTTGTGTTCGATGACTTTTTAAGATTTTTACCAATTATAATGTGTGATTTAATTGGTTCTTATATTATTAATAAAGCAGTTAAAAATGGTAAGCTTTCAGTAGTTAGTCCTATAATGGCTGCATATCCAATTGTAGATATTATTTTAGGAATTGTTTTGTTAAAAGAAAGTATTGGAATACTTGAACTTATTTTGGTTATTGTAATTAGTGTATCTATTATACTTCTTGCAACTAATGAAGAGAAATCAAAGTATGCTCCACATCCAGTAAGAGGAATAGTGTTTGCATCTATTTATATGTTGTTAACGGCATTTTCTACTTATTTTGAAAAAGATGCTTATGTTAGTAATTTATCAATTTATGATTTGTATTACTATAAAGGAATAATTTACTTTATTACTAGTATGTTATTTTTAAGTGTTGTTGGAGTATCTAAAGTTAAGCTTAAGAAGGTTTCTTGGAATGTTATTAAAGGAAGTGCAATTACACCTTTAGGTAATGTGTTTTATTCTTTTGCCTTAAACTTTGGGGATATGATGATAGTTACTCCAATTAGTTCGATGTACTCTGTTATTACTAGTTTTGCAAGTAGAAAAATGTTAAAAGAAAAATTAAATATTAAGGAAAGTATTTTTATTAGTTTGATTCTAGTTTCTACTATTTTACTTATTATTTTAGGATTATTATAGGAGGATTTATGTTTGATATTATTGTAGTTGGAGGAGGGCCTTGTGGTCTTACATCAGCAATATATGGAAAGTGTGCAGGAAAATCTGTTTTAGTTTTAGAAAAACTTATGTATGGAGGACAGATTATTAATACTCCTAGCATTGAAAACTTTCCTCTTGCTTTACACATGTCAGGAGCTAGTTTTGCTACTAAAATATATGAGCAAGCTAAAGAGTTAGGAGCAGTTATAAAGTTTGAAGAAGTATTAAAGATAAATAACTTTGATGACTATAAAGAAGTTGTTACTAATAAAGAGACTTATCGTGGTAAAACTGTTATTATTGCAACAGGTAAAGTAAATAGAAAACTTGATTTACCTCGTGAAGATAGATTAGTAGGAAAAGGTGTTTCTTACTGTGCTACTTGTGATGGTAATTTTTATAAAGGAAAAAATGTTGCAGTAGTAGGTGGTGGTAATACTGCTTTAGAAGATGCGTTATATTTAAGTAAAATCTGTAATAAAGTTTATTTAATACATAGAAGAGAAGAGTTTAGAGGAGAAGATAAATCTGTAACTTTACTTAAATCAACTAAAAATGTTACATTAGTTTTAAATTCTTCTGTAGTATCTTTAAATGGAGAAGAAAAGTTAGATAGTATTGAAATAATGAATACAAATGGATCTAAGAAAGAAATTGAAGTAGATGGACTATTTATTGCAATTGGGCAAGTTCCAGTAAATGATAATTTTAAAGATTTAATTGATATCGACGAAGATGGTTATATAGTAGCAAATGGTAGTTTAACAAATGTTCCTGGTGTGTTTGTTGCAGGAGACGCAAGAAAAAAAGAAGTGTATCAGTTAGTAACTGCTGTTAGTGATGGTGCTATTGCGTCACTAGATGCTATTAAGTATATTAATTCGTTATAAAACTATAAATAAAATCAATAAAGATTAGTGCTAATACTAAGTAGGTAATACTATTTGGTATTTTTTTTATAATTTTATCTAATACTGGTTTAATTATATAAGTAACTACAAGTGACATAACTCCCCAGACAAAACTTATTTCAAGTGCTATATAATGTCCGAAATTGAATATTAATTTATCATATTTCCAAAATACTTTACCAGTTAATAATTCTATTAGATTACCTCCAATAAACTCTAAAAGTGTTAGGACGATACTTGATATTAGAAATAGACATATTACTTTTATAAATCTTTTAACTTTAAATCTATTAAATACTAAACGCATAATAAAAATAATAATACATGTTCCTAAACCATATATTGGAATCCAAGGACCTATTAGAAAGCCATTGTTCATACTGGGAAAGAACAAACATTTTAGAGTAGTTTCTAAAATAAATCCTAAAACTGAATAAACTATAAAAGTATTTAGATAATATTTCATATAATCACCATTATTTATTATTTACTGATTATTAGAATAAATGTTTGTTACTTGTTTGATTTTTTATTATAACAGTGCTATACTATACTCGATTTAGGGGGATTCTTATGAATTTAATTGAAAGTTTAGCAGAAAAAAGAGAAGAAGAGTTAAGACCTTTTATTTCTAATGTTAATGATTTACGTGCTGGGGAAAAGCCAACTCTACTTTATTACTCATTAATTAAAAGTATTGGTGATTTGTTAGATCCAGATGATAAAAAAATATTAAGTAAAGATTCTATTAAAAAAAGAGATAAGTATTATAAGTTAATTAAAATGGTTGGGCCTTTAACATTAAAAACAAAACAAGTTTTTGAAAATAGAAATAACTTAATTGATTCAACTGACAATACTCCTGATAAAGGTATTGATTTACCTAGTGAACCTGTTATTTGGGTTTCTAATCATGCTTTTAAAGATGATACTTTAGCAACTATTTTAGCGTCTCAAAGACATCCATACATTTTATTTGGTAGTGTTCCACAATTTTATAATACATTTGATGGTGTTTTATCATACTTAAATGGTGTTGTAATGACTAATAGAAAAGTAAAAGAAAGTAGAGCAGTTTCTGTTTCTAAGGCCTGTACTGTATTACAAAATGGTGGAGACTTGTTGATGTTTCCTGAAGGAGTTTGGAATAAATCACCTAATGCTTTATTAATTGATTTATGGCCTGGAGTTTATAGAATAGCTAAGGAAACTGGTGCTAAAGTTGTTCCTGTTGCTCATTATCTTGGAGATTTAACTGAAAAAGACAAAAACGAAAAGATTCATACTGTTATTGATGAACCAATCGATATTTCTAAGATGGATGAGAAAGAAGCATTAACTTTAATTAGAGATACACTAGCTTCATGGCATTATTTGATGATGGAACGTTATGGGAAGACAACAAGAGATGAACTATTAAAGGGAGAAAACCCAAATGACGTATGGGAAAGATTATTAGAAGAAAGAGTAAAAACTGCTGATAGATATGATAAAGAAATAGAACTATGTGCAGATTATAGACCTAAGTCTATTGTAAGAAGTGAAAATGTTTTTGAAAATGTTGCAAATATTTCAAATGTTACTCCTTATAATGTAGCTTTTGTAGAAGATGCTAAAAAATTAGTTAAACAAAGAAAAAAAGAAGACTTTCAAAGAAGATTTTAATAGTTTTCTTTTTTTTTGTGACAATCTAAATAAAGTCAAGTTTAATTTTGCATTTAGTTTTTATATATTATTGCATGACAAAAAAGACCTACTAAGGTAGATTTTTAAAATTTTTTATGTTATATTATTTTTGCACA
>CABUQZ010000031.1 GCA_902493795.1 uncultured Clostridium sp.
ATATGCTAGTTCTTTATCATAAGATCTTAACAAGTCATCTTTTAATACTGCATCCTCGGCTTCCTTGATATAGTCTTCCATTATTTTTCT
This sequence comes from uncultured Clostridium sp., assembly GCA_902493795.1. GTDB lineage: Bacteria > Bacillota_I > Bacilli_A > RF39 > UBA660 > RUG13868. Next base: position 91 of record CABUQZ010000031.1, read on the forward strand.
TCCCTTCCCTATTTTTTTAGCATAAGCTATATCTGTTTCTATTAATACCATCAAGTATCTTTCCAGTTCACTTAGCTCTTCTATGCCTTCATAATAACATTTTTCTCTTAGGTTTGGAAGATATATATTAATATATGTTTTTTTGTCGATAAGAACTTTTCCCTCGTCATTTTGAACCTTATAAATATCTATTATTTTTTCGATTCCATGAAAACTAAAATTATTGAAATTAATTTGAATAACTGGATGATATTTTGATTTTCTTCCTCTTTCTATTCCACTTGAATAAAGTCGATCTGCATATTCTATATTTCTTTCCATCGTATTAACATCACTATTATTGTTCATTTCAATATTAATTGTAGTACCATGAATCTTAGCTACATAATCACTTCTTAATCCTTTATCATTTTCTTTATCCTTATCAAGTTCATTCTTACTTAGTTCAAGATTATTCTTTAACTCTTCATAAGAAATATCTAGTAAAAATGATAATAAATAACAAGAATACATAAGTCTTTTTTCATTTTGAAACATCGCTTTAAACATAGTATCTGATACAATGGATAACTTTTCTCCATCCTTTCTTTTATGTAACTCTATACGATAATCTTTTCTTACCTTTAAGTCATATAAATAATCAAATTTTTGATTTTTTAAAATAGTCATTAAAATCCAATTCTCCTTTCAAAAAAGCATACTATCACAAAAGAAATTAAAAGAAAAATGACAAATTTATAAATTTAAAAGACCTATTTTTTATAAAAATAAATTTTCAAGTGAAGAAAAATAAAAATTCAACTACTCAATATACTTAAATATGTAAAATTACAAGTTTTAAAAAAATACCAAAGAAAAAGAATAACTTTTAATTATTCTTTAAGCTATTTTATATTGAGTTTTACTTGTGAATAAATCCATACAATTATCGATAACAATATAATTATTATTCTCATATTCTTTATCCTTAAAATTAACAAAATACCATTTCTCATAATTAGAATCAGTAATTATAGGCATTCTTTTAAATCCATAATAAGTATATAAAATATCCACAACTACTTTTCTTGTAAAAATATCATTTTTTAACTCATCAACAAACTCATCATAGGAATATTCAACACCAAATATTTCTTTATATTCTTCTTTCATATTAACAGTAAACACTTTATTATAATTATTCACAAACATTCCTCCCAAACTCAAATACGTATTTTTTATTTCCGTTTTTAATTATATAAATTCCTTTATCATCTTTATTAAGATCATCAACTATGGTATGAAATATAATATCATTATCAATTACTTTAAAAGTAGTATCACTTAATTTTCTTATAGGTTTTCTTTTGCTATAAGCTTCATCCATATAACGATTTAAATCTACAAGTGCTTCTTCATACTTGCTATTCATATCATAATAAGAATTATTAATATCATCATAATCATAAAACTCAATATGATCTCTACTTATTGATAAGCATCTATTATTAGAAATAATTAAATGCGATATTCTAAAATTACTTTCTTTAAAAATATCTCTTAAATCTTTAAAGTCATAAGATAGTAATTTTTCTTGATAATATCTAAAGAAATTTTTAATCATTCCATTTCTTGATATTAATTCGTTATCAGTTACCTCAAGTAGCTTATCATCAGTATAAAAACTCTCATTAAAATAATTATTTAACTTATAAGCGTTTTTAACCTCCATATAGTAATTTACATTCATTTAAAATCCCTCCATTCATTAAAATCAATTATACTTATTATTATTTATCTAACAACGTGATTGGTCAGAAAATGTAGATTAACAAATGTTTGACAAAACAAAAAAAATTACCTATTTTTTAAGGTAATTTTTAATAATCATATTAATATCATTTTTTAATTTTTGTGGTTTTATTATTTCGATTAAATCTAAATTACGTAAAACATATCTTTTAAATCCTTCTAAGTCTTTATTAGTAATTAACCTAAAATGATTTGAATCAACATATCTTATAATTGAGTTATCCCCAAATAAATCTATTACGTTATCAAGAAGTTTATTATCACAAATTATTTCTATTTCTTCCCCAATTGATCCAAACATTGATACAGTAGATTTAACAAAGTTACTTATTTCTTTTTTTGATATTTTAAATGTAATATTGTCTTTTGATATATTTACATTTTTCATTCTATCAAGTCTATAAGTATATAATGTTTTATATCCATCTTTAACTCCTACAACATACATTTGCTGTAACTCGTAAACTATAGCAAATGGCGATATAGTATGAAGCCCTGTGTTGATATTATTAAGTTTGGGATCAAGTACATACTTATAATAATCAAAAGTTATTTTTTTATTGTTATAAATGGCATTTGATATATCTTCAATATTCTTAACTATTTCCTTATTAGTAGTTTTAACCCCACTATCACTATAAACATGATAATCTTTTAATTTTTCATTTTCATAAACATTTTGCATATGTTTACACTTACTAATAATTTCTTTAGAAACAGAATTAGGAATAAAAGTTGAGTATGAAAAAGTATCAATGATAGCACGTATTTCTCCACTTTCAAAGTCCATATCTGGATTTTTCAAAAGATAATAACCTTTTCTATTATCATTCCAAGTAACAATATCATAATCAAACTTTTCAATTAATAAGTTAATATTTCTTCTAATTGTTCTGGGATCAATTTCAACATCATATATTTCTTTTATATATTTTTTTATATCATTTATCTGTAACATATGATCAGCATCAGAATATTTTTTTAATACATTTAAAATGTATAATATATTACCATTCTGTGTATAAACTTCCATAAACCCTCCTATTTATAAGAAAAAGAAAACTTACATCTAGATATCCTTTTAACAAGTCCTTTAAATCTAGAAATAAAATCAATTGCTTTTATATAGTCTTCTGAATTCAACTTACACAAATCAACTGAATAATCCCCTTTATCCTTTACTAATAAAACAATATCTTCATATTTTTGTATAACTATCATCTTAACTCCTCCTAAATATAAAACTAATTATAAATATTTAAGAAAAGTATACAACATCACTGGTCACACATTGTCTAACAAAAGTATAACAAAAAAAGCTAGGTTTTCCTAGCTTTTAGCTACTATTTTCCTATTCATAGGTACATAAACAATTTATAATTATAGATTATTTTTTGTGATTTCTATAAAAAATTCACTATTCCACATATTTAAACTTTCTGTATTCTTAATAAATGGTATGACATCATTCTTTGAATCAATATAATCTATTTCTTCAAATTTTTTTATTAACAACTCTTTCAATTTGTTTATATCAAAATCTTCTCGAGAATCTATATAATTGGATTCAATTAGTTTATTTCTAACTAGTTCAATATTTACTTTTGTATTATTTGCTAAGAAAAAAATATAGTCATATAAATCTCTTCCCTTAGTTCTTGTCTTCCAACCACGACATAATATTGCATGAATTTTTCCTGCAAATAATGATTCTTTATCATATAGTTTTATTTGATGTGGACTTGGAAGCAATTTATATTGTAGCTCATATATTGCCCCTAATGGGGGATTAATATCTATTTCAAATTTTATTTTTATTTTCTTTAGGATATGATCATATTCATGATTTTCCTCATTTGGAAAGAATTTTAATATGTGTTCTATTGTATCCCCTTTTAAAAATGCAGAAGTTATATTAGAATCATTACTCTTTTGTTTAGTACTTATTTCTAGATTTAATCCATAAGATTTTATTTCTTTTTCAATATATACAAAATATTTACTTAAATCAAAATTCTTATTTGGTTTGACTAATGCAAAATCTAAATCTTCTGAAAATCTATCCAGTTTGTAAAATATTCTTAATGCAGTTCCTCCATAGAAAGCTGCTTCATCAAAAAAACCACCTCTTGATAAACCAGACAATACTAACTCCTGAATAATTTCTTTTAATGCATTTATTTCGTCATTTATATTATATATTTCATAATGACTAAGCATTTGTTTAATAATATTATTCATCTTTATTCCTCATCATATATTTAGCAAGTAAGTTGACATTTGTTGAATGATATAAATTGCTTAACTTTTCTATTTTACTATAATTTAATTTTTTAAACTCATCCTCATCAATTCTTAAATCATTAAAAAGCATATTTTCTAAAGCTTGATAATTACTTATAGGAGATAGTGTATATAATTTATCGCATAATGCCTTTTCTGGCGTTGCAATTTGATATGAATACTCTCTTTCAGTTTTTAATATAATTTCTTCTGGATATGCTAAATTTGGTATATCTCTATACGTAAATACTCCAAAATCAGTATTATATTGCTTTTTCTTTTTTTTATCAAAAGTTGCACAAGTGATAGTATTCACTCTTTCTGGAATCAATCCATAAAATGATAAAGCATATTCAAACGAAATATATGATGGACCATAAATACTTCCTGCTAATAAATATCCTGGGGTGTTTTGATTTGTCTCATATAATCCAGTAATTATTTTGAATAATTTTTTATTTTTTATATCTCGGCTTATTTTACTATTTTTGTTAGAATAATCATTAAATTTTTCTTTAGCTATAGCATTAGTTATTATCATATTTTCACCTCACAATATCATTATATAGTATTTTGTGGTGAAAATCGACTATTTTGTTACAATATGATATATTTTTGTATAATATTGTAAAATATAATATATTTTGTATAAAAGTGGAATTAGATTTATTTCAAGTTTTTTATACACATTAAAAATTTTGAATATTTTTGTTAATCCAAAACATAATTTAGACATATTTCTTTGAAGAATTTTGCCTTTATTTGATTAAACATAAAATTCTTTTACAATTTATCTTTTTTCATATTAATCATCATTCAGTCTATTAATTTGTAAACAACACATTACAGTTATACCTGTTAATCCTCCAGATATTAAACCAAGTACAAAGAGTAATAATTCTTTCATACATTCTTCTCCTCTCTAAAAATAAAGTGTTTTGGACAAACCAACATTATTTTTGTTTAGCCAATTCTTATAATCATTATATGAAAAAATATCTAAAAGTTTAGCAATAATACCTCATATAAAAAAACTAGACACAATTATTGTCAATTACTATTTCTTTTAAATACATTCATATTTAACTAAATCATAATGGCATCTCAAATACAATTATTACACCTTAACATAAAAAATCCTAAGAAAGCAATTTCTTAGGATTTTCTTTTGTTAATTTATCAAATTCTTCTTCGTTAATATATTTTAATATTTCTTTTTTAGCATCACTTAATGTTGAATAGTCACTTTTTTTATGATGTATATCAGTAGCTAAATAAGAGACCATATTTTCTTTTAACATTCTAGTTATAACCTTTTTAGCATGAGATCCATATCTTCCTATAATACTTTCTAGATTACATTGAAAATAAAGTCCCATATCTTTAAGTTCATATATTAAATCAAAGTCTTCTTGAAAACTCAAATATCTTTCAGGATGAGCAAGAATTACTTTATAACCCTTGCTTAGTATAAAGCTAAATACTTCTTGATAATTAGGATACTCTCCATTCATAGGAAGTTCTATAAGTAAATATTTAGTATCATTTAATGAACTAATTATTCCCCTTTTTAGAAGTTCTACAATATCATCATCCATAAATATTTCATTTCCTAAATATAAATTAATATCTATTTTATTCTTTTTAACTTCTTTTTTTAACTTCTCCAATAATTTTAAATTATCCTTTTTTGAAGAAGTATACCTACTACAAGTAATATAGTGAGGAGTAAGTATTATATCTGTATATCCACACTTTTCTAAATCTTTTAAAACATCAATACTATCTTCTAATGACAAAGAACCATCATCTATTCCATACAACAAATGATTGTGTATATCTATCATTATTTAGATTTCTCCTTTTTTCCTTTAGTATCTTGTGAATCATCGTAATAGTAATATCCACCATAACCACCTTTTTTAGCAGGTACGTTATTAGCAACTGCACCAGCAAGTTTAGCACCTACTCCTTCAAGAGTCTTCTTAGCATTTAAAAGTACTGTCTTTGGAGTATGATTAATTGAACTAACTAATACTACTTGATCAACAATTGAAGATAAAATCAAAGAATCAGAAAGTCCAGTAACAGGAGCAGAGTCAAGAATGATAACATCAAATTTTTTCTTTAATAAAGTAAGAAGTTCAGAGTTCTTTTTAGAACTTAACAATTCACTTGGATTTGGTGGATATGTACCACGAGGAATTATTGATAAATTCTTTATACTTGTCTTAAATAAATAATTATCATAGTTTTCAACATCTTCGATAAGAAGATTTGAAAGTCCATAACGACCATTTACACCAAATGATTTATGAAGTACTCCCTTTCTTAAGTCACAATCTATTATTAATACTTTTTTACCAGTTTGAGCAAAACTTATTGCTAAATTTGCACTTATAAAACTTTTTCCATCACCAGGAATACTACTAGTAACAAGAATAGTTTTAACCTTATGATCTACTGATGAAAATTGTAAGTTAGCTCTTAAATTTCTTATACTTTCACTTGTAAGAGAGTTTGGTTTATCGTTAACTATTAACGTTGAAAAATCAGGGCTCTTACAAACCTTTGAAAGAATTGGTAATTTTAATTCTTCCTCTAATGAATCAACATCTCTTAATGTATCATCAAAGTAATATATTACAAATATAACAGCACTTGTTAGTACGATTCCAAGTACACATGCAATAACTGTATCTCTTGCAGTATGTATATTAACAGGTGTTTCATTTAATTTTGCCATATCGATAACTGATACGTTATCAAGTTTATATATTTTAGATACTTCATTACTAAATACAGATGTAATCTCATTAGAAATGATAACTGCTTCTCTTGCATTTTCATCTTTAACTATTATTTTTAATATTTCAGTATCTTCAACAGCAGAAACACTAATCTTAGAAGCTAGTTCATTATATGAATATGGTAAATCAAGAGAATTTATAACTTGATCAAGAACAAGTCTACTCTTAACTATCTCACTATAAGTAGAAACTAGCTTTTGGTTTAATGTAATATCTTGACTAATATCACTACTTGTAGAACTATTATTGTTATCCCTTACTAAAATAATAGTAGTATAAGTTGAATAAATTGGTTTCTTCATTAATGAGCTGTAATAAAACATTCCAATTCCAAAAACAACTGCCACTATTATCACATAGAAAATATATTTTTTATAATAATCCCAAAAATCTTTTAAATTAATTTCTTCCATAATCCCTTTTTCCTTCCAATAATAACCTTTAAAAACGCTTGTATTATACCACAAGACCTCAAAAAAGTAAAGTTATAATGAAAATAATACTTGATTTTACAGACAAATTACTATAATATCTTATTAAGGTGTAAAAATATGAGATTAAAAAAGAAGTGCCAAAATGAAAAATATATCACAAAATTCACTAGCTATGGTGTTTCTTCTTTAAGTTTCATTAATAAAGTATATGAGATTAATTCCTAAGGAATTAATCTTTTTTTATACTTTCACCAAAAGAAAGGAAAAATATGGAAAAGAAAAAAATGACATATGATGTCGATGAATTCCCTCCTATTGGGAAAAGTATCATCTTAGCACTACAACACTTATTTGCTATGTTTGGAGCAACTATCTTAGTACCTATTCTAGTTAACAGTGCAGCAGGTACTGAAGTATTAACAATACCAGTAGCACTAGTAACAAGTGGAATTGGAACAATTATCTATATTCTATGTACTAAAGGAAAATCTCCAGTTTATCTAGGAAGCTCATTTGCTTTTATAACACCAATTGCAGCAGGATATGCTAAATCAGGTATTGGTGGAGCTATGACTGGAATAATGGTTATTGGTATTATCTATGTAATAGTAGCATTAATAATCAAATTTGCAGGAAAGAAATGGCTTGAGAAATTATTACCACCAGTAGTAATTGGTCCAATGATTATGATTATAGGTCTAGGTCTTGCACCATCTTGTATTGGACAAATTGGAATATCTGAAGGATCAACACTTGCTCTAAAACCATTATTAGTAGCATTCGTATCATTTATAACTACTGCTATAATGATGACAAAAGCCAAAGGTTTTTTTAAAGTAATACCATTCTTAATTGGAATAATAGCAGGATACATAACTGCATGTCTTCTAGGAATAGTTAATTTTGATTCAGTTATGAATGCCGAATGGATACAAGTACCTAAATTTGTAATACCATTTGTCGATTATGAAATTAACTTTGGAGCAATTTTAACAATAGCACCAATAGCACTAGTAACACTTTGTGAACACATTGGAGATCACACTTCCCTATCTAATATTATCGATAAAAACTTAATCGAAGACCCAGGGCTTGATAAAACCCTAATGGGAGATGGACTAGCAACTCTTGCTGCAGGAGCTTTAGGTGGACCTGCAAACACAACATATGGAGAAAACACAAGTGTTGTAGGAATGACTAAAGTTGCATCAGTTAAAGTAATAGCACTTGCAGCAGTATTTGCAATAGTAATAGGTTTCTTTGGAAAATTCACTGCTTTAATAGGAACAATTCCTAATGCTGTTTTAGGAGGAGTATCACTTCTACTATATGGATTCATTGCAGTAAATGGACTTAAAGTATTAATTAAAAATCAAACAAACTTTGAAGACCCTAAAAACGTTATTGTAGCAAGTACAATGTTAGTTCTAGGTTTAGGTGGAGCAGTTTTATCAATAACAAATAACGATATAAACTTAACAATATCAGGAATGAGTTTAGCATCAATTGCAGGTATCATTCTAAATTTGATATTACCAAGTGAAAAAGAAGAAATAATAGAAAAAGAAAATAAACCAAAAAATAAAAAGAAAAATAAATAAGGAGATCTATGAAAAACGTATATGAATTAAACCATCCTCTAATTGAACATAAATTAGCAATACTAAGAGATAAAAAAACAGGTACCAAAGAGTTTAGAGAATTAATAAGTGAAATAGCAATGTTTTTGTGTTACGAAGCAATGAAAGATGCAAAACTAGATGACATTACTATTGAAACACCAATTACTAAAACTAAAGCTAAAAAACTAAACGAAGAAAATTATGCTTTCGTACCAATTCTAAGAGCAGGAATGGGACTACTTGATGGAGTTATAAAAGTTATTCCAAATGCTAAAATAGGACACATTGGAATGTATCGAGATGAGAAGACATTTACACCACACAATTACTTCTTTAAAGTACCAAAAGGAATTGAAAATCGTGAAGTAATAATTCTAGATCCTATGCTTGCTACTGGAGGTTCTTTAATGGATGCAATAGAACTTCTAAAAGAACACAATGTCAAAAAAATTAAATTCATCTGTGTAATAGCATCAAAAGAAGGACTACAAAAAGTAACAAAAAAGTATAAAGATATTAAAATATATTGTGCTCATATAGATGAAGAATTAAATGAAAACAAATACATAGTACCAGGTTTAGGTGACGCTGGAGATAGAATCTACGGAACAAAATAAAAAGAAAAAGAATAAGCTAAAAACTAATAGTTTATTCTTTTTTTACGCTTAAAAATACTACTAAAAAAGAAAAATATCAAACATCCTACTACTGCCCCACTTGTATCTATTAAGCAGTCTTTAAACATAGGAGTCCTATTTGCTACAAACATTTGATGAACTTCGTCAGTTACTGAATAAAGAAAACATAAAAATACGCAAATAACAAAATTAAAATATTTACTTTTCTTAAAATGTTTTAAATAATTTACAAGTAATATTGCTAAAATAAAATATTCAAAGAAATGAGATGCTTTTCTAAATATATAATGTGCATTATTAAATAATTTTGTACTATTTGATACTTCTTGATTATTAATTATTCCTGTTAATATCTGTTTACTCATTTTATTGCTTATATTACCAGACATACTAGACATTATAAATATAAATAACATACATAAAAAAACTAATAAAAGGCTTGTCTTCTTACTCATTTTATCACCTTTTATTAGTTTGTCTAAATTCTTATTTTGTATTCTATTTTGTGAAATCTAATTTATTGATATAATCTACTATTTTATAGTATTCTTCTCTATGAGATAAATTAAACTTATTATATTTTTTTATTTGTTTTTCAAAACGATATTTATATTTTTCTTTTTCTTCTTTTGTAAGTTTTGTATTATTTTCTAAATCTTCTTCATATATTAATTGTTTTTTTCCTGAATTAATTGTAATTCTATCAATACTAATAGGGAGATAAAACTCGTTTTCGATAAATAACATATTTGCTTTTTCTTCTTTTATTCTAGGATCAAATACTTTTAGAACAAGAAGTCCTATATCATCAGTTATGTTAGTTGCAACAATAGCGTTTTTTGGTTGATTAGTAACAACTGATTCATTTAGAGTACACTCAATGTTATAACCTCTAAAAACACCAGATGTAAAAAATTCTAAAGAGTCACCCATTATAACCCTATATATATTAGGAAATTTTTCTATTAAATTTTCATAAATATAATCTTTCTTAGTCATAAATATTTCAAAGATATTATTATCTTCCATATCAAATTTAACATACTTACTACTTTCTTGATATTTGTTTGTTAAAACAGAATTAGGTACAACTATTTTTAATAATGGAATTGGTATTTCAGTATTTACATCTGGATCAATTAATCTTTCAAGTGGTAATGTTTTATACTCTACATCATCTTTATTTTCTTTATCGATCATTTTAATATGTATTTTAGTATCATGAATACCATCACTTTTATGATACGTTATTTCTACTATTTTAGAAGAATCAAATTCTATATCTTCATACAAAGAATACATTCTCATACATTTTATATTTAACTTACATAAATCTATTTTAGGTACAATTTTAAAAGCACATTTATCTTTATCAGAATTAAGTTCAATAATTCTTAAAACATCATAACCATTCTTAGTAATTGCTATCTTCTTCATAAACACCTCAATACAATATATAACTATTATACAATAAAAAAAGAATAGCTTCATCTAACTATTCTCCAACTTTTTATGTTTTTTTAATTTATTTACAACAAATATTAAGAAAAGTCCTACACATCCTCCAAATGTATCAAGAACAACATCTGAAAACTGCCCAGTTCTTTCTCTAAATAACTGATGAAATTCATCACTACAAGCATACAAGAAACAAACTAAAACACTAGAAATTATTAATTTTTTATTTCTAAAACCACTCTGATAAAACGCATTATACAAAAGTAATGTTAATATCAAATATTCTATTGCATGTAAACTCTTTCTAACAGGATAATTTAACTTTTTAGAAATACTATTTACCTTCGATGGATTATTAGAATAATTAGTTATTCCAACATTATTAGTAACATCAACAGTTTTATCAATAATAGTTGCTATTCCACCAACACTTTTGTTATAGGAATCAATTCCCTTAATGTCAGATAGAATAAAAATTACAAGCATCCATAGTACAACTAAAATCCACGAAATATTTCTTTTATTCATATTATTTTTCTCCAAATATATCTCTTGTATAAATCTTCTCTACTTTTTCAGGTATAAAATCAAGTACATATATCTCAATATTTTGACATAAAAGTATGATTAGAAATAAACCAACATATCAGTTCAAACTACTACTATTTTCATTAATTCAATAATCTTCTTATTTAGATAATTTTCCACTTGCTAAGCTTAATATTTTTTCATAATCATTTGGGCTTCCAAAATATATTACTTGCTGATTTTTTGAATGATTCTCAGTTCCTTTATCTGAAAAATAAAAACCGTTTTTTAATTTATCTTCAATCATTTTATAGCTATAAGAAAAACTAGGAGTAAAGATATTATTCCAAATACAAACTACATCATAGTGTTTAAAATATTGTATAGTATATGTGTAATTTAATCTTTTTAAATTTTTTGTCCCATTAATTCTCATTCTATCATCTTTGTCTACATTTTGATTACTAGTATTAGCTAGAAAAAACATATTATTACTGATTTTATTTGACTGAATGAAATTTGATAGTTTTTCTTTTAAGATTTCAAAAGTATTTTCCATATTTAACTCCTAAGCTATTTATTTTTTCTCCATACCATTTTATCCACAATTCCTGTGTAACTTTGAATTATTTTAACTACTTTTGTACTTACATTTTCGTCAACATAATTTGGAACTGGTAATCCATAATCACCATTTTTGTTCATTTCTACAGCTAGTTCTACTGCTTTAAGTAAGTCTTCAGTGTTAATTCCAGCAAGAACAAAATCTCCTTTATCTAGTGCTTCAGGACGCTCTGTACTTGTTCTTATACATACAGCTGGAATTGGTTCGTTTTTAGAGATGTA
>CABUQZ010000032.1 GCA_902493795.1 uncultured Clostridium sp.
TTAAGTAGAACACTGGTAAATCCAAAATTACCTTCCATAAACTCTTCTTTGTTAACTGGACGATTTACTCCTGCTAGATGAAAGACAAAATCACACTCTTTTGTGTATTTATCAAGTTCCTCTGTAGTAGAATCTATATCATATTTTAATATTTCTATTTCCTTATTCAAACTTAAATTACTAACTAAGTTTTTTCCAACAAATCCATTTGAACCAGTTATTAATACTTTCATTTTCTACCTCCTTTTTTTATCTATATTAGTGATTTGATTTTTTTTAAATTTTTCTTTTCGATGGTATTATTTTTCGTTTTATCCATTTCATACTATGGTAAGTTTTTCTTGTAAAATTATAAATCACTCTATTTTTCTTTATTTTTTTTGAAATTCTATACACTAAGTTTGATCTATCATTTTTAAGTAAATGTAATGAATATCTTATTGTTAATTTTTTTTCTTGATCTAAAGAAATTTCTTTTACTCTTTTACTTAATTCTTCATTAAAAAGGGATATTAAATTTTGAACATTTTCATTTGAGTAATCAATTATATATTTTTCATCATACTTGTCACCTTTTGAATGTAAAAATGTCGGTAAGTTTGTTTCATTAAATAATTTTTTATATATGAATGATAGTTTTTCATCTATTTTTTTAACATCTTTAAGTGTGTAGTCAACATTCGTATTTTGTGCAATTTCTCTTTTGGATTTTTGCCTTTTGTAAGAGTCTTCATAAACTTTTAAAATTCTTTTATGATATGTTTTTATATCATAATGTTCCTCTGCAAGTTTTCTTCCTAATTTTCCTCTTCTTAGTCTTTCTTTTTCATTATCAATTAAGTATTCAATAGCTTCCATAAGTTTAGTTTCATTTTTGTTTTCTACAAGCACTCCACATTCTGGTGCAAAAGTTACAGATGGTAAAGCTGTATTGTTGAAAACTACAACAGGTCTTGAGCAGGCCATTGCCTCAATAGCCATAAGTCCAAAGCTTTCACTTTTAGATGGCATTAGGAATATATCACAGGCATTGTAAGCTTCTATCATTTTGTCATCATTAATTGTACCTAATTCTATAATAGTATATTTATCTTCTAGTTCCTTTAATAAACCTTTTTCACTACATGAAAGAAGAGTAATTTTTTTATCTGTATTTAGTTTTTTCATCGCTTCAACAATGTACTCTGTACCTTTAAAATCCTTTTGAGCTCTAAAGAAAAGAACTATATCATCTTTGTTTATATTTAATTTAGCTCTTATATTTTCTTTTGTTTCAAATTCTTTAAATCTATCTAAGTCTAGCCCAAAGGGAATCAAATGAACATGAGTAAAATTTTGGGTTAATGGACTTTCTTTTACTAAATTATACATATATGGAGTTGATACAATTATATCTACATCAATTTTATCATATATCTTCTTCTTTAACTTCCAAAGACTATTACAATTATCTTGTTTGAATGGAAACATAGTATCAAGATACTGGCAGTTTTGGCATCCTGTTTTCCATTTATCACATTCTTCATAAGTCACACATCTACCAGTGAAATTCCAAGTATCATGAAGTGATAAAACAGTTGGTTTTATCGAACACAATTCTATCATTTTATATAATGACAACTTTGTATTATGTATTAAATGATAATGTACTAAATCTGCATTTTTGAAATAATCACTATTCTTTAATAAGTCTGAAGTTAAAGATAACTGATTATGAACACTTAAAATATTTTGTTCTTCTTTTAATATTTCTTGTTCAAAAGATATTTGTTTCCAATTATTAAAGAAAGATCCTACATTTTTATTCTTTGAATTTTTTACTGTCACTATTTGTTTAGCACTATGAACAGTATTATTGTTTATTTCTTCTATTAAATCGTATCCATTGAATCTTCTTCCTGCTTCATCTGTGTTGTTAACTTCTAAAATATGAAGCTTGGTTATTTCTTTATCAAACTTTATATCTAGTGCTTCTAGAAATTTTTCTTTTGATAGACATATCTCACCATTTTTTTGTGTGTCAATATACATTATTTTTGTGCTTGTTATATTAACATTTTTATTAATATCAGTTGACATCTTTGTTGACTTTACTATACATTTTTGGCAGTTTGTCAAAACAATCTTGTATGCTTCTTTTGTTTTCGTTCTTCTTTCTTTTTTTAAGTCATTTTCCTCCATCCACTTTTCTAAATTATCAGAAATTTGTACTACATATGGAATTTGAAGTTTGCTATAGGCCTTTTCTAATAAAAGTGTTAATACTTCGCCTTCTAATGGACAAAATATTTTAGATATTTTCTTTTCTTTAATAAATCTAATTAATTCTTTTTGTAATTTTTTTATCTTTTTGTAATATTTATTCTGTATATTTTTTTTATCTAACTTCTCAAGAGGCTTAGAAAGAATCATCAAATCATAATTATTTTGAATATCAGTGTAATAATCTAATTCTAAATTATTTTCAATAACGCAAATGCAAGAAACATTTACTTTTTCTTCCAGTAAACTTCTTACCATTTGAGATAACATTTCTCCTTTTTGATTATTTTTACAAGGAGGCATGTCTGATAACAATAAAATGTTTGTTTCTTCCTTCATTATAATTCTCCTATTGAGTAAATTTTATTTTTTAATTATTTTATGTTTTATTTTACTTAAAGATCTACGAACTTTTTTTGATACTCTTTTATTTTCAATATGGATTAGCTTTTCGACTTGTTTTTGTAATTCATCATTTAAGAGTCTTAAATTGTCATTTGATGATTCTAATCGTTCAATTCTTTCTATCAATTTATTGTTTTCTATTATTAAATGACAGGCAAAATTTTGTGAAACTAACAAATTATAAGTTTTTAATGGATTTTTTGTTTCATCAAACAAAATATCAGCGTATCCCAATTTTTGACCAAATATAAACTTTACTCTTGATGGTTCTATTAAGCTAAAAATAGAGCTTGAAAAACCTCCAATATCTATGTTCTTATATTCCCATAATAATATTTCTATTGGAATTTTATTTGGTATTATTTCAATACTTTTCTCTTTTAGGTATTTCATTAAAGTTTCATTTTCTTCTACTTTAGATAATGGATGAGCTTTATATAACAATTTATAATCTTGGTAGTCATAATACATCTGATCAATAAGGTTTTCTAAAACTCCTGTGTTTGTTTCCATACCTCCAAAATCAATTGTTCCTATAATAACAAAATATTTTTTGTTTCTATCAATATTAAGTTCACCAAAGTCATATATGTATTTTTTTTGTTCATTATTTAGTTTGCCATACATTTCTTCAACAGGAAATTTTTCTAATTTCATTTTGTCTCTATACTCTTTTGAGACATTCCTATTGTTAAAATGTTCGAAATAAGGTAATAGATATTTATATATCTTTTTCGTTGATAGATAAAAAGCAAAATTATCAATTCTAATTAAATCTTGATCAGATCCATTTTCAACAAGATCATTCCATCTTTTTTCACATTCAATTTCATCATTTTGCTTCAACTTATAATACATAAACTTAGAGGCATTTCCTTCACTTAAAATGTTTATTTCAGAAATATCATCTAAAGCATTGGCTTCTTTAAATGGTTTTAAGTAGTATTGTACCCTACTATCATCTATGTATATTATAAATTTAACGTTTTTATTTTTTGACTTTGCTTCTAATATTTTATCTTTAACAATCTTATACTGATCTTCGATATAGGACATATCTCCGCCAGTAAATTTATGATAAAAAAGAACATGTTTTAAAACTTTTATACACGATGGATCGAATTTTCCACCGCTTCTTACAAATATATAACTTGGGGTTTTATTTAAAAAGATATTCATCTCTGAAAACAAAGATGGAACAGTACCAAATGTTAAGTAAAATATACAATTATTTTTCATTTCTAAATCCTATTTATTTTTCAATTTTTTTAATTCTTCTTGAACATAGTCAGTTGTAAGTAATTTTTTTACAATTCCGTCTACGTCTAATCTTTTTGTATTATGAGAAGTGTATGACTCATCAGCCATTGTCTTTACGTTTCCATGAACTACAAACTTATCATAGTTTAAATCTCTGTTGTCTGCTGATACTCTATAGTAGTTACCCATATCTTCACTACGAAGTCTTTCTTCACGAGTCATAAGTGTCTCGTATAATTTTTCCCCATGTCTTGTACCAATAATTTTAGTTTCAGTATCCCCAAATAATTGTTGTACTGCTTTAGCAAGATCTCCAATTGTTGATGCATCGGCTTTTTGAATGAATAAGTCTCCAGGATTTGCATGTTCAAACGCAAACTCAACAAGATCTACTGCTTCATCAAGATTCATTAAAAACCTTGTCATGTTAGGGTCAGTTATTGTTATTGGGTGTCCATTTTTTATTTGTTCTACAAATAGTGGTATTACACTACCTCTTGAACACATAACATTACCATATCTTGTACAGCATATTACTGTCTTTCCTCTTTGTGAAGCTACTCTAGCATTAGCAAATATTACTTTCTCCATCATAGCTTTAGAAGTTCCCATCGCATTTATTGGGTATGCTGCTTTATCAGTTGATAAGCAAACAACACGTTCAACTCCTTCGTCTATTGCAGCGTGTAAAACATTATCAGTTCCAATAACGTTGGTTCTTACTGCTTCCATTGGATAAAATTCACATGATGGGACTTGTTTTAAGGCAGCAGCATGGAATATATAGTTTACTCCTACCATTGCATCTTTAACACTTTGTAAATTTCTAACATCACCTATATAGAATTTAACCTTCTCATAATAATCAGGATAATTAGCCTGTAGGTCATGTCTCATATCATCTTGCTTTTTTTCATCCCTTGAAAATATTCTTATTTCTTTAACATCACTTTTTAAGAAATGTTTTAATACTGTGTGTCCAAATGACCCTGTCCCTCCAGTAATCATTAGGACTTTGTCTTTAAATTTTGTCATAACTATCTCCTTATAATACTTCTTTTATTTTTTATTCATTACTTTCTTAGCTATTTTTTTTGTTCCCCTATAAAATTTGACAAGTTTTCCATGACTTAAATCATCATAAGATTTAAAAATATTTAAACTATCATCTTTATGAAATAATGAATTCTTTATACTTCTAATTTTACTTATTCTTTTATATTCATTGCTTATCAAATATTCATATCTTTTTAAATCAGTTAATCTTTCTTTTTCTTTATCTTTAGTTAATCTTCCATCAAGGTAATTATATAAATCATCAAGAGATAGATTTGCTAAAGTCTTGTCCTTCTTTAGTTTAGTAGTTTCAAATAAATAGTTTAAAACATTACTTATTTTTAAATTAATATTAGATAAATTAACTACTGAAGTAACGCTATAATTATTTATGGCTAGTGGCATACAATTCTTTAAAATATCTATAAAGAAAATATAATCTTCAGAATTTTCAACACTACAATAATTTTCATTAAATGTTATATTGTTTTTTATTAGATAATTTCTATCTACCATAACTGTTGATAAATTAATATTTAATATTTCTTTAGAGAACGAATCTATTTCAAAGAAACGGAATGGTATATCAATTTTTGTCATTTCCTTTCCATTTTCTATGTAAGAAGTAAATGAAAACTTACTTTTAGCACAGTATATTTTTAGTAATTGATCATATATTTTAGTATTTGTAAAGTAACTACTATCACTTAAGAAAGCAATATAATCTCCCGTTGCTTTTTTTATACCTTCGTTCCAAGCACACGAGTTATTTTTAATTTCTTTTAGATTAATTATTTTAAGATCATCAAACATTTTTAACTCTTTTTCTAAATCAGTATTTTCTAAATTATTTACAACAATTATTTCGATATTTTTAAATGTTTGCTCTTTTACTGAATTAATAGATTTTTTTAAAGAGTCTAGGGAGTTCGAAGCATTTATTATTACACTTACTTTTATTTTATCTAGATTTTTCTTTTCTTTTTCTTCAATTTCCTCATATTTACTTTTACATAATTCCAAGACTTCATCATATGGGTCACCTTTATGTAAGTGGTAATTTATATACCAGTAACCATATTCTGACTCAAAAGTTTCAATCTGTAAATTTTTATCTAAACTTTCTAGCATTTCTTTCCAAAAACGATTGCCTTCTGTTTTTACTTTAGGACTTGTATTGGTAACACTTTTAGAATGATATCTTGTTGTTACTAGAACATCTTGTAAAAATGTGAACTTGTAACCCTTTTTCCACATATCAAACCATAATTGGTAATCTTGAACTGCTCTTAAATTAGTATCAAAGTATCCGACTTCATCAAATGCCTTTTTGGGTATTAATAGTGATAGACCATTAACTGCGCCAAGAAGTATAGGAAGAATACTGTTTTTGTTTAAAAATCTTCCATTTAGGCTTGTTGAAAACCAGTAATATCCGTATTCATCAACAGCAGAATAATTAGAACATAATATAGTATTTGTATTTAATAAATCATTTTCTATTAGATATTTAATCTCCGTTGAAATCTTATCCTTATAATATAAGTCATCATGGGAAAGCCATGAAAAATATTCACCAGTCATACTCTTTATTCCTAAATTAAGTGCTGTAGATACTCCGCCATTTTCTTTTTTTATGTACCTTATCCTATCTTTATACTTTTGACATATTTTCGAAGTATTGTCTTTAGATCCGTCATCTACTACAATCACTTCCAAGTTTTCGTAGTCTTGTCTTAAGGCACTTTCAATGGCCAAAGAAACATAGTTTTCTCCATTATATACTGGAATAATAATAGAAACCTTTGGCATATTTTGCTCTTTTTTTTGGATCGTTCTAATTTGATTTTTATTATCCCTTAAAAGTTTATATAAGTTTTCATTAACTAATGATATTAAATGTAATACATTAGTATTAGAGTAATCAATTAATCCATCTTCTTTAGCAAGATATTTTTTTAGCACGCTCAATTTCCTTTTGTTGTCATCAAAATAAAAGAAAGAATCATATAATTTATTTATTCTATAAAGAAGTCTTTGCACATTTATATCATTAAAATCAATGGTGTTATTTGACTTATTAATAGAACTATTCTTATATTTTTGTTTTTCGTACGCTTCTTCATACACTTTTTGTATTTCTTCTATATATTTTTTATAATTATAATTTTCTTCTACAAACTTTTTAGATATTTCTCCTCTTTTTAGTAATTCTTTTGGATGTTCTACATAATATTTTATTTTTTCTTTTAAATCCTCTGTATCAAGATTCTTTACTAGAATTCCGCATTCAGGTGCTCCTGTTGATTTAGGAAGAGCAGTGTTATCAAATACAACTGTAGGTACTCCTGAGGCCATTGCTTCGACTGCCATCATTCCAAATGATTCAGCAGGAGATGTCATTAAGAACAAGTCTGATGCATTATAACATTCAAGAACCTTGTTCTCTTCTAATTGTCCTAATTCAACTACATTATATTTTCCCTTTAATTCTTCAATATAACCTTTCCCTGAACAGGTTAAAATAGTAATGTTTCTATCCAAATCAACCTTTTTTAATGCTTCGACAATATAGTTGCACCCTTTAAAAGCATTATCTTCTCTCATGAATATTACAAAATCATTTGGCATAATATTTAATTTTTTCTTAGCTTCCTCTTTTGATAACGTAA
Organism: uncultured Clostridium sp.; assembly: GCA_902493795.1. Lineage (GTDB taxonomy): Bacteria > Bacillota_I > Bacilli_A > RF39 > UBA660 > RUG13868. Next base: position 7,656 of record CABUQZ010000032.1, read on the forward strand.
AATTAAATTTACTCATATCTATTCCAAATTTTACATAGTGTATTCTAAGTTTACTAACGTATGGGCTTTTCATTGCTAGTTCGTACATAAAATCGGAATGCACTATAATATCGATATCTGTTTTTTCTATTTTACTTTTTATATTCCACATACTACTACAATTATCTTCAAAAAATGGAAAAAATGTCTCAAGATTATTACATTTTTTACAGCCATTTAGCCACTTTTTGCAATCATATGGATGAACACACTTTCCAGTAAAAAACCATGGATCATGCAAGCTTAAAATCGTTGGTTTTGATTTAAACATATTAAAAAGATCAGGTAGATTGAAATGGCAGTTGTGTACCTGATGATAATGAACCAAATCACTTTTTTTGTAAAATTTATTATTTTTTAGTAAAATATTTGATATTGAAAATAAAGAGTGAGTTGAAAAAATATCCTGTTCTAAATTATGTAAGTTTCTTTCTTTACTTAAAATTGTTTCGTTACATAATCTATGGACATTTTTATTATCAGATAGTTTTTCAAGTACTAGTTGCTTTACTTTGAAATTTTTTCTATTTAAACATTCCATGAAATAATAACCATTAAATAATTTTCCATATATATCATTATCATTTATTTCTAATATATTGTGCACTTGTTATCAGCTCCAGTCATACATAAAAAAATAAAGTTTAATTTTTGATTACCAGTAAGCTTTTTATTACCTTTAAAATTACTTCGTAATTACATAATAATTATACAATTAAGAATAAGTATTTTCAAGTTTAAAAAAAGCTAGCAATGCTAGCCTTTTTTATTCTGATCTTAATGCTTCAACTGGGTCTTTTTTGCTTGCTATATGAGCAGGTATTAAACCACCTATTAATGTTAACATTACACTTATTAATACAAGTATTAAAGCGTGCACTGGATTTAATTTGGCAACGTTTTCAAGAGAAGTTAAATCAAATAAAATCATATTTATTGGTATAGTTAGTAAATAGGCAATTAGTATACCAATAAGACCTGATGTGATACCAATTATAAATGTTTCTGCATTAAATACACGTGTAATATCTTTCTTTCTTGCACCTAATGCTCTTAGTATTCCAATTTCTTTTGTTCTTTCAAGAACTGAAATATAAGTTATTATTCCTATCATTATTGATGATACTACTAGTGATATTGAAGAAAATCCAATCAAAACGTATGTAATTGCATCCATAATTGATCCTGAAAGTGCTACTAAAGTCTCTGCTAAATCAGTGTATGTTACTCCCCCAGTTGCGTTAGTTATTTCACTATTTTCTACAACAAACTCTACTGATTCAAAACCAATCATACCATTTAATTCACCATTTGTGTAAGTAAGATTTACTTTTACTGGAGAGACTTCTTGTACTTTTGTATCAACAACATTTAATAATTCACTCTTATCATCTTTAATGTTATTTTTTAAATATTTTAAATAACTTTCAGCATCTTGTTTTACATTATCAATTATTTTATTGTTATACTTATCAAGATATTTTACTATTTTTTCTTTAGAATCAAAATCGTTAGGATAAATACTTATCATAAATGGAGTTGAATCTCCACCTAGAAGTTGTAAGATATAATTTTTTGTTTCTTGTCCTTTTTCTGTTCTTAAGTCAATTTTTTCTCCAGTTAAGACATTATAATCAACTTGTCTTTGAAGTTTTACTATTTCTGAAGTATCATTTTTTTCTAAAACATAGTCCACTAACTTTTCTGTATACCCTATTCCCATAGAACTTTGATATAATTTACTATCTTCTTTAGCTCTTATAATACCAACTATCTTTAATGTTAAAGCATTTTTGCTATCGTATAATTTATTAAATCCATATTGAGGGTCTACATTAACTGTGAAAATAGTTCCCATTTTCTTATAGAATTCATCATTTAATATTAATTTAAATTCTCTTCCAATTATATCGTCGAAAGAAATTTCTTTTGAGTTTTCATTAAGTCCTAAATACTTTATCAAGTTTTTATCCACTCTATTAGAGCTATCGACAATTAATACTAGTTCTTCTTTTTTTTCTGGAAGTTTTCCTTTTAAGATATCATAATTTTTTTCGACAATTCCTGCTTTATCATTATCTACTTTTGCAGGTAGTGCTGTAAAGTATGACACCATATCAGTAACAGATGTTGTTGATAATGACACACTAGTAGGTATTACTGTTGCTATATTGTTTACTTTTCCTAAAATATTTATTCCAGTTATTCTTGTATATGCTATATCAGATACACTATTTTTATCTATATTGTTTAGGTAATCCATATACTCTTTTGAAAAATCATTTTTATGAGTTATTTGTTCTAGTATTGAAGTTGTTGGGTATACTACTTTTTTATCAGTAAACTCATTTTCACTTTTTTTAGAACTTACTGCCTTCATAGTTTCTTCATTCATTGTTCCAGTTTCTTTTGAAATAAGAATTGGAAGGGATGATAGTGTTTCTGTTTCAAATTTATCTATTTGCTTATCAAATCCATTAGATAAGGATAAGATAAGTGCTATTCCAATAATTCCTATACTTGATGCAAATGCTGTTAATAATGTTCTTCCCATTTTTGTTCTAATATTGTTGAACGATAGTTTTAAAGCTGTTAGAAAACTCATTGATGTTTTACCTATTTTGTAATCTTGTTCATCTTCTTCATTTCCTTTTATTGGATTAGTGTCATCTACAACTTCACCATCTTTAAATTCAACTATTCTATTAGCATAAGTGTAAGCAAGTTCACTATTATGAGTTACCATAATAACTAGTTTATCTTTGGCTATTTCTTTGATTAGTTCCATAATTTGCACTGATGTTTTAGAATCGAGTGCTCCTGTTGGTTCATCTGCTAATATGATATCTGGGTTATTAACAAGTGCTCTTGCAATTGCAACTCTTTGCATCTGTCCACCAGATAATTGATTAGGTTTTTTATGAGCATGTTCGTAAAGTCCAACTTTTTTTAGTACTTCAATAGCTCTTTTCTTTCTTTCCTTTCCACCTTCACCACTTAAAGTCATTCCTAGTTCAACATTATCTAGAATAGATAGGTGTGAGATTAGGTTATAATTTTGAAAGATAAACCCAACACAATTATTACGATAGGCATCCCAATCTTTATTTTTAAATTTCTTTGTAGACTTGTTATTAATTACCAAATCACCTGAATCATATTGATCAAGTCCTCCAATAATATTTAACATAGTTGTCTTACCAGATCCACTAGGACCTAATATAGCTACAAACTCACTTTTTCTAAATTTTAAATTAATATTTTTTAATGCTTGTTGTGTAAATTCTCCTGTTGTATAGCTTTTATTTATATTTTTTAGTTCCAACATAATATAGACCTCGCATATCTATTTTTCTACTATATTAGTATATTATAATACTTTATTTGTGGCAACTTTTTTGTTAGTTTTTCATAAATTTACATAAGAAAAGGAGTAGATATAATCTACTCCATTTTTATTGTGGTAATCTTTTAGCTTTTTTTAATATAGCTTTATCTTGGTTTTCCTTATCTTTAACATATTTTTTCAAAGATTTATTTGTAAACTCTATCAATTTATTATAATTGTCTTTTTTTAAGTCATCTTTTACTAATCCGATTGTTTGTAATATTCTACTTAAATTAACAATATTTTGAACATCTTCTATAAAGTTACCATCGGCACTTTTTGAAAAGTTAATTGCATAGTTTGCAAATAGTAAAAAGTCTTCATTGTTACATAACTCTAAAGCTTTTCTTGTTTTGTCATCTAAGTTTGTCTTTACTTGTTTTTTAGCACTATCCAAGCTATTAGAAGTTGTAATATCTCTATATACATTTTTGGCTAAATCTTTAATAGCTCCAGTATTTCTTATTTCTAGGTATTTTTCACCTGCTTTAGTAACTGTATCAATTGAATCAGCATATGTCATTTGACTATCTAAATTATCTAAACCAATATAATGCTTATATAGTGAAATTGATTCCTCAGCATCTCTAAAGTCACTATCATTTACTCTATAGTTTCTAGATGATAATGTAATTTCTGACAATAAAATCGCAAGATTAGCATCGTTTTCTTTGTTACTATATTTTCTATTTCCCTCTTGAATTAAATCTAAGATTTTATCATATTGACGAGAAACTCTCAATTGAAACATTCTTCTACTTGCAAAAAACTCTGTAAATTTTCTTAAAAATTCTCCATAAGTTTCTTTATCATTTAAATATTTTTCTTTTAATACATCTTTATTTTCTTTAACTAAATCATTTAGGACTTTTAATTGTTCTACTACTTCATTCATTTTATTTACCTTTTACTATTCTTAGTACCTTTCCATCTTTATTATTATCTATTATTTCCATTTAAAGATGACTTCGGTAGCCATTTACTTTTTTTAACAGAAATCATAAATCTAATTAGTTTTCTTTTAGTATTTTTATTAATTTTGATGAATTTTAAATCATATTTTCTAGATGATTTAACTAATCCCCTTTTTAATAATGGTTGATATTATAACACTTTTGATATTCAAAATCAACCTTTATATATTATAATATTACTTAAACACTTAAATGCAACTTCATAAACATAAAAATATAAAAGTTGCAATTAGTCTTTTAATAATGTTTAATAACTATTAATCAATTGTTTTCTTGTAGGTGTATGAAAGGAA
>CABUQZ010000033.1 GCA_902493795.1 uncultured Clostridium sp.
ATGATTTTATGGTCAATTTAATTATAGACGATTTACTTGAACTTTTTATATGTAAAATTTTAAATACACATATGTAAACATCGCTTAAAAATAATTCCAGTTTCATTTTAAAATGAAAGGAAATTCTTTTGAATTATGTTTTACTAGACAAAATCTAATAATCAATATATAATATTGCTCGATTTTACGTTGGCATTTGTAATTATTTTTTTAGATAAGCATTTATTATTAGGAAATCAAAACTTTAAACTAGGGGGAATATAATATGGAAGAATTAGAAATTGAACAAATAATCAACAGTGTTCAAGCAAATTGGTCCAAGGATTATATTATTAGATATCTGTATGTTAAATTGGCACCATATTTTAGAAAGGATTTAAAATACTTTCTAGCAACTGAAGAAGAGAAGCTCGAAGAATTTAAATCAGGTTTTGTAAATAGAGGAAAAAATATTGTCTGTAGTACATTAGCAGACTATTATGTAAATTTATATCAAACATTTGGGATTGAGGCTAAGAAGATTGTAGCTAATAGTGCTAAAATTCCTTTATTTGCTGTTATTGTTAGAGGTGATTATGGTTGGTTTTTTATCGATCCTTTAAACGATTTATTTAACAACCAATATGGATTAAAAACAACTGAGTTTGGTATGATTCCACATTATAAAACCTTGACTAGGAATTATCCTGAGTTAGTTAGTCTTTCCAAAGAATACATTGAAGAAATTGATAAATCTTTAGGTTTACCTGCTACTTTGGATGATTATTTCGATAAGTTACATCTAGAAATGACAAACAGCAATTTTTGTAGAGAACATTTTAATTGGCATAATAGTGCACGAGAGGATTTGTTTATTCGAAAAATGGAGTTTTCAAGAGATGAACTATTGAATATTGGAAAAGTCAGTGGACCACTCGAAAGAATAAAGTTGTATTTATTTTTAGAAAGAACGTTATTTTTTAAATATGAGAAAAGAAATTTAAAAATATGGTTAAATCAAGATTATGAAGTTCCAAGAACACAGATAGAGTATACTAATTTTAGTAATGGGAACTCTGTACTTTATCAAGAAGTTCATGATGATAAAAAATTTACATTAAAAAGATTACGTTAAATAAAAAAGGCAGCTTAGATAAGTTAAGTTGTCTTTTTCTATTGTTTTAAATTTACATTTCATAATATATAATACTAGATATAATTCAATGCTTCGCTTTTTGTAGTTTTCAGTGTTTCAGGAATTAGTGAATTATTATAAAGTTTATATCGTTTAATAGCTTCGTTCAGCTTTATGCATTTACTTTCTTTTTAATATTAGCTTTAAATTATAATCTTCCTCTTTATGAGAGTTTAAAAAATTACCATTTACATTGCAACCAACAAAGTAATCATTAAGCATTGTTATAAATAGCTTTTTAAAATATTTATCATCCATTTTTATATACGATTCTAATTTAGATATATCTATATTAATATTAATTCCACTATTTCTAAAATTAGTTCCAGAAAAGTGATAGCTTAATCCATTGATATATAAATTTGATAAATCATTATCACTTAAATCAGTGTCGTTAAGGTGTATGCTTTCAATATTTGGAAGAGATATTCCTGATTTTGAAAAATTGGAATATGAAAATTGAATAGCTTTTACACCTTCTCCAATTTTTACATCCGTTCCACTAAAATTACAATGAGCAACTGAAATAAGGCCATCATATTTTTGAATACCTGAACTTTTGCCAAAATTAAAAAGAAAACTTTCTGACAAATCTATTTGAGCATTTGTATTTGCATAATTAATTACATATGGAATATTGGTATACGCTTGATTTGTGTTTTTTATTTGACAAATAATTTCTATTAATTGATCAAAAACACTATTTAAAGCCATACATATATCATAATTCCAAAGTACATCTTGAAAGCTGATTTCTTTTAAATCAATTTTAGATATGAAATCTCCTGACCAGATAGGAACTTTAACCTTATACCATTTTCCCTTAATATTTACTTCTACCACTTCAAAAAGGAGGCTTTCTAATAATTCTTTAGGTATAATTACTTTTTTATGATTACAATAAGTCTCTAAATATTTTTTTACTTTTTCTCTTAAAATGGCAATTTCTTCTTTTTTCATAATTATCACATTCTTTAACAAATTCTTATAAAACTGGCGACTCGCCATAAATATTTCATATTTTTTTATGATAGAATCCAATACTATCTTCAGTAGTGAATCCTGCTGCATTGTAAAACTTTCTTCTCCAATCATAAGAATTAACATAGCATTTTTCTATTCCAAGCTCTTTACATTTTAAAATAACACCATGCATCATAGCAGTACCAATACCTTTATGTCTATATTTTTCTCTTGTACTTACTGGTTCAACAAATGCAGTTTTTGATTCTTTATCAACATAGACAAAACAATATGAACATACATTATTTTGTTCTTTTGCATTTTCATCTATTATTAAACATTCAAAACTATCTTTATACATTGAAGATTGTTTTCTTGAGTTATATGATTTCATATCGTTTCTATAGTTAGGATCTTCTAAATCTGGATGAAAACCTAAATTACACGCACTCCATTTGTTTTCTTCAATGGTATATTCATCTCCATAAACTAATTTATATCCTTCTGGTAAATCAATAGAAACATTCATTTGTTGTGGATATACATAGTTATCGTAATCTTCTTCAACTTGTCTAGTATAACCTTTTTCTTCTAAAAATTCTTTTCTATATTTTAAACTATCATTTGCTATTACTAAAAAATCAATAGTTCCATCATTATGTTTTTCAAACAATGGCTTACAGTTTTCTTCAGCATAGTTAACAATAGATTTATATAAGTTTTCATACCCATTTTTTATGCTCATATAGATTGCATCTCCATCTGGCAAAATGCAACCAACTATTTCGTCGTTATCTTCCCATATAAATATATAATCACTAGACTTATTTTTTCCAGCGTCAGTATATTGAGTATCCATTCTATAAATTAAATCATGTAATCTTTCTGGAAGCCATGATGTCATATTTTTATTTTCTAAATATTGACTTCTTAGAAATGATTCCAATTTTTTCAAATCTTTTTCTAAACTAAATTTTATAACTTTCATTATCATCACACCCTATTTAATTTTACCATATCAGTTATTCTTAATAGATCATTTTATAAAAAACGTTTATCTAAAACTTATCTAATTTTATTTATTTTAATATTTTATCAATTTCAATTTCTTTTAATAATTCTATTCCATCAACAAATTCATAATAAGGTCTAGTCCCAATAAACTCAATGTTTTCATTATTAACATAAATAGTATCTTCTTCTGGTATTGCATATATTGGTTTCATTTTAGATAATTGTATTAAATAATTTTTACTTAATTCAGTTCTATCATTTTCTCTACTTGTAAAATGACATAGTAATGAGTACCCGTTTATCATATTAAATCCGGTATTATCAGCCAAGCCAACTTTGTTTTCGTCATCTGTATTACACGAATCTAAATCTCTACCAAAAATAATAGCACCAGCAGAACCGCCATACACTATTCCATCATCTTCAATTAAATATTTTTTTATCTTTTGAAATACACCGCTGACTTTTAAATCGTTTAATAATTTATAGGTATTTCCTCCACCAATATATAGACATGCATATTCATTAAAATTCTTATTAATTAATTTTTCAGGTGAGGTAACCATCTCAATACCACTTTTTTCTACATCTGATAATTCGTCAGTCATAAACTCTAAGCATCCTTTATATGTTGGATCTGGCCAAGCAAATGGGATATATAATATTTTTTTATTATGATCTATTAAATTGCTTAATAATTGTCTAGAAGTTTCTACTTGTTTTCCCACTCCTCCTCCATTTAAAATTAATTTCATACAATCACCTGCTTTTAATTATACCATACACATACTTTTTAAGACCAATTTGTGAATAAAACTTATCTAAAAGTTTTTTTGGCCATAATTTACCTAAATATTGTAATAAAAAAAACTCGCAAACCCTTATATTTACTGGGTTTACGAGTATTATTTACCACAACATTGTTTATATTTCTTACCACTTCCACATGCTCGACCTTTGACCATATTTTACTTATATATGGTACAAATAGTATTATGTGTTTTTCCCTTATTTTATGGGCATTTAGTACATTATATTATTAGTATTATCTATATTATAAATATTACTAATTTTATATATTACGTGGACAAATCGTGGACAAAAATCATTTTATCACAACAATTTGTTTACCTGCTACAAGTGTACTAAAAAAGCACTATAAAGTAAAGTATAAATAATGTTGTGATATTAATATATTAAACCGTTTTCTTTAACTGTTTTTGAATCATCAATTAAGCCTAAATACTCACTAACTATTCTAAATAAAGCCATTTTAGGTCTACTTTCTGGAACATAATATCTTTTTTCTTGCATTATAGATTTACATTTTTCAATTACCTTTAAACATTCGTTATAAGTCATTCCAGATATTTCACTTAATTCTTTGGCATTTATATATAATCTTTCAAATTCTAATTTTGCATCATTAGTTCCAAACATACAACCACAATTTGGACATTTTGCATTTACGTACATTATTTACCATTCTTTCTACAATTGGGACAATAACATCTACTAACTAGATGGTCTGCTCGTATTTTCCATCTATGATTACATTTTAAACAACCAACTTCTGCATTGGATTTAGAACCATAATATTTTAATACTACAATAATCCCATTTGATTTTTTAAATATTTTTTCTGAATATTTTTTCCCATAATCAATTTTTTCTGTATTTTTCAGTTCTTTTTCTTTTTTAACTATTGTAAAAACTTCTGGTTTGCATATTAAACAAAATGGATGATTATTAAATCTTCTATAAGAAGTAGTCCATTCATTTCCACACTTTTTACATTTTAGTTTTATGTCTGATGATGTATTTATATACTCAACTACCTTAATATCTTTATTTTTAATTTTCTTTTGAAATTTTTTTGTACTATTTTTAATACGTTCTATATATTTAATTTCATTTTTCTCATCTTCACTTATAAATTCAACTTTAGAAATTTCAAAAATAGCTTTTTTCCAATCAATAGAAAGAACATACACTTTTCTATTTCTAGATTCAAAATATAATTGTTTTTTTATTTTTTCAAAATCTAAATTAAATCCCATTTTTATTTCTAAAACAGCTTTGGCCGTTGATAGATCACATTTAGATAATATATTGTTTTCTTCATTTAAAACTAGTTCTTGAGATAATATCTTTTCTTTTTCAAAAATATTAGTTTTTATGTATTCTATTAGCGGTCCTATTTGTTCTTTAATACTTTCAGTTGTTTTATTAACAGACTCTATATATTTATCAAAATTCTTATCTAAAGATCGAATTGTTCCATCTGAATTTAAAGAAATTGGAATTTCACGAACTACACTTGGTAATCTTCCTATAAAATTTAATTTATTCTTATTATCAATTTCATAATGAATATTATTACATTTTTCTACTTCAAGCATTGAGTTTATCAAATGTTCAATACTTACTCCACTAATATTAGTTTCATATCTATGAATTTTCTTTTTATCAATTTCAAATTGTTTTATTACACTATGCTTTATATAAATACTTGGTATATCTCTATAATACTTAAAATTAGGATATGTTTCCAAATAGCTTATTGGAATAACATAACTATCATTTAATTCAAATACATTACACCCAGTTACCAACAAAAATTTATCATGAATTTTTTCAAATAATTTCCATTCAAGAATGCAATCATTTTTTCCAGAATGAACTTCTTTGACATTATCAATACCAAATAAATTACATAAATTATCTTTTGTTACATTTCCTCCATTAAATTTACTAGAAATAATTAAATGTTTAAAATTAAAAAATTTTAATTTTTCAAAACCTTTTATCTTATGTCTATTACAATATGTTCTAATAAACTTTTCATCAATGCTCCCATAAGTTAATATAGTTCTATTTTCAAGATTAAATTTTTTTATTATTTCATCAAATTCATTTTGTGAAATTGGTGTTTTATCTTTTAAATCCTCTTCAGTTATTCCATTTATATGAGTAGTTAAAACACAATCATTTAATTCTAAAGGAAGAAATCTATCATAAGATTCATTGGTATCAGGATCATATATAGATATTGAAAGAAGATCCCATTCTAATGATGCTAAACCGTTTGTTTCTACATCTAAAACGACATATTTATTTTTTTCTAAATTTATAATCATTACTGCATCTCCTTTCTTTCTAATATGTATTATACATTAATTATATCTAAATTCATAAGATAATTTACACATTTATGAAATACGTGGCACGTTTTGTTCTGAAAGAATGAAAGTGGCGATAGTATTTTAATTAAAAAGACGGGCACGTTTTGTTGAAATTGTATTTCAATGAAAGTGAGAAAAGTCTTTTTATTTTTTTATGAAGCTAAATGCTGAAATAAAAAAAAGCACCTTTACTACTTACATAAGTTTGTAGTATTGGTGCTTCATTGGGATTCCAAAGGGTTTATCCTTGGCACACATAGTTATTGGCTCTGCCAATATCGTAGTGTGTTACTATAATGAAATTATAGTTCTTAGTTTAAAATCCAATATCAAAATCATCATCCTTATCAATTTCATCTCTATAATTGGATTTTATTGGTTGTTTCATATAAGAAGGAACGTTTGCATATTCAAATAATTCATCTTGTCTTTCAGTTCCTACTGATGTTTTATAGACATCTTTATTATTAAATAAGTTTTCATCATATATATTTTTTACTTTATCAGTAACAATATCTTTTGTATCTTCATTTCCTCTTATAAGAAGTTTTCTAAAGAACTCTATAAGTTTTTCAACTATTTCATATATGTAATCTTTTAATCCTTTATTTTCTTCTTCTAATTCATCATTTCTCTGTTTTAAATATTTTACTTCATTAGTAAGATTTTTATTTTTTCTTTCTAGTGTATTATAAGAATCAACTTGATCTTTTACTTCTCCTAAAACTACTTCAACTCTATCTTGTATATCCATTAAATCATCCACTTCTTTAATGACTCTATTCATAGAATCAAAAGTTTCTTTTTTTACTTTTACATAGTCTTTATCAAACAGGATATTCTTTTTATCTTTAAGACTTTCATTAAACTCATTTAGCTCATATTCTAATCTAGAATGTTTATTTCCTAAATCTTTATTTAAACTATTGGTTATCTTTTTTAATTCTTTTATTCTTATGTGCTCTCTATCACTATTCTTTATTCCTCTTTCTAAATCAAATCCTTTATCATTAAGTCTTTGACAATATTTATCTTGTAAATCTGATAAATGTTTATTATCTCTTATATATTGTTTTTTAGATATTGTATATCTTTCAGTATTAGTTCTTTTATCTAACTTTTTTACTAAAGGAATAACTACACAATGTATATGAGGTGTTTTTTCATCCATATGAAGTGTAGCATGTAATACTTGTTCTTTTTTATATCCTAAATCTTGATATACGAATTCCATACAAGTATCAGCCCATTTCTTTATATCTTTATTTTTAAGACCTTTAAAGAAGCCTGGAGAAGCTGTGAATATCATTTCATCAGCTACTACATTCTTACTTCTATCTAACATTTGAGAATATGTTCTTTTTCTATCCTCTCTTTCAGTTTTCATTCTTTCATCATGTTCTAATTTATATTCTTTTGTTATTTCATGAAATCCTTTTACATATTTGGAATCTAATGGAACAAGTTCAATATTATTTTTAGTTAATTCTGGTTTTATATCTGGATTGGAATTATATGCTTTCTTTTCTCTTTTATTATGAGAACCTATTTGAGCCAAATCATTTAATGTATAAATAGGTTCACTTCTAAATATTGCATAGTTCATATTTATACCTCAAACTTAATAGCATTGTTAATAACATCAGATATATTAACTTTATCTAAATTATTAATAGCTTCTCTCTTATTATCTTCTGTTGTAGATATATAATATTTTCTTGTAATAGATGGATCTGAATGTCCCATTAATTCTGATACCTCATTCATTAAAGTTCCATTATTAGTTAATCTTGTAGCATATGTTCCTCTTAAATCATAGAATCTAGCATTTATATTTAATTCGTTCTTAATAATCTTATAAGGATATTTTGTTATATCTGTACCTACATAAGTTCCATCATTTTGAGTGAATATAAAGTTTACTCTTTCTTCATTATTATTGTTAATAACTATCCTTTTATCAACACTATCATTTTCTAAATGATAATACTTATATTGAGTTCCAAATATTTCTTTTAAATAATCTTGTCTATTCTTATAGTTTATTAATGCTTGTTTTAAAGTTTCGCCTATATAAACTGTTCTTGTTCCTGAATTCGTTTTAGTTGGTCCTAAATACCATCTTCCTTTATGGTCTTTAGGTCTATCATAAACACTGTGTTGAATATTTATTATTCCTTTATCTAAATCTATATCTTCCCAAGTTAGTGCAAATACTTCTCCAGTTCTTAATCCTGTATAACAAGATGTTAAGAATGAACATATAAATGTGGCATTATCTTTAAATCTTTCTAGGATAATATCTATTTCTTCTTTAGAATAAAGATGTTTAACATCTTCTGAATATTTATTAACTTTTGGAAGTCTTAATGTTAATGCTGGATTATATTTTATAAATCCATATAGATTACATGCATCTCTAAATGATCCCTTAACTACTTTTAATATATTTTTATAGTATGATTTAGAATGATTAAATTCATTTACTACATCAGTTATATAACTATTTAAAGATACACTTGTTATAGTGGATAATTTAAACTTACCTATTTTAGGTTTTATATACTTATTAATTAATAATGTATAAGTTTGAATAGTATTATATCTTAAATTATTCTTACAATAATTCTCTAACCAATAATCTAAATAATCACTATATGATAAGTCACAAGACTTAAATGGTATTCCTGCATTAATATATTCATTATATGCTTGTACACCAGCTTCTTGCGCTTCTGGTTTAGTTCTATAACCTGATTTACTTAACCATTGTCTTTTACCATCTACAGGTGCTATTTCTACCCTATATTCATAATAATTTCCTCTTTTTCTTATATTTATCTTACTCAATGACAACACCTTCTAACTTTTTAATATTGTCTAGATCAGATAAATCATTACCTTCATTTACTATTAAGAATTTTTCTAATGAACTTTTTAATACTTTCATACTTCCTAATTTAATTGCTGGTAAATATCCTTTATAAATTAATTGATAAATATAATTAGGACTGGAATGTAATATTTTAGCAACCTCTTGAACTGTATATACTAACTTATCATTCATTAGAATCACCTCTAAACTCTTTAAAGATTTCTTCTAACTCTTGATATTGTTTTAATTCTTCTGGATTACTTAAATCCCATGGCTCTGCTTCAACTTCCTTATGTAACCAATCAGGTGTATTATCTTTTATATTATTTTTATAATTATTATATTTATTATTATATCCGTTTGAATAACCACTATTATATTGGTTATCTATCTTACTACCATTAGGTTTAATATCCCATAGATCCTCGGTTAAATAAATGGTCCTATTAGATTTACCATGTGTTTCATTAGTATATACACATTTTATAAATCCATATCTTCTTAAATTTGTAATATGTTGTGATACTGAATCTTCTTTAATACCATACATATCAGCTAATGCTTTATTAGTTACCCAACTAAATCCCTCCTTCTTACATAAATATACTAATCGCTCTGCAATTAGTTTGTCCTCAGGAGATAATTCTTTTGTTTTGTATATCTCCTTTGGCATAATTGCGAATATTGTTAAATATTCATTACTCATCTTAATTCCTCGCTTTCCTTATTTGTTTGGAACTAAGGGGCCCCTGAGTTCTTAATAACATTATCTAAGAAATCGGTCCTTCAAACCATGCGAAAAAACTCTATAGTTTTTCCTATAGAGTTCTATATTTACTCCGAATTTTCTCCGGATTTTTTTATCCCGAAATAGTAATAATATTACTATCTATAATCTTTTTAAACTCAGTTACTAATTGTGAGTCTATATGCATATCTTCCATCATACCTAATTGTAGAGCCATTTTTATATATGCACTCTTTTTGGATTGATAATACTTATCTTTATGAATACACATTTCATCATACAATGATTCATCTACATATTCTTTTGGTTTATCATATTCAAAATTCTTAATAATAAATTTTTCAGCTTCATCTAAATTTTCAAAAGCATCTTTTACTCTTGTTAATAATGCTTCGCATAATAACACAGAATTTCTATAATCTTTTTTAGTAAACATTTTGAATGACATATCATTCTTTAATTCTTGTTCATAAGAATTAAAACTTTTTAAAACTAAATTTGGATCTTCTACTATCTTAAATTCTAAATTTTCATCAATAGAATATTTCAAAAATTCCTGATATGCTACTTGATAAAAATAATTATCTTCCAATTGTAAAAATATATCATGAATATCCTTCATAGCTTCCTTATGATTATAATCTTTAATCAATTCACTAGATAATGGTCTTTGTATTTCTAACAAAGATACATCTGTTTTATTGTCCTTATTTAATTGAACCATTCAAACCCTCCCAACAAAAAAAGAGAGCGAAAACCACTAAGGGTTTAACACTCTCTTAAAAGTAAATTTAAATATAAGTCATATGATTTCCATTTCATAGAATCGCCTCACAATTAAATTTATTGGTTTATATAATATACTTATAAAAAGAAAAAATCAAGGGTTTTCTTGATTTTAACTAAAATGTGAATAAATACGAGCTAATCGATAAATTGACTATCTAAGTTTTGTCAACACTAAATTTATATTAATATTATACCACGACTAAAAACACGAAAATATGCGTTTTTTTAATTTTTTTCGTGTAATGTAATTATATATATGTTAA
>CABUQZ010000034.1 GCA_902493795.1 uncultured Clostridium sp.
TATTATAATTATGATAGAATTAAAGTGAAATTAAAAGGACTGTCTCCTGTAAATTACAGGTTACAATCCTCTAATTAGAAATTACTAATAAACTGTCCAACTTTTGGGGTTCAGTTCAAGTCTGGGGGTTCAGTTAAGCTTTAGCGATAAGTATATAATAAATAAAATCCTCCTTTGCTATAATATAATTGCGGTTCGCCAACTGCAACTAAAGCAAAGGAGGTTAGTCAAATGAATGACATGAATAGTTTATCACATACAACGTGGAATTGTAAATATCACATAGTATTTGCCCCAAAATATAGAAGAAAAGAATTTTATGGAAATAATAGACAAGATATTGCGAAGATATTAAGTGAATTATGTAAGTGGAAAGAAGTACATATAATTAGTGCAGAGATATGCTCAGATCATGTTCATATGTTTGTAGAAATACCACCAAAAATGAGTGTGTCTCAGTTTATGGGATTTTTAAAGGGAAAGAGTAGCATAATGATATATGAGAGATGGAGAAATATGAAATTCAAATATAGAAATAGACAGTTTTGGTGTAGAGGATATTACGTGGACACTATAGGAAAAAATGAAATTGCAATAAAGAAGTATATAGAGAATCAATTGAAAGTAGATCATATGACAGAGCAATTGACGTTAGATAAAATAGACCCGTTTACGGGTAGCAGGAAATAGTGTTGCAAATGGTGAACTGCACACGCTTTTAAGTTATGCCAGAATATTAGCCTTATAGGCGCCAAAGTAAAACCACTAGCTATGCTAGTGGAAATTTACTTGTTTTCTAAAAATCTTATATAATATTCTTCGTATGTCATTGGATGTTCTTGTATATATTTTGCTATTTCTTTTCCAACATATCGATAATGCCATGGTTCATCCATATATCCTGTTATAAATTCGTTTTCTTTAGTATATCTTAAAATGAAACCATATTTATAAGCATTTTCTTTCATCCATGTGAACTCTTTAGTGTTACCAAATGTAACATAAGAAGTTCCATTACTTACATCTACTGCATATCCTGTTTGATGTTCTGAGTAACCTGGCCTTGCTGAGTAAGTATCTGCTTTTAGAGTTCCATCTTGATTTACATAATTGTTATATAAGTTTTTTTGATAGTTATAACTTCTGTAGGTTGAAGCTGCTATTATTTTGTAATTTTCTTTTCGTGCTGCTTCTGATAATTCTTCAAAAGCGTCTTTTGCTTCTTTTTCTAGATATTTTCCAGATGATACAGCATATTTACTATTTATTTCTTCTAGATTTTTAGGAACATAATCATCTCCTAGATAATTTAGTTTATTAACTAGAACAGTATTTGTATATTTATTTGGACTATCACGTCTATCTTCAAACTGTTTCTTATCTAACCCTATGTTAACGTAGACAATTACTTTTTCTAAATCTAATTGTGGGTTACTATTTTTATAGGCAATATATCTATCGATGTAATCCATATTAAAGAAGTCTAGTTTTTCATTAATATTATTTAGTTCTTTTAATTTTATTTCTTGTTCTGTTAGCGGTTTAGGCTTTTCTTCTTGATCATAGCTTTCATTATTGTTCTTTGTTTCTTTAAAAGGTTCAAAGAGAAATAAAACAATTAAAACTAGGATAACAAAGGATATAATAATTCCTAAAATATATAGATTATTATTATTTTTATTTCTTTTTCTTTTCATAAACACCTCTTTTTAATTATATCATAATTCATTTAGTATATAGATATTACACAATATTTTATTTATGAATGCTGTTTTTTTGTGTAAACTATTATTTTTATATTAAGTAAATTAATTTTCTTCAATGTAAGACACAAAATATACTTTTTATGTTCTTTTTTTTATTTGTAATAATAGATTTAAAGTGGAGGTAATATGAAGAAGTTATTTATTGCTTTATTATTGAGTTTGGTTTTTATTCCAAAGACTTTTGCTTATACAGATGGTAGTTTAATTATGAATGCTAGAAATGGTATTTTAATTGAAGTATCAACCGGGGAAATATTATATGAAAAAAACAAAGATGAAAGAGTAGCTGTTGCATCTTTAACTAAAATGATGGTTCAGATATTAGTACTTGAAAAAATAGAAGATGGAAGTATTAAGTGGACTGATGTTGTTACTGCCAGTAAGAATGCATCAGGTATGGGCGGAACGCAAATTTGGCTTGCTACTGGGGAAAAAATGAGTGTTCGTGACTTATTTAAGGGAATGAGTATAGTAAGTGCTAATGATGCAACAGTTGCCCTAGCTGAATACGTTGCTGGTTCTGAAGAAAAGTTTGTTGAACTTATGAATAAGAAAGCTAAAGAATTGGGACTTAAAAACACAGTTTATAAAAACGTAACAGGACTTGACGAGGATGGTCATGTTTCTAGTGCTTATGATTTATCTGTTATAGCAAGAGAGTTAATGAAACATGAACAAATATTTGAATTTACATCTTCTTATGAAGATTATATAAGAGAAAATACTCCTAATAAGTATTGGTTAGTTAATACAAATAAATTAGTACGTTTTTATGAAGGAACTGATGGACTTAAAACTGGGTTTACTGATAACGCTGGATACTCAATGGCTGTTACTACTAAAAGGGATGGTATGAGACTTCTTGCTATAGTTCTTGGTGAAAAAGAAGGAAAAGTAAGAAATAGCGAGACAATGGAACTTTTGGATTTTGGATTTCAAAACTATAAAGTCGATACACTAAAGAAAAAAGGAGAAGTAGTTACTTACTTAGATTTAGATAAAGCAAATAAGAAAGTTCCAGTTGTACTAAAAAATGATTTGACTATTTTAAGTAAAAAAACTGATAAAAGTCTTCTATATGATTTCAAGATAAATATGAATGATAACAGCTTACCTATAAAAAGTAATTCAGTAGTTGGTAAAATAAATTTAGTAAATGATAATAAAATAGTAAAAAGTGAAGATTTAATAATAACAGAAGATATTTATAAAGTGGGATATTTTAAATATTTATTAGATATGTTGTATTCTATATTTTAGTATAAGATAACTAGTTATTTAGTTATCTTTTTCTTGATTTTGCGTAAAATATATGTATAATCTAATATGAAAATGATTTTCAATTTGAGGTTATTATGAAAAGAAATAGTTATAATACTAAACAAAAGAATGAGATACTTTCTATTATTAAAAAGAAAAAGCATAAATTTACTGTGCAAGATATATTAAATGATAAAGATTGTACTGTGGGACTTACTACTATATATAGGTTTATAAATAAGATGGTTTTAGATGGTAATATTTCTAAATCTATTGGAAATGATAATGTGATGTATTATCAGTTATTAGAAGAGTGTAATAAAGAAAATCACTTTTATTTAAAATGTGAGTCTTGTAAAGAAATGATTCATATCGATTGTGATTGTATTAATGTTTTAAAAGAGCATATAGCTAAGAAACATGATTTTTCTTTAAGTAGTAATCATATTGTAGTAAATGGCATTTGTTCTTCGTGTAAAAATAGAGGTGAAAAGATGTGAAAAAATGTTTAAAAGTATTTGTTATTTTATTTGTTGTTATTTTGTTATCAGGATGTAAAAATAGTGTTTCAAATAATAGTAAGTTTACAATTATTTCAACTAACTTTCCAGGATATGATTTTGCTCGTGCTATTACAAAAGACGTGGATAACGTAGAAGTTAAGCTTCTTTTAAAACCTGGTGCTGAAATGCATCATTATGAACCTACTCCTCAAGATATTATCGATATAAAAAATAGTGATGTGTTTATTTATGTTGGTGGAGAAAGTGATTCTTGGATTTCGAATATCTTAAATGATATTGATACTAGTAAGACTAAAATAATTAAACTTATGGATTTAGTTGATCTTTCTTTAGAGGGAGATTGGGATAACAGTGAAACAGATGAGTATGACGAGCATGTCTGGACAAGTCCTGTTAATGCTATTCAAATAGTGAAGAAGCTAAGTCTTGCTATTATTAGACTTGATATTGATAATCAAGAGTTATATCAAAAAAATACAGATTCCTATGTTAATCTTCTTGCTCTTATCGATACTGAAATAAGAAGTATTGTAGAAAACGCTAAAAGAAATGAATTGGTCTTTGGAGATAGATTTCCTTTAATTTATTTTACTAAGGAATATGGATTAAAATATTATGCTGCATTTCCAGGGTGCTCCGAGCAAACAGAAGCTAGTGCTAAAACTTTAGCATTTCTAATTAATAAAGTAAAAGAAGATAGTATTCCAGTTGTTCTTCACGTTGAATTAACAAAAGGGGATATAGCAAACTCTATTTCAAAAGAAACAGGAGCCAAAGTTATGGAATTTAGTTCTATTCACAATATTTCACAAAGTGATTTTGATAAAGGAATTACTTATGTAGATATTATGAAGAAAAATATTGAAGTATTGAAAGTAGCACTTAATTAGAGGTTAATTATGAGTTTAATAGAAATAAAAAATTTATCTTTAGGGTATGATAAACACGTTGTATTAAAACATCTTAATATAAATATTGAAGAAAATGATTTTGTATGCATAGTAGGTCCTAATGGAAGTGGTAAATCTACTTTAGTAAAAGGTATTTTAGGACTTATTAAACCTATTAAAGGTAAGGTTGTATTTAATGGATTGAAACAAAACTTTATAGGGTATATGCCACAGGAGACTAAGGTTGATTCTAATTTTCCTGCATCAGTTATGGAGATAGTATTATCTGGTACTTTAAACAAGCTTGGAGTAAGAGCTTTTTACTCTAAAAAGGAAAAAGAAGAAGCATTAGCTAACTTAAAATTATTAGGAATAGAAAAATTAAAAAATAAGAGTTTTTGTGATTTATCTGGTGGACAAAGACAAAAGGTACTTTTAGCAAGAAGTTTGTGTGCAACTACTAAATTACTTATTCTTGATGAACCATCAAATAATTTAGATAGTAAGTCTAAAGAAGATTTATATCAAACAATGATTGATTTAAATAAGAATAAAAAAATTACTATTCTTATGATTACACATGATTTGGATCACAATAATTTAATTGGAAATAAAATACTTTCATTAAGAGAAGATGATATTTTTTATGGAAGTGTTAATGAATTTGTAAGGAGAATACATGATGATAAATGATATAGTTGAAATGTTTTCTTATTCTTTTATGGTAAGAGCGTTTATAGTTGGGTTATTAATATCTTTATGTGCTTCTTTAATTGGTGTATCGTTAGTACTTAGAAAAGATTCAATGATAGGCGATGGGCTTTCTCATGTTGGTTTTGGTGCTTTTTCTTTTGCTACGATAATGGGACTTTCTCCAATAGAGTTTGCTTTACCAATAGTTATAGTGGTATCTTTTTTGATACTTAGATTAAATGATAATAGTAGAATACACGCTGATTCTGTTATTGCACTTATTTCTTCATCATCACTTGCAATAGGAACATTTGCAATTTCATTATCAGGAGTTAATGTCGATATAAATAATTATTTATTTGGAAGTGTTCTTGCTATTAACAATACTGATGTTATTATAAGTGTTATTTTATCCATTGTAGTTATACTTTTATATGTATTTTGCTATAACAAAATATTTGCAATTACATTTGATGAAAAGTTTGCTAAATCAATTGGAATAAATACATCACTTTACAATGCTATATTTGCAAGCTTATGTTCTGTTGTTGTTGTACTTGGAATGAGACTTATGGGATCTTTGTTAATATCTAGTTTGATTATTTTTCCAACACTATCATCAATGCAGGTATTTAAAAACTTTAAAAGTGTAGTAATATCAAGTGTAGTAATATCTATTATTTCTTTTACATTAGGACTATTTATTTCCTTCTTAAATGGGACTCCAACAGGAGCTACTATTGTCCTTGTAAACCTAGTAATTTTGATAATTTTTAAATTAATATCCTATTTTATTTTAAAAAGAAGGTAGATTTGACAAAAATTTACTTTTTTTTGTTAGAAAAATAGTTTATAATGGTATTAAAGTAGGTGATTAGGATATGGCTAAAGTTGAAGATGAGAAAAAACGTAATACTAAAAATATAAGAAAACATGAAGAAAATAGAAATAGAAGAAATAGAAAAGAAAAAAAGGGTGAATCCGGTAAAGTTGTTAAGAAAAAAACAATAGTGAATAGACCTTTTCATCCTGCAAAAAAAGAAAGTACTATTGTAAAAGAAAAAATAAACGAGAAAAAAAATATTCAAGGATTAAATGAAAATAAAAATATAGATGAAAAAAAGAATGTAAATGGTTCTAGTAATAGAACAAGTACAATAGTTATTGTTGGCGTTATGGTTATATTAATCATTGTTCTAGTTGTACTTGGCGTTAAGTCTTGTTCTAAAGGATGTGATCCTAATGGCGTTATAGCTGTTGGACCATTTGAAAGTGAAGAAGAAACAGTTGCTAATACAGGGGACATAATAAGAACGCAAGAGGCATTTGATAAATTATTCAATTATAATGGAAGATGTAAACCAAATTTTGAAGAACATAGTTATGCAGTTATCGTAGTAAATTATGATACATGTCAGAAAAAAAATCTAGAAGTTAAGAAATTCACTTTAGATAATCAAAATTTAACTCTTTATATGTCTTATAATGGAAAGTGCAATACTTGCGAATTAAAATATACATATTATCTAGTTCCTGTACCTTTAACAACAGATAAATTAGATATTAGAGTTGATTATCAAAGAACAAATGAATTAACTTGTGTATTAAAGGGAAATTAATAGTAGTAAAATAAATGATAAATTCATGTTAAATAATATGGGTTTATCTTTTTTTTACTTTTTTAATGTGTTATTATTAAAGTGATAATATAAGGTGGTGATAATATGCTTTGCAATAATTGTGGTACTCCTTTAAAAGATAGTGATAAGTACTGTGAAAATTGTGGCCAAAAAATCAATAAATCTCAACCTTATAATAGTGAAGAAATAAAAAAAGCAGAATTATTTTCTAAAGTAATAGGTAAGTATGAAGTAAAAAATATAAAAATTACTAATGATAATATAAAGTATGATAGTAATTATCATCCCAAAAGAAAAAAAAGATGGATACCAATAGTTTCTATTTTATTTGTAGTGTTATTTGTAGGAGTTATATTTTTCTATATAAATAGAAATAAGATTCTTGATTCAGATAAAGGTACTAGAACTATAATGATTTATATGATTGGTTCTGATCTTGAAAGTAAGTATTTAGCTGGATCTAAAGATTTAAATGAAATAATGCAGTCTAATATTTCTTATGATGATTTTAATATTTTAGTGTATACAGGTGGAGCTAAAAAATGGCATACAGATGAAATACCAAATGATAAACAAGTTTTATTTGAATTAAATGAAAATGGACTAGTAAAACTTGAAGAGTTTGAATTATCTAGTGATATGGTAGATTATACTAATTTAGCTTATCTACTTGAATATGGGTATAATAACTATAAAACAGATTATTATGATTTGATTCTTTGGGATCATGGGGCAGGTCCTATATATGGATATGGATATGATGAATATAATAAATATGATTCTATGTCTATTCTAGAACTTAAGAAAGCCCTTGAAGAAAGCCCATTTAATGGCACAAATAAACTTGAATTTATTGGGTTTGATGCTTGTCTAATGTCTAGTATAGAAGTTGCTTCTGTTTTATCTCATTATTCAGATTATATGATTGCAAGTCAAGAATTCGAACCAGGTTCTGGATGGGACTATAGTTTCTTAGGTAATATTAATAGAGATAGTACAACTGAAGATGTTGGAAAAGCAATAATAGATAGTTATAGTAATTATTATGAAGAAAAAAAATATGTAAAAGGAACAACACTTTCTCTTTTAAAACTTAATAAAGTTGAGAATGTAGAAAATAGTTTAAATAAGTTATTTGAAAGTATTGATAAAAATTTAGTAATTGAGTTTTCTAAAATTTCTAGAAGTAGAAGTTCATCAAAAAGCTTTGGTAGAATAACAGATGAGTATTACGATTATGACTTGGTTGATTTACGTGATTTGATAGATAACTTACCAGAAGAATATAATGATCAAAAAGATAAGGTATATGCATCTTTAGAAGATCTTATTATCTATCAAAAAACAGATATGAATAACACTAATGGAGTATCTATTTATTTTCCATATGAGAATAAAATTGATATAGTATCTAATCTTAAAATATATAAAGATTTGAATTTTGCTTATTCATATTATGATTTTATAAGTAGTTTTTCTTCTAGATTAACAGGTAAGAAAGAATCTAATTGGGATATTACAAAAAGTAAAATAAGTGCATTGGAAGATGGTAAAATATCTTTAACTTTGCCTAGTGATGTAGCAAGTAATTATAGTAGTGCTGATTATATAATATTTGAAAAAAATAGTGATGGGTTCTTTACTCCGATATTTAAGGGAAATGATGTTGTATTAGAAGGAAATGTTTTAAGTACTACAGTAGCTAATAAATCAATTGTTGTTACTTCTAAAGATGGTGGGTCGATGTATCTTACTGCTATAGAAGCACTTAATGGGAAAGATTATGTAAAATACAATATTCCAATTACTTTATCAAAAATGAATATTGATACTTTAGAATTTGATATTATAGGAGCATACATAGAATTTATAGTTGATGAAGAACATAAAGAAGGGTATGTAACATCTATATATCCAATGGATACTAATGAAAATCAAACATATTCAAAGATTGATATAGATATAAAAGATTGGGATGTTATAAATTTCTTAAGTTATAAATATAAAATACTTGATAAAAATGGAAAATACACATCTAATTGGGTTGATTCACAAGAAGTATTAAATATGGAATTATTAACTAAAGATGAATATAAAATTGAATTTAAAGATTTAGATATTTCTCATGATTATTATTGTATTTTTAGAGTTAAAGATAATAAAGGAAATATTTATTCATCAAATATTGTGGAAATTAATAATTAATTATAATTCAAGAGTAGGAGTGTTTTTCTTTGTTGATGATCATAGTGTAAGGACTATCAACACTAAAAAAAATTTTTAAAACTAAGTGTTTTAGAAATTATGTTATACATAGTATTAAAACTTCTAAAATTCTAAAAAGAAAATTAGAAAATCGAGAAAATAAGGGATTGAAACTTTATAATTCTCGATTTTTCTTTTTGAAAAATCTATGCTAAAGTGTTTTTCGAAAAGGAGGTTTTAGTTTTTATGCTTAAATTAAGAAATCAAAAACTAACATTTTTATATGACTCAAAAGTAAGAAGGGGTTATCGAATTGAGTTACATAAAAGAAAAGAAGGCGAAAAGTTATCCATTGTATCAGATACTATGTTTAAGGCAATGTTTCAAAATGAGAAAAGACTTATGTATTCTTGTTATTTATTATCTTGCTTATTAGATATTTCTTATGAAGAGTTACAAAATAATCTTGAATTAAGTAAGAATGAACTTGATAAGGATAAAGAAAATGAAAAA
>CABUQZ010000035.1 GCA_902493795.1 uncultured Clostridium sp.
ATCACCACCAGTAAGCCCAATATATCAAACATAAGTTTGTATGTCAATCACTTTTTTTAGTAAATTTTAAATATACATTTCATTTGGTTTTATGAACTTTCCTATAAGGTAAAAAAAGATAAACAAACAAATGTTTATCAATTTTTCTCATTATTTAAAGTAAATTTATCAAAAGTACTAATAGTAGAGTCATCTAAGTCAGTGTCTTCTAACTCTTCGAAAAGCTGTTTCTGTGTCTTCGATAGCTTCTTAGGCATTCTAACGTCCATTATAACGTACATATCACCTTTATTAATACCTTTCCCTTTAATCCTTTGTTTATCTCCTGTGTTAGTTCCTTCAGGAATAGTAAGTTTAACATTACCATATAAAGTAGGTATTTCTTTTTTTGTTCCTAATGTAGCTTCAGCAATGTTAATAGGTACTTTAAGATAAATGTCATCTCCATCTCTTTCAAAGAATTCATGTTTTTCAACGACAAACTCTAAATACAAATCTCCATTAGGACCACCATTAACACCAGGTCCACCTTTTCCAGATAATCTTAATCTATTACCTGTATCAACACCTTTTGGAACGTTTACTGTAATAGTCTTATTTTGAATAATTCTACCAGTACCTCTACAAGATGAGCATTTTGTTTTATAAATCTTACCTTTTCCATTACAAGTGCTACAAGTTGAACGAGACATAAAAGTACCAAATAAAGTTCTTTGTTCAGAAGTAGTAGTTCCACTACCATGACAATCAGGACAAGTAGTTTCTCCACTTCCACCTTTTCCATCACAATCTTCACAAATATCATTTACTTCTAACTTAATATCCTTTTCACATCCAAATACAGCTTCAAGGAAAGTAAGTCTTACTCTCATTAACTTGTCGTCTCCAGCTCTTTTAGCGTTTTTAGAACTTCCTCCAAAACCACCGAACCCACCAGAGAATATATTATCAAATATATCGCCAAAGTCGAATGAAGAAGAGCCTTCAAACCCTCCAAATCCACCAAATCCAGATCCACCTGCTCCACCTTGTTCAAATGCAGCATGACCAAATTGATCATATTGGCGACGTTTATTTTCATCACTTAATACTTCATAAGCTTCCTGTACTTCTTTAAATTTCTGTTCAGCATCAGGTTCTTTACATATATCAGGATGATACTTTTTAGCAAGTTTTCTATATGCACTTTTAATATCAGCATCAGATGCATCTTTTGATACACCTAAAACCTCATAATAATCTTTTTTATTCATCTACCTCACCACTACTCTTTTTATATTCATTATAAGTTTCTTCAAATTGATCGACTAACTCACTAAACATCTTAATTGCATTATCACAAACAGTCTTTTTAGTAAGGTCAACACCATTAATCTTTAATTCTTCATTAGGAGCCATTGTACTTCCAGTTTTCAAAAATTCTAAGTAATTTTTTACTGCATCTTTTTTACCATCTAATATTTGAGAAACAATATATGACGCAGATGCAAGCCCTGTAGCATATTTATACATATAGAAGTTGTAATATAAATGTGGCATTCTTCCCCATTCATATCTTAAAACGTCATCAAGAACAACTCCATCTCCAAAATACTTTTGATTTAATTTAAAGAAATAATCACTAATAGAGTCTGCAGTTAATGCTTCATCTTTTTCAGCTTGACTAAATAAAAACTTTTCAAACTCTTCATACATTGTCTGACGATATATAGTTCCTTTAAATAACTCCATAAGTTTATCAAGAACAAATAATTTTTCTTTAATATCTTTAGTAGTATTTATAACATGTTTTGCAAGTAATAATTCGTTAACAGTTGATGCAACTTCTGCAACTACTATTGAATAATCAGAATAAATGTATGGATTATTTTTTCTAGAATAATAACTATGCATTGAATGACCTAATTCGTGAATTATTGTTGAAACATCATTATATCCACCTTGGAAATTAGTTAATATATATTGATAAGTATCGTATCCACCAGATGAGAATGCTCCACCTCTTTTACCTTCATTAGGATAAACATCAATCCAGCGTTCATCAAAAGCTTTTTTTATATTATT
Organism: uncultured Clostridium sp.; assembly: GCA_902493795.1. Classification (GTDB taxonomy): domain Bacteria; phylum Bacillota_I; class Bacilli_A; order RF39; family UBA660; genus RUG13868. The sequence goes on from CABUQZ010000035.1 coordinate 2,065, forward strand.
TACATAGTCTTCTCCAAAGACATTTAATGTTTCTAAAATCAATTTTTTAGCATCAAGATAAGAATATGTCTTTTCATATTTTGGAAGTGAATCAGCATATATATCGTAAACATGTAACTCATCTAAACCTAACATTTCTTTTTTTATTCTATAATATTTAAATAAAGGTTCAAAACCATTTGATACACTTTCAATTAATGAATCAAATACTTTAGAAGATAACTCATCATGATACATTGCAGCATCTAAACTACTTTTATATCCTCTTAATTTATTAAATGTTGCAGTTTGATTTATCTCTCCTTCTAATAACTTAGCAAGAGTTGTTTTATATCTTCCATAAGTACTATAAAGACCTATAAAAGCATCACGTCTAACACGTTTATCTTTTGATTTTACATATATAGAATAATTAGTATTAGTTAGTGTTACTTCATTATTATTTATATCTTTAATAGTACCAAAATCTATATCAGAATCAGTAAGCATTTCAAATAAAGTATTATTATTTGAATATGCTTTTGTAAGATCAGTTATAAGTTTTTCTTCCTGTTCACTTAACATATACTTTTTATATCTAAATGACTTTTCTAAATAAGTTTTATATTCTTTTAGTTTATCGTATTCTTGATACATTATTTCTATATCACTATAGTCTATACTAAGAAGTAAAGGTTCATAAAAAGAAGTAGCCTTATTAAATTTAATTGATAAATTCTCAGCTTTATTCATAAGTTCAATTGACTTAGAACAAGAAATATCTTCACTGTATTTTAAATGTGCATATATTTCTATTTTTTCTATTTTTCTTGCAACGCTATAAACTGTATCAATAGCATCATACAAATCTTTAGCACTTTTTTTCATTGTATCTTTAAATTTTGTTAATTTAGGAATTTCTTTTTCTACTTTACTGACTTCTTTTAAATAATCATCATCAGTTTTAAAAATAGCTGTTAAATCCCATTTATACTCATCTGATATTTCACTTCTTTTATTTATCTTTTTCATATTTTCTCCTCATAACTAGAACAAAGCTCTAGTTTCCTAGAACTTCATTTAACATATTATTTTTCTTCGTAATCTGCTTCTTGAACGTCGTCATTTTTCTTTTTCTTAGAAGATTTCTTATCGTCATCATCATCATCTTCATCTTTAGAAGACTCTTCTTGTTGTTCTTTTTGAACTTGTTCGTATACTTTTGTAGCAAGTTCAGTAGCTTTTTCTTGTAAAGCATCTCTTTTTTCTTTGATTTCATCTATATCATCTTTATCAAGAGCTTTCTTTAAGTCTTCAACAAGTTCTTCTGCTTTTTCTTTTTCTTTATCAGATATCTTGTCTTTTAAGTCTTTTAATGATTTTTCAGTTTGGAAAACAAGTTGTTCAGCATCATTTCTTAAGTCAGCTTCTTCTTTACGTTTTTCATCTTTTTCTTTATTTTCTTCAGCTTCTTTAACCATTCTTTCAATCTCATCATCAGATAAGTTTGTTGAAGCAGTTATAGTAATATGTTGTTCTTTGTTAGTTCCTAAGTCTTTAGCTTTAACATTAACGATACCATTGGCATCAATATCAAATGTTACTTCAATTTGAGGAACTCCACGAGGTGCTCTTGGAATACCTGTTAATTGGAAGTTTCCTAAAGTCTTATTATCTTCAGCCATAGGTCTTTCACCTTGTAAAATGTGAATATCAACTGCTGGTTGGTTATCTGCTGCTGTTGAGAATACTTGTTTCTTACTAGTTGGTATTGTAGTATTCTTTGGAATTAATGTAGTCATAACTCCACCTAATGTTTCGATACCAAGAGAAAGTGGGGTAACGTCAAGTAATACTATATCGTTTACTTCTCCTGTTAATACTCCACCTTGAATAGCAGCTCCCATAGCAACAACTTCGTCTGGGTTAACTTCACGAGATGGTTCTTTTCCAAGTTCTTCTTTAATTATTTCTTGTACTTTAGGAATACGAGTAGATCCACCTACTAATAAGATCTTATCGATATCTGATTTTTTAACTTTAGCATCTTTCATAGCTTGACGAACTGGTTCAATTGTAGATTCAAGTAAATCACTAATTAAATCTTCGAATTTAGCACGAGTTAAAGTTACGTCTAAGTGAAGTGGTCCATCTTCTCCTTGGGAAATAAATGGAGCAGAAATTTGTGTTGAAGTCATACCAGATAAGTCTTTCTTAGCTTTTTCTGCAACTTCTTTTAATCTTTGCATTGCCATTTTATCTTTAGATAAGTCAATGTCATTTTCTTTCTTGAACTCTTTAACTAAATAGTCCATAATTCTTTCGTCGAAGTCATCTCCACCTAAGTGGTTATTTCCACCTGTTCCTTTAACTTCGAATACACCATCACCAAGTTCTAGAACAGAAACATCGAATGTTCCTCCACCTAAGTCATAAACAAGTACTGTATGAGCTTGTTCTTGTTTATCAAGACCATAAGCAAGAGCAGCAGCAGTAGGTTCATTTATAATTCTTTCTACTTCAAGTCCTGCAATTTTACCAGCATTCTTAGTTGCTTGTCTTTGTGAGTCATTAAAGTATGCTGGAACAGTAATAACTGCTTTATCAACTTTTTCTCCTAAATAGCTTTCAGCATAATCTTTCATATATCCTAAAATCATAGCTGATACTTCTTCAGGTGTATATTTCTTTCCATCTAATTCAACTTTTTTACTAGTACCCATTAATCTCTTAATAGATGATACTGTATTAGGGTTAGTAATTGCTTGACGCTTTGCAGCATCTCCAACTATTCTTTCACCCTTTTTAAATGCTACTACTGATGGAGTTGTTCTTCCTCCTTCTGGATTTGGAATAACTTTAGCTTCTCCACCTTCTAGTACTGCAACACAACTATTTGTTGTACCTAAATCAATTCCTATTATTTTACTCATATATATCTTCCTTTCAAATTTTTATTCATTATCTAATTTATTTACAATGACTTTAGCAGCTCTTATAACCTTGCCCTTTAATGTATATCCTTTTAATAAACACTCTAAAACGGTATCATTAGGTTTAGTCTCATCATGAGCAGTCATTAAAGCCTCATGAATGTTTGGATCAAACTCTTTTCCAACTGTTTCTATTTCTTCAACTCCATATTTTTTTAAAGTGTCGGAAATATGTGAATAAATCATTTTAAATCCAGCTAAGAATTTTGATAAAGAATCATCAAGATTAGTATCATCAAGCTTTATAGCTCTTTCAAAATTATCAACTGCTGGGATAAGATCCAATATTAAATCTTGATTAGCAAATTTTAATAAACCTGCTGTTTCTTCATCTTTTCTTTTTCTATAATTAATAAGTTCAGCTTGTGAATACTTTAACTTATTACTCAAATCTATTATGGTATCATTTAACTTTTTTAATTCATCTTGTGACACTGTTTGATTAGAGTCCGTATTACTACTAGGTTCGCTTGTATTAACATGCTCATTAGTATTAGGAACAGTATTTTCATTTTTTACTTCCTCTTTCTTTTCTGATTTAAACATATCTTCTCCTATTTCTTTTCAATATTTTCTTTAATATACTCAAGAAGATTAACTACACGATCATATTCCATTCTTTTAGGTCCTACAATCGCAATTGTACCTTCTTCTCTATCGGTTTTGTACTTAGTCCTAATAACTGTCATATCGCTATCTATATTAGTTTCTTTACCAATATAAATATTAATATTGTTATCATCATCAGATTCTACTATGTTATCGATATTATCATCAAGTTTCTTTAAAACATCTTTAACTTTATCGACGTTTGAAAACTCTGGAAGTTTTAGAATGTTACTTTTTCCCATAACATCGACATTTTTATTAGTAAATGTAGTAAAGACATTGTAAAAAGCATTATAAAGTCTTTCATGCTCTTTAACATATCTTCCAATTATTGGTTTAATTTCAAATTCAAGCTTTGAAGAAACCTCATCAATTGGAGTACCAATAATCATATTATTGATTAAAGTAACTGTCTTTTTAATCTCATCAAGACTAATTCCTGATACATTGATTGTCTTATGTTCAACAAAACCTTTATCTGTAATAACAACAACAACCATCGTATCATCATTTAAAGGTACAATATTTACTTCCTTAAGTGTGTTATCATGTGATTTAGTACCTAAAACAACAGAAGTATAATTAGTTATATCAGATACAATTTCTAAGCTTTTTTTAATACAATCAGAAAGCTCTAATTGATTATTGCTAAATATAAGCTGAAGCTTAAGCATATCTTCTCCACTAATTTCTTTAGGTTTCATAAGATTATTTACATAATACCTATAACCTTCTTCACTAGGAATTCTACCACTTGAAGTATGAGTTTTCTCAAGTAAACCAAACTCTTCAAGAGTAGCCATCTCACTTCTTACTGTCGCACTTGAACAATTAAGAGTATCACAAATTAAATTAGATCCGACTGGCTTAGCATTCTTAACATATTCAACTACAATAAGTTTAAGTATCTCTTTCTGTCTATCAGTTAACACATAATCACCTCTTAAGCACTGCATTTCTCAAAGTGCTAAATACATTATAATATTATGCTTAGCACTTGTCAATATATGAGTGCTAATTTTAAAAAAATAAAAAAGTAGATTTCTCTACTCTTATTATTAATACTTAATCTTTTGAATCTCCAAATAAACTTAAAAGATCCATGAAAACATTAATAAAGTCAATATATAAGTTAAATGCAAAAATGATAACATAACTATCTTTTTGTGCTTCATCTAAAATATCAGACTTTAATATAGCTTGAACATCATATGCGATAAATCCAAGGAATATTATAATTCCTAAAATAGATGTAACTATATTTAATGATTCATTAAGTAAGAAAATATTTACTATTTCAAGTATTATTATTGCAAGAAGTCCAATAGCAAGATATACCCAAAACTTTGATAAGTCTATTTTTGTATATTTACCTATAAATGCAAATAATGCAAATAATAAACTAGTAATTAGGAATATCAACATAATTGAATCTAACTGGTAAGCTAAAAATATAATTGCAACCGTGAGTCCAGTTAAAAATGCATAAAGTAAATACAAACATATTGCAACATGTTTATTAAGTCTTGATAACTTAGAATGAAGTGCAAGTGCAATAACAATTTCTACAATTAAGAATACCCAATAAAAGTTTGAAGTAATAAGTCCTTCCATCATACTTGGGTTTTCTGATATTAAAAATCCTGAAACAAAAGTAACTAGGACTCCAACAAAAAGCCACATGAATACTTTAGGTAATAAACTTTTTCTGTTTTCCATAACTTTCTCCCCTCTTTTCAAAGATATTATAAGACTACCACAAAAATGCTAAAAAGTCAAAAAAATAGGGCTTAGTAGCCCTACTTATCTCCTTCTTCTAACATACTAGTTATGAATATTCCATAACCTTTAGTATTGTCATTAACAATAGCATGTGTTACTGCACCAACAATTTTATCATTTTGGACTATTGGGCTTCCACTCATTCCTTTAATGACTCCATTAGTTTTATCCATTAATTCTTTATCTGTAATTTCAAATAGAATATTTTTAGTTTCTGAGTTTTCATTTATATCAATTATATTTATATTATATGATTTAACTTCATCATCATTTAATACAGTATATACTTTTGCTGGCCCTCTATATATTTCAGAGTGATCACCAACTTCGATAAGATTACTTGAATCAATATCTTTTGTGTACTCTCCATATATACCTTTATCAGTATTTTTTTCTATTGTTCCATAAACATCATTTTGATTAAAACTAGCTCTTTTTTCTCCAGTTTTAGTTGGTGTACTCATAATAGTACCAGTAACTAAAGAAGAAAATATGTATCCAGATTTAATATCTATCAATTTACCAGTTTTATTATCTGATATTTCATGTCCTAAAGAACCATATACTTTTGACTCTGGATCAATATAAGTTATTGTACCTACTCCTGTGATTTTATCTTTAATATATAATCCAGTTTTATAATTAACCCCATCATATACAAGTTTAAGCTCTAATTTTTTAATAACACCGTTTCTATTGACAGTAACCATTACTTTGTCACCCTTGGAATTATTAATCTCCTTAATCAATTCGTCAATAGAAGTAACTAAAGTATCATTAATATGAGTAATTTTATCACCCATCATAAATCCAGAGTCTTTAGCAATATATTTATAATTTACTCTATAAAACCCTACTACTAATATTTCTTTTGTATTTACAGAAATTCCAACATTTTGGCCTCCTAATATTACTTTTGAAGAATAAGCAAAAGTAGATATTGGAAAGACAAAAACTAGAAGAAAGAGAATTACGAGTAGTTTTCTTGTGGATTTCATTACTTCATCTCCTTTAAAAACTACATTATTAGTATTTCTAAAAAAGAAAGAAAAATACATGAAAATAAATAATAATGAAAATTTTCTTTTATCATTACATTTTATAACAAAAGTAATAGTAATTTTAGAGACTTAAAGTAATCAAAATAAAGAATTTGTAACTAATTAGAAGTATTTTTAAATTTTTGAATAAAATATCACAAAAATACTAATCACCAATATAAATCAAACTTCAAAATGATAAAAGATATATATTAAGAAGTTACAATAAATTTAAAAGTAAAAAAAAGCTGTAGACAAAGTTATCTTTAAATGACTCTATCTTCAGCTTAATAGTTGTAAATATCCCAACTGTTATATTTTTTTTAATTTTCCATTTTTTAGTAAATGTAGTAACTTTATATTCTGGCTTGCCAATCCAAAATATACGTTGATACCATTTTTATTTGCAATTTTAATTCTATTTATAAAACTAGAATCTATACCTAACTCTTTTAATGCATCAACTAAACTATTTACTTTATAATTAGACTTTGGATAATAATCTTTATTATCAGAAGCTATATTCAACAATTCATTTACTTTATTTTGAATTTCTAAATAATAAAACCAGCTGCTTCCAATCTTTTTTTCCTTTCTTCTCCATTTCCCCACTTACCTTCAATTACTTCTTTGGCAATCTCTTCAATTGTCCTTTTATTAACATTGTCATCAACATTTATATACTCGATATACTTTAATTTTCCATGTTCGTTCCATGTTCTACCATTATAGCCTTGTTTCTTTCCAACATTTAATAATGCAGTTAATTGAACTCCATCATTCCAAATTGGTGTACACTCAACAATTAATCCATCACCAACATATATCCCTATGTGTCCTGGAATATGTACAACTTCTCCTATTTCAATTTTACTAAAATCAGTTG
>CABUQZ010000036.1 GCA_902493795.1 uncultured Clostridium sp.
ATTAAAGATAGCACATCTTAAACTACAAGAATCCACTTCTTTTAAAAATGGAAAGTCTACATATAGATTTTTCAATTCTCCACACATATCAAATGACTTCATATATTTATCTTTAATACACTTATCTAAAAAGTGATTATACACAAGTCTTACACAACCAAATGTTTTATGTAATAATACTTTTTGTTCACTATTTGGATAAAGTCTAAACTTATAAGCCTTATACAATATATCACCACCAGTAAGTTCACTATATCAAACATAAGTTCGTGTGTCAACTGTTTTTTTTAGTTTCAAAATTTCTACAAGTTATAATTTATCGAATAAAGTCATGACACTCTAAATTAATATTACGAGAAAATTCCTTATTAACAAAAAAAGACGTTAGAATTATTCTTACGTCCCTTAAATATTAATTTACTCTTGTAACTTTGTATCCTTCTTTTTCTAGAAGACTTGCTAGCCCGTCATCTCCAATTAAATGGGCTGCACCTACCATATAAAATACCTTTTTATTTCCATTAAAATATTCATTAAACTTATTTTTCATACCAACATTTCGATCTTTTAACATGGCATTGGAAAAAGTTTCAATTTCTTTCATTTCTTCTTGTGTCAATTTATATTTTTCAATGTCTTCTTCTGTAACTTCATCACCTTTTGTTAACTTTTCAAGAGCTTCTACGTCTCCTTTTTTCCAGGCACTATATAGTTCTTTAAGACTATTAACACTTTTTTCATATTCATCTATTGATGAAAGAATTGATATTTCATAATATTTATCTGGAGCTTCAAATAATAGTTTCATTTGAAAATCAAATGTTTCTACTTCAAGAATCTCTTTATTTTCTTTTTTTGCAAGATCTAGTAGATATGTATCTATTCCATCATTTTCATTAAGTCCAGCATCTTTTGTAACTTGTGATGTAATTAATGACTCTATTCCATATAGTTTAAAACTTTCATATGCTTGATTGTATAATTTTTTTTCTTTTAAAAAGTTAATTATTTTGGTATATAGTTCTTCATCAATATGATCTTTTATAGTAGTTCCATCCATATACATCATATCCATAGCAAGTTGTTGTATTTTTTCTTCATCTTCCATGTATTTATTTATATCTACTTCTACTGCTAAATAATCACTTTCTTTATAGGCATCCATAACGTATTTTGGTAAATCAAAGTCATCAAAATTTACTGTATGCATACTTCCAAACAAATACATAACGTTATCGCTACCTTCTTTTGTAACTTTGTACATTAAAGGTGTGATTTGTTCTTTTTGTTTATCTTTTTTTTCTTCTTTTTCCTCTTTATCTTCTTCTTTTCCAAGAAATTGTTTTGCTATTCCGTAACCAGATATTCCAACTGCGATAACACACATAATAGCTACGAATATAACTAGTAGTTTTTTATTGTTATCTTTTTGGGGTTTGTTTTCTTTAGGTATTTTTTCTTCTTCTTTCATATATCCTCCTATTATCATTATATATTTTTTAGGGAATTAGTCAAATTATTTATTGTAATAAAAGTTTAAATCTACTGCTCCTTTTATCCCAGGTACAAGTCCTTTGTCTGTAAACTGCCACATGATGTAATTTTTAGAATAAGTTGTTTTATCAGTGTAATGAGCAAGCCAGGTATCATAACCTTCTATATTCCATATTTTTTCTAGATAATTTTTACTTCCATAATTTATTGCTTTGTAACCATTTTTTTCTATTATTTTTAAAAATGTAGTTCCCATTTCATTAAAGTCATGTAAACTCATCTCAAAATCATTTAAGTATCTAAAACATTCCCAGTCAAATGCTACTGGTAGGTCTAATTCGTAATCTTTTAGTTGTTCAACTACCCATTCTGCTTGTTTTTTGGCGTCTTCAATATCATTTGCATAAGAATAGTAATATACTCCAACTTTAACTCCATTTTCTCTTGCTTCTTTTATATTTTTCTCAAAGTAACTATCAAGAACAGATTCTTTATCTATTCCTTTTTGAGTACCTAGACGCATCATGGCATAATCGATGCCTGATTCTTTAACTTTTTTCCAATCTATATCTTCTTGCCACTTTGATACATCAATCATAATACTTGCGTTTTCTGGTACTTCTATTTCTTCTAACTTTTTATAAACAGGCTTACTAGTCTTATTTGATTTTTCAACTACTCTTATAACTAAATCTCTTTCTGTTTTATTTTTACTAGAGTCAATTGCAACTACTTTGACATTATTATCTCCTAGCTTATCAAGATTATAATCTCCTATTATTTCACATTTAGTTATTTTATCGTAATTATCTTTACATATAATATCGGTATTAAATGTAAAATTGGTATTAATAATATGATTATAATAGTTTCCTACTCCTATGTATGGTGGTGTAGTATCAACGATATTTACTTCAACATAACCTTTTTTATCTTTTTCTTCTTCACTATAATCTACTAGTAATTTAATCTTACCTACTTTATCAGTATCAATTTCATAATCTTCAAGTAATTTAATTCCATTATGAAGACTAACGATTTCAGATAATTTTACTTTACTATAAACTTCGATATTTTTTTCTCTTACTTCTATTTTATCTATTGTTATTAGTTCATCATAAGACTCTTTATTATGAAGAGTAAAGAAAAGTACTCCTATAGCAATTCCTACAATAAATATTAATATTAGTAGTATAATTATTATTTTCTTTTTAGTCATATTATCACCATCTTTATTTTAACATAATTCTTTTATAATCGTTGTAATTACCTATACATAAATTCATTTTACAGTCATCTATGTAATATATTTTGTTTATTAACTTGTTTATAAAATATCTATCATGAGATATACATAGAAGTGTTCCTTTATAATCTTTTAGTGCTTCTTCTAATATTGTTCTTGTTTCTATATCAATGTGGTTTGTTGGTTCATCAAATATTAGAAAGTTTGAATTTTTTTGAATTAGTTCAAAAAGTTTTAGACGAACTTTTTCTCCTCCTGATAGTGTTGAGACTTTTTTAGAAATATCATCATCAAAGAAGTGGAAGTTAAATAAGCTACTTCTTAAGTAGGTGTCCTCTCCTAAATAAAAATCTCTTGTATATTCGTATACTGTTTTATTAGGGTCATCAAACTTTATTTCTTGTGGAATATATCCAATTTTTATGTTTGTTCCAAGAATTATATCTTTTTCAGTTATATTTTTTTCATAGATTTCGATAATATGCTTGATAAGAGTCGATTTTCCTGTTCCATTTTTACCGATAATAGCAACTTTATCTTGATAAAATATATTCATTTTAATTCCTTTTATTAACAATCTATCTCCAATATAGAGATCTTTATTTTTAATCGTTAATACGTCATTTCCACTTCTTGTTTCAACATTAAATTTAATATTTAACTCTTTTGGTTGTTCTCTTTTTGTTAAAAGAGTCATTTTATCTAGTCTTTTTTGAATTGATGCTGCTCTTCTAAAGAACATTCCACCTTCAGGAGATGCTCTTCTTCCATATTCTTTTAATCTTTTTATAGATTCTTTCATGGCTTCTACTTTTTTCTCTTGAGTTTTATATGCTTCAAATTCATTCATTATACGTTTTTCATGTTCTTCTTCAAAATATGTGTAGTTTCCATGATATATTTCACATTCACCTTTTTCTAGGAAGATTATTTTATTTACTACTTTATCTAAGAAGTATCTATCGTGAGATACAATTAAGACTGTCTTTTTTATACTTTTTAAATATTCTTCAAACCACTCTAAAGTTTCGATATCTAAGTGATTTGTTGGTTCATCAAGTAAAATTATATCTGGGTTTTCTAGTATTAACGCTGCTAGTGAGACAATTCTTTTTTCTCCACCTGATAAGTTATTATATAAAGTATCCAAGTGATTGTTTAGCTTAAAACCTTTAATTATCTTTCCTAATCTTTTTGATACTCCATAACCATCGTTTAGAATGAATTTATTTTGAAGATTTGTATACTTTATTACTATTTTGTTTATCTCTTCTATTTTCGCGTTTTCCATTTTCATTTCAAGTTCAAATAAACGTTCTTGCATATCTAAAATATCTTTTATGCTATCATTTAAAACATCTCTTACTGTTTTATCATTATTATTATCTACTATTTGTTTTAAATACCCTATTTTAGATCCATTTCTTAAAGTAACATTTCCACTTGTTATATTTTCTTCTTTATTAATTATATTTAAAATAGTTGATTTTCCTGCTCCATTGTTACCAATGAGCGCTACTATTTCTCCTGTTTGTATTTCAAAACTTACTCCATTTAATATATTTCCAAAACCAAAGTTTTTACATACTTTATTAAAATTTATTTCTATCATAATTATTCTCCTTCATTAAAAAACATACAGACCTATATCTGTATGTTATTACAAATACAGGCACAACGAAAACTGTCATGCCTGTTTTATTATTTTTTAATAAAAGAGACATGACTATTCATCTTTACCCATAATTACTTTATCTAGGTATGACATAATAGTCCCTCCACTTCATCTTGATTATAACAAACTTTTTAACAAAATAAAAGAAGTAATTATTTATTAATTACCTCATTTAATCTTTTAACTAATCTATCTTTTCCAAATAATTTGATAATTTGATAAAGATTTGGTGTTTGATTCTTTGTTGTTACTGCAACACGAAGAACCATACTTATATCTCCAACATGTCCTTTATATTTTTCACTATTTTCTTTATAGTCTTTTACTTCTCTTGCGTAACCTAGCTCTTCACTTAAATCTTTAAGTCTTTCAAACCATGTTTGTTCATCATCTTCTTCGTGATAATATTTTTCTAAGTAAAGTTTTAAGATATTTTTAATTTCACCTAAATTATTAATTGTTTGCCACTCATAGACTTTATTTTCTTCTTTTTCAAAAAGTTCATCAAACATATACCATGTATATGGTCTTATATCACTATATTTGGCATAATCTTTTCTAGGTTTCTTTTGATTTCTTTCAATATTGAACATATTTATCGCATAATCTTTATGTTTTACTAATAAATCGTTGAATTCTTTATCATATTCTTCTGTATATTTTAAAGCATTTTCATATACTTCTTCTGCAGTTAATCTACTTATATAATTTCTTGAAATATTGATTAATTTCTCTAAATCAAATAGTGATCCAGAGGCACTCATTTTCTTAAAATCAAATTTGAATTCGTTATAGTCATGTCCTGGATTTTGATTTAGCCATTCTTCAAAGTTAGAGTTACCAATAGTCATTAAATAAAGTTTAACTGCCATTACTGGTATTCCTTGTTCATGATAAAAGCTTACTGCTGCTTCTTTATCTTTTCTTTTTGATAGCTTTCTTTTTTGACCTGTTTCTTCATCTATTTTCATAACAAGTCCTAAGTGAGCATATTTAGGAAGTTCAAACCCTAAAATATCGAATAACTGAATATGAACTGGAACACTTGATAACCATTCTTCTCCACGAAGAACGTGAGTAGTTCTCATTAAATGGTCATCTATTGCATGAGCAAAGTGATATATTGGAAGTCCATCTCCCTTTATTAATACAACATCCATATCATTTTCAGGGAATACTACTTTTCCACGAACTAAATCGTTAAATACTACTTTATGTTCATATACTCCAGGAGACTTTAATCTTATTACATAAGGATCTCCTCTTAGAATTCTTTCTTTTCTTTCTTCATTTGTTAGATTTCTACATTTGGCAAATGATCCATAATACCCTATTCTTTCTTTATTTAACTCTTGAATTTTTCTTGTTTCATCTAATTCTTCTGGAGAACAGAAGCATGGATAAGCAAGACCTCTTTCAATTAAACTTTTTGCGTAACATTCATAAATTTTCTTTCTTTGACTTTGAACGTAAGGACCATAAACTCCAGTTGACTCTGTTTCACTAAGTGCTCCTTCATCTATTTTAATATCAAAGTTTTTTAAATCTTGAACGATACCACTAATACCATTTTCTACACTTCTTTTTTGGTCTGTATCTTCTATTCTTAAATAGAAAACTCCTTCTGTTTCATCTGGTATTTTTCTTTCTATTAAAGTAGTAAGAAGGCTTCCCATATGAACAAATCCAGTTGGAGATGGCGCAAAACGAGATACTACTGCACCTTCTTTTAGATTTCTTTTTGGATACATTTTTTCATAATCTTCTGGTGTTTCCTTTATATCAGGAAATATTAAATCTGCAAGCTCTTTATCTGTCATATAAACCTCTTTCTACGTATTTCTTTTGGCTGCCCATACTAGATTCGAACTAGTGCATTGAAGATTCAGAGTCTCCCGCCTTACCGCTTGGCTAATGGGCAAAATACATATATATTATATAAATTAATTTTAGTTTTATCAAGTCTTAAAAAAGAAGTAATTATCTAATTGTGCACTTTCAAAATAAATGACAAAAAAATCTCCTTTTACATTTATTAAATTTTGTATTAAAAGGAGATTTTTACATTTTATCATTTTCCATTTATTTGGTTTGAAACTTAATTTTAATATTTTGCATTTTGATTTATCTTTTTGATTATCTTTTAAATATTCATTTTCATTATTTGGTTCTTCAATAACATTTGTTTTAAATAAATCTTTTATAAATGAAGTCATATGAAGTTCAAATCTACTTTTCTCTATTTCTGGGCAAGTCATTTGTTCAAATTCATCTAAACCTTCGTTACCACATATACTACTTATTTCGCTTTCAACATCATAGTCATCATCTTGAGTTTCCTTCATACTTTTAATTCCAAGCATATCTAAAATTCCTAATTTAGACATTATTCTATCTAAACACTCAACACAATTAAGTCCATAATAAATTACATGTTCATCTTGGTAATGATATACTTCGTCCCATATCATTTCTATTTTTTCTTTATTTATTCTTCTAGTATAAATTTCCCAACCTTTTTTTACTTTAATTAATTTATTTTTTACACTAGATATTAACTCCTGATTTTGACATAGATAATCACTTAAATCAGAATCTACTGAACCAACATATTCTAATATAAATCTTGTCATACCATATTTTTCTAAATCTTCATATTTTTTAAAATTAATGTGCACTATCTCTTCGAATCTATATTTTTCATCTGCAAAAAGTATTTCATCAAGCATACGTTTTGCAAAAAAATCTTTTATTAAGTTACTTCCTGGATATGTATCAGAAACAAAACAGAATCCTTTTCCAAAAAGTTTTCTATCTTTTTCATCAATTTCTTCAATTGCATCCTCAATTTCTGCTGATAAGCTATCATAAAATATTGTTTCTGATAACTTGTATTTCATTAAATCAGGTTCATTTGTTTCATCATATATGTTTCCCATTAAAATATTAAATTCTGCTTGTTTTAGACCATTTTCATCATTTTCTACAACGTAGTTATCAGCAATTTCTGTTATAAAATCAATATCATCTTTGAATTTAGCTATTATTCTTATTACAAAGTCATGATTTCTTTTTACATTGTCTGAGCAAAAACGATACATTCTTTTATCTGCAGTAAACTCCATTACATCTGCCATAAAGTTTGGATTATCTTCCAATTCTTCTATACTAAATCCCTCTATATCGTTACCACTAATATAATCTAAAATTGTTTTCTTGTTATATCTTTTATTATTCAATTTAAAACACCCCTCTTTTATTGGGTGTATTATATCATAAAACTACCAAATTGTCAATGAAATCATGTTTTTGTGTGATTATCCTTTCATTTTAAAATGAAACTGGAATTATTTTTAAGCGATGTTTACATATGTGTATTTAATATTTTACATATAAAAAGTTCAAGTAAATCGTCTATAATTAAATTGACCATAAAATCATAGAAAGAAGTGATTTACTTGAA
>CABUQZ010000037.1 GCA_902493795.1 uncultured Clostridium sp.
AATTATCAAATAGTTCTTTTTCAGTTTTAAATGTAGTTATAATCATATAATTATTATATATTAAAATAACCAACCTTGAAAAGGTTGGCGACTAAAATTTATTTTAGTCTTTTTTTATTGAAAAATATTTTAATTTTAATTGTCTTTTAAATGTTGTTAAAATCCTATTTTATAAACATTTATATAATTTTTATTTATTTTAAATAAATTAAATTGGTAGTAAAAATTTAAAATTACTTTAATATGTGAATATAAAAACTACTGTGTCAAATGACATAGTAGTTAATTTGTGAGCAAGAATAGTGGAGTAGTCACTGGTCTTACAATAAAAAGATAATATTACTTTTATTATGTATTATGAAGTATGTAGTAAAGATTTATATTATGGAATTTTACCTATTTAAAGCTAGGCTAAAATAATAATAAAAATTGAAATAATTAATTTAACATTTAATTCTTTTTTTTATTTAGATAATTATCTAAGTAATTAATCCACTCTGGAACATTTTCTTCCTCAAAAAAGTGATAAAGGAATTCTATCATTGTATTATGTCTTTCTATTGCCTCTTTTTTTCCAGAGTTTGTTAGCATTAAATCTTTTAATTTTAGTAATTTTTCAAACATATGAGTAACAACTGTTCCAACCTTTTTCTCGATATATTCATTTGCAGACATATTTAATGTAGGGTATATATTTTTGCCAAAAAATAAATTCCCATGTGCTAAATTATATTGATAACAACGAAGTATTCCAGTAGTACCCGTTCCATCACACATATCTGCATCTGATACTATCATACCCTCAAGTGTTAATGGGCAAATACCTTTTAATCTTTTGCTATAACCAATAGTTTTAAGAGCGTTTAAAACTTGTTTTTTAATATTATCTTCAATATAACATTGTTCTAAAATATTTCTGGCATTTGTTAAATTATTAGCATCTTCTATTCCAAATATTTTATAATCATCAACATCATGTAATAATGCTATCAAGGCAACTACATCTTTATTTGCGTGCTCCATTTTAGCAAACTTTAAAGATAGATTTAATACTCTATTTATATGTTCCATTCCATGGCCAGTATTATCTTTGCTTAATAACTCGCTTACTTTATCTTTTACATTTTCTATTATCATAAATGCCTCCTAATATTTTTATTTAATTATACCATACAAATTTTTAATAATGAATATACGAAAATTTTTATATGGATATTGATAAATAAAGGTTTTTTGTGTAATAATTGCCTTTTGGTCGTATAAAAAAAGCTTGTGTTTTACAAGCTTATATTTTGAATTCAAATCTTTCGTTTACTGTTGTTTGATATAAATTGTACATTGTTTTATTTGTCATAATACCAAACTCACCAATATATTCAAGAATACTTCCTCTTAATGCTAATTTAGCTTCATTTAATCCATATATTGGATTTCTTCTAGGGTCGAATCCTCCTGTTATTTCTCCAAATATGAATGTTCTTAAATTACTACTAGAATATTGCTTTATTACTTGCCATCTTAGTAAAAATGCTGCATTTAAATTACTATATTCTTTTAAATATCCATCTTCAAATATAGAAACGTTATTTCCGTGTTTTATTACTATACACATTGCTATTATTCTTCCATTTGGGAAATCTTTTAAAGTCTGTGTTGATTTTACTAAGTGTTCTTTATATCCTGCTATTATTCTATCGGATTCCATTTTTTGATTTAAAGTTTTTCTTATATTTTTCCCTGATGCATTTCTTTCTTGAATTATGATATTTAATCTTTCGTTTCTTTCTATTTCTTTTTCATATAATCCTTTGCTATTATTTACATATCTTTCAGAATTTATTCTTGCAATATATACTTCACATTCTGGATTATTTATTATCAAGTTTTGGTAGTATTCTATTGGCCTATTAAATTTTTCTTTTGCAATTTCATATATTGCTTGAATGTTTTTTGTTTCATCCTTAAGGATTTCTACACCTAATCTTGCTGACTTTCTTAATTTTGTTCTTGCTCTTTTATCTATTTTAGATAATAATGTTTTTGCATTTATTGGTAAATTTGTAACAGCATACCATCTAGGTAGAATCCCTTCGAAGAATAAGTTTTGCCCTCTAAAATCGAAGTCCATTTTCTTTAGTAAAAAGTTTACTATATCTTTAGCATATTGATTTGCCTTAACAATTTCTCCACCATGAAGGATTGCATCTAACTTTTTATCAACATCATTTGTGTTTTCTTTTAAAGCACCATATTTGTTTCTTATGGAAAGAATTACAGGTGGATCCATAGTAAATGACATTATTTTTTTATCATTTAGATATTTTTTTAATTCTTTTAGTGCTTGTTCTGCAAAATCAAAATTCTCAAAATCAATTAATGGACCTCTTGGAGCATATGATACACTTTGACCCATATATACATTTTTAGTAAGTAGTAAAGTTACACCTTTTACTTCCATACCTTCTTCAAATCCTAAATATAATACCTCGTATCCTAGCGATATTGCTGCATTTCCAAAATTAGAGGTTTGCCATGGATTAGCATATTCATGTGATTTAGCATATGCATCAAAATTTTCTGGAGTTAGTTCTACAATCTTCATAAGTCAGCCTCGCAATCTTATCTGTATTATAACATAATTGAATTGAATTTGAAATATTATGTAGTATAATTTTAATAGGAGTGATTGTATATGTTTGAGAATAATAAAGTATTAATTCTTGGATTTGCAAGAAGTGGGTATGAGGCAGCTAAATTTCTTGTTAAAAGAGGAAATAAAGTTGTTTTAACAGATATGAAACAAAATCATGATGAAAAGCAGATGCAAGAGTTAAAAGAATTAGGAGTTACTCTTGTTCTTGGGGAACATCCAGATGACTTATTGGATGAGACTTTTGATTATTTGATTAAAAATCCAGGTGTTCCAATAGATCATAAATATGTATTAAAAGCAAAAGAGCTTGGTGTAGAAGTAATTAATGAAGTTGAGATGGCTTATAGACTACTTCCAGATAATGTTAAATTAATTGGGATTACTGGTACTAACGGAAAAACTACTACAACAACATTAATATATAAATTTTTAATTGAAGATAGAAAAAGAGCACATTTAACAGGTAATATAGGATATCCTTTAACAGGTTTTTTAGATAAATTACAAGCTGGTGATATTATTGTTATGGAAACATCTTGTCAACAACTTGAAAATTTAACGAAGTATAATCCTGATGTAGCTGTTATGACTAATTTAAGTCCTGCGCATGTCGATTTCTTTAAAACTTATGAAAACTATAAAAGAGTAAAAGCAAAAATATTTCAAAATCAAGATGCTAGTAAAGTAGCTATTTTAAATCTTGAAAATAGTGATGTTTTAGAAGAAACTAAAAATATTAAGTCAACAGTTAAGTATTTTTCTAGTAAGAAAGAAATAAATGGAGCTTATTTAAAGGATAATGCAATATACTATTATGATGAAAAGATAATTGATACTAAGGATATTAGATTAATAGGAGTTCATAATTATGAAAATGTTATGGCTTCTGTTATGGCAGTTAAAGAATTTGGAGTATCTACTGAAGCTATTGTTAAAGTACTTAAAGATTTTAATGGAGTTGAACATAGGCTTGAGTTTGTAAAAGAAGTAAATGGTAGAAAATTTTATAATGATACAGAAGCTACTAATATAAAATGTACTCAGATTGCTCTTCCATCATTTAATGTTGATACTTATATTATTTTAGGTGGTCTTGAAAGAGGGCAAAACTTTGATGAACTTGCTTCCTATTTAACTCATGTAAAGGGAATACTTGCAATTGGACAGTGTAGATTAAGAGTAGAAGAATTTGCAAAGAAAAATAATATTCCTGTAATTGTGGAAGAACATTTAAAAGATGGATTTAAAAAGTTATATAATATGAGTACTCCAAACTCAGTAATACTTTTATCACCAGCATCTGCTTCATGGGATCAATATAAAGAGTGTGAAGTAAGGGGAGCTGAATTCAAAGAACTTGTCAACAAGCTATAAATAACTTGAAATATACTTGATTATTTGGTAGAATATTTACTAGTAATGAGGTGATATATAGTGAAAACTGTATTATTAATTATTTGTGTTTTATTAATAGCTATAGTACTTTTACAAAGTAATAAGGCAGAAGGAACTTCTCAGATAATTTCTGGAGGTAACTCTGATTTATTCAGTCAAAGAAAAGAACGTGGATTAGAGTTATTTATTAGTAGATTGACTTTTGCTTTAGGTGGTTTGTTTTTTATAATCTGTATTTTAATGAATATATAGTGATAAATATATGTTAAATATGCTGTAACGTAAGTTTTTAACTTACGTTTTTCTTTGGTTTAAAGAGAATTTATGTTATATAATATTATTAGGATGTGAAAATATGAAAGATAGAATACTTGATGCATTAAATAAGGTTCATCGTGCATTAACCTATGAAGAAATTGATTCTTTATTAGATATAAAAACAATTGAAGAAACAAAACAGATGAGTGATACTTTAAATGAGTTGGAAAAAAATGGTGATATTTATCATTCAAATAAGGGTAAATATATGCTTTTTTCTGATAGTAATTTAAGAAAAGGTGTTTTAAGAGTAAATAAGAAAGGTTTTGGATTTGTTGAAGTCAATGGGGAAGAAGATGTGTTTATTCCTATAGATAATATGAATGATGCGATAGATGAAGACCTTGTTGCTGTTGAAATAACTGAGTCTAAAGAAGATGGAAAAAGAGAAGGAAGAATTGTTCGTGTTATTAAAAGAAATGTTGCTCATGTAGTTGGGGAAATTTATTTTAAAAAAGGTATAGGGCATATTATTCCAGATGATAAAAGTCTTAAACTTGATATAGAAATACCTCCTAAAAAGAATATGGGGTCAGTTGATGGACATAAAGTTGTTGTTGAAATAGAATCAATTAAAAAAAGAAAATGTATTGGAAAAGTAATTAAAATATTAGGTCATAAGAATGATGTTGGTGTAGATATTGTATCAATAGTAGAAAAATATGAAATTAAGTATGAATTTGATGAAGATGTAATTAAACAGTTAGATTCTATTCCAGAAGAAGTAAGTGAAGAAGATAAAGCAGGAAGAAGAGATTTAACTCAAGAAATGATTTTCACAATTGATGGTGATGATACAAAAGATATAGATGACGCTATTTCTTGTGAAAAACTTCCAAATGGTAATTATAAATTAGGTGTGCATATTGCCGATGTTTCATATTATGTTAAAGAAGGGTCACCACTTGATGTTGAAGCTATGGAAAGAGGGACAAGTGTTTATTTAGTTGATAGAGTTATACCGATGCTTCCTCATAAGCTATCTAATGGGATTTGTTCTTTAAATCCGGAAGTTGAACGTTTAGCTATTTCATGTGTTATGGAAATAGATAAAAATGGTAAAACAGTTGATTATGAAATATTTGAAAGTGTAATTAAATCTAGAATTCAAATGACTTATAAAAAAGTTAATAAGGTTCTTGATGGAGAAGTGGTAGAGGGGTATGAGCCTTACACTGATACATTATTATTAATGAAAGAACTTGCTGATATTATTAGGAAACATAAAAATGAGCGTGGTTATATCGATTTTGATTCAAATGAAGCTAAAATACTAGTAGATGAGAATTGTGTTCCATATGACGTTGTTTTACGTGATAGAGGAGCTGGAGAAAACTTAATTGAAGACTTTATGATTCAAGCTAATGAATGTGTTGCAACTCATATATTTTATATGGATTTACCATTTATTTATCGTGTTCATGAATATCCTAAGGAAGATAAGATTAAAACGTTTTTACAATTTGTGTCATCTTTAGGTTATAGTGTTCCAGGATATATAAAAGATATTAGTCCAAAATCTATGCAAAAATTACTTACTTTTTTGAAAGATAAAAAAGAATATAAAGTCTTATCTAGCTTGCTTTTAAGAAATATGCAAAAAGCAGTCTATTTACCACAAAATTTAGGTCACTATGGACTTGCTAGTAAATGTTATACACATTTTACTTCTCCAATTAGAAGATATCCAGATACAACTGTTCATATACTTCTTAGAACTTACTTATTTAATAATGATATGTCTAGTGCTACTTTAAGACATTGGGAAGATAAACTTGTTATGGTAGCAGATCATTCATCTGTTAAAGAACGTTCATCAATTGAATGTGAAAGAGAAGTTGATGATATGAAAATGGCAGAATATATGGAAAAACATATTGGAGAAAAGTATGAAGGAATGATTTCTGGAGTTACTAATTTTGGATTGTTTGTACAACTTCCTAATTTAATTGAGGGACTTGTTCATATTTCTGAGCTTGATGGATTTTATAGTTTTAGAGAAGAAAGCCAAATGTTAATAAATGAAGATACACATAATATGTATAAATTAGGAGATAAGGTAGAAATTAAAGTTGTTAAAGCTTCTAAAGAAGAAAAGACAATTGATTTTCAAATTATTAGAAAACTTTAGGGGGAAAATATGGAAATAATTAATAGAAAAGCAAGATTTAATTATTTTATTAAAGAGGAATATGAATGTGGTATTGTTCTAAAAGGAACTGAGATTAAATCTATTCGAAATGGTAGTTGTAATATTGGGGATAGTTATGCTCATGTAAGAAAAGGTGAATTGTTTATTTTAAATATGTTCATTGGAGAGTATAAGGAAGGAAACATATTTAATCATCAAGAAACTAGAACAAGAAAACTTTTAATGCACAAGAACGAAATAGTTAAATTAGATAATAAAGTAAAACTCGAAGGATATACTCTTATACCACTAAAAGTGTATTTTAAAGACAATAAAGCTAAGGTATTGCTTGGATTATGTAAAGGTAAAAAAGACTTTGATAAAAGAGAAGATATTAAAGAAAGAGATATAAAAAGAGACCTAGAAAAAAGAATCAAAAGATAAATGAAGGAAAAGTGAAGAGCTTTTTCTTTTCTTATATATTTGATATTTTCAGCAATATATGTTAAAATCTACGTATGGGGTCGACAAGGTATCGACGGGATTAACTGAGTATAGATGGCAAGTCGAGGCATACGTAAATGCGTCAGTTTAATAACTGGAAACAAAATTAAAAATGCATTCGCTACACTATTTGGTAGAAATACTCAAACAGCTGTAGCTTTTGCCTAGTATAAACTAGAGCAAGTGCGCTTCTTTAATTCTTTTTCCTACGGGGAATTTAAGAGGCTAATTTAGTAGGATATATTGCTATGATGTCTATAAGTAGTAATGAATTTTATAGGCTTGCTATACAATTATTTGTTAATTAATTTTTTGTATAGTGAAAAATTTTAATTAACTAAACTTGTAGAAGTCTATATGTGGTTTTTTTCGGACGGGAGTTCGATTCTCCCCGACTCCACCAAATTGATAGTTGCTCGAACATTTTGTTTGAGAATAATAAATTGCTAACTAGAAATAGTTAGTTTTTTAATTATTTTTAAATGAAAAGTGATATAGATTATATATAACAATAGAAAATAAAGATTTAGTAAATAATCAAGAATTAAAACAGGTATAAATTGATAAATAAAATTGATTTTTTACTTTTTTTATGACAATCTAAATAAAGTCAAGTTTAATTTTGCATTTAGTTTTTATATATTATTGCATGACAAAAAAGACCTACTAAGGTAGATTTTTAAAATTTTTTATGTTATATTATTTTTGCACA
>CABUQZ010000038.1 GCA_902493795.1 uncultured Clostridium sp.
ATATAATATATCATTATAAGCACCTCCTTAATTAGTATGTTTGCACTGAATAGTTTGACCACAATAACTTCTACCTTGTAAACTCGTAGTATAATAAAACATCAAAGTGTTAACTAACTAATTAACAATTAAAATAAAAGTCTGTGGTTTGAGACTCCTTAAACCAGTCCACAAAGTGGCTGTAAAAGTATAGAAACAAATCCACAGTGCGAGATTTATTATACATCTAGATATATAATAAAAAAATTAAATAGAAAGGATTAATCAACTGTAGAATTAATTAATGATTTCTATAAGATTGATTATACGAGTAAAGTATTTTACTTATTAATAATTTATTACTACTAATAAATTGTTTTTTATGTTATATTAATATATAGAATAAAGGGTGATAGGTATGTACGATTTTGGAAGTAGTTTCCATATTAATTTAGAAGAATTAAAATCAAAACCAGAAGCAATTACATTAGGACAAAAATATAGAATTACTGTATTAACAGAAAGATTAGTAAGAATAGAGTATAGCAAAACTTCTACATTTAATGACTTAAAAACTGAATTAGTATGTTTTCGTAATTTTGATGTGCCTAAATTTGAAAAGAAGGAAGATAATCAGTTCTTAGAAATAGATACAAAATACTTTAAACTTTCCTATTCTAAAAATGAAGATTTTAAAGGAAGTACATTTAATCCAACAAAGAATTTGAGAATAGAAGTAAAAGATACTAATTGTGTATGGTATTATGGTCATCCAGAAGCTAAAAACTATTTTGGTTCAAATATAAGTGCTGAAGTATCAAAAAAAGAGGAACAAGAAAATAGAGGATTGTTTTCTCTTGATGGGGTAGTTTCATTTGATGACAGTGAAAGTTATAGAATAAATGAACTAGGAAGTATTGAAAAACCTATTGTAGGAAATAAAGATATATATGTTTTTGTATATAACAAAGATTTTGGTTTATGCGTGCAAGATTACTTTAAATTAACAGGAATGCCTGCTTTAATACCACGTTATGCACTAGGTAACTGGTGGAGTAGAGATCTTCCATATACTGAAGAAGATATAAATGCTTTAATAAGTAACTTTGAAAAATATGATATACCTCTATCAGTATTCTTGTTTGATAAAGACTGGCACATAAGAGAAACAGATAAATATAAAAATATAGAAACAGGTTTTACTTTCAATAAAGCCCTAATACCTGACCCACAAAAACTAATTAATGATCTTCATATGAAAGGAATACGTGTAGGACTTCAAATAAATCCAAAAGACGGAATTTTTCCTCATGAAGATAATTATCAAAAAATAAAAGAATTCCTAGAATATCAAAAAGAAGGAATTATAGACATAGACCCATTAAATCCTAAAACGCTAGATGCTTTATTAAAGTTTGGAATAGAACCACTTGAAGAACTAGGAGTAGACTTCTTTTGGAATGATTTTAAAGATACAAATGCTGTTCATAAACTTTGGGTATTAAACAATTATATGTTCAAAAGTTTATCGAGAAATCCTGCTAAAAGGGGAATAATTCTTGCAAGAAACTCGTTAAAAGCAGCTCACCAGTTTCCAGTGTTATACGCAGGAGAATCTAAAGTTGGATGGGAAAACTTCAAATCAACTCCATTTTTCAATCTATCAGCTTCTAATATTGGAGCATGTTGGTGGAGCCATGATATAGGTGGATATAAAGATGGAATAGAAGATCCAGAACTTTATATAAGGTCAATACAATTAGGAGTATTTTCTCCGATATTAAGATTTCACGCGTCAGGTGGAAAATATTATAAAAGAGAACCATGGAAGTGGGACACAAGAACATTATCTATAGTAAGTAGATATTTAAAACTAAGACATAGATTAACATCTTATTTATATACAGAAGCTTATAAATACCACAAAACAGGATCTATGATATTCCAACCACTTTATTATTACTTACCTGTAGTATATGATAATGATAACTATAAAATAGAATATTTCTTTGGAAGTGAACTTCTTGTTGCTCCAATAATTAATAAAAAGAATCCAATAATGAATAGAACAATTCATAAGTTCTATCTACCAGATGGAGTATGGTATGAATTTACAACAGGAAAAAGATATCAAGGAAATAAAAAGTATGTTTCTTTCTATAAAGAAGAAGACTATCCAATATTTGCTAAAAAAGGAAGTATAATACCTCTTTCTAATAAGAGTAATATTAACAATACTTCAAATCCAACTGACATTGAAATACATGTTTTCCCAGGACAAAATAATACCTATAGAATGTATGAAGATGATGGAATAAGTAGTCTTTACGAAGAAGGATATTACTTAATTACAGAAATAGACTATAACTACTTACAAAATAATTACACATTAATTATTAGATCTATTGAAGGAAAAACTGGAATAGTACCAGAAAAAAGGAATTATAAAATAAGATTTAGAAATACTAAATATGCAGAAGATGTAATTGTATACTTCGATTCAAATCAAATTCAAGTTGCCAATAAATATGTTGACAACAATGACTTTATCGTTGAAATAAATGATGTTCCAACAATTGGACAGTTAACAATAAACTGTAAAGGAAAAGATATTGAAATTGATGCAGTACACGTAATTAATGAAGATATTGACGAGATTTTAAGTGACTTACAAATTGAAACAACTCTAAAAGAAAAAATTGCAGAAATACTATTTAGTAATCTAGAAATTAAAGAAAAAAGATTAAAAATAAGAAAATTAAAAAAATATAACCTAGATAAATCATTTATAAATTTATTCTTAAAGTTAATTGATTATATAAGAGATACAGATAGTTAATGGCCTTTATGGTCATTTTCTTTTACTAAAAACACTTGAATTAATAAATAAAATTTAATATAATAACCTTGTTATTTGTTTTAAGAAGTAGTAATTAAATAATTATTTAAAGAGAGTTAACGTTTGGTGAGAGTTAATAATAATTATTGATGAACTTGTCTTAATTTAAGCAAATCGTTTCTTGCGTTAAAAGAGTAAAGTGCATAGAGTTATCTATGAATTAAGGTGGTACCGCGAAATATTCGTCCTTATTGGATGGATATTTTTTTTTGGAGGTAAGATAATATGATAGAAATATTTATAATGGTACTGATTGTTTATATGATTTACTATTTTGTATCTGTAAATAGATATGATAAAAGTGGTAACCTAAAAGGAAACAAAAACAAAAAAGATAAAGCAATAAATTATGAAGGCTTACCATCTGAAGTAAAATATTTTATAAAAAGATATAATATTGATCTAGATAAAGTTAATCTAAGAGGAGTGTTGAAACTCACTGGTTTAGTCCTGGGAATCGATATTGCTATATTAACTTTGTTAGTAATATTGCTTTTTAAAGATAAAGTAGTTATTGAGCTTTTAGTAGCCTCAGTATTAATTATTCCCCTTTATCTTGTAAGTTTAAAGTTTGTGGGAAGATATTTTGAAAAGAAAGGACTTGTTAAAAATGATAGAAACAAAAAAAATAGAAAGTAAATGGCAAAATTATTGGGATGAACACAAAACATTTAAAGCAGAAAATAATAGTAAAAAAGAGTCTTTTTATGTTTTAGTAGAATTTCCTTATCCAAGTGGAGCAGGACTTCATGTAGGTCATGTTAGAAGTTACACTGCCCATGATGCGATTGCAAGAATGAAAAGAATGAAAGGATATAATGTATTGTTTCCAATGGGATGGGATGCCTTTGGAGCACCAGCAGAAGAATACGCTATTAAAAATCATATTCACCCAAAAGAAGCAGTTAAGAAAAACATTGAAACATTTAAACGTCAAATGAAAACATTAGGATACTCATTTGATTGGGATAGAGAGTTTTCAACAACTGATCCTGAATACTATAAGTGGACTCAGTGGCAATTTTTACAATTTTACAAACATAATATGGCTTATAAAGCTACAATACCTGTAAACTGGTGTCCAAAATGTAAAACAGTGCTATCAAACGAAGATGCTGCAGGTGGAGTTTGTGAAAGATGTGGAACAGAAGTTGTGCAAAAAGAAAAATCACAATGGATGCTAAAAATGAGTGATTACGCAGAAGACTTGTTAAAAGGTTTAGATGATACTGACTTTGCAGATCGTGTAAAAATAGGTCAAATAAACTGGATTGGTAAATCAACTGGTGTAGAAATGGATGTTAACATAAAAGATGGAGGAAAATTCTCAATATTTACAACATGTATTGAAACAGTCTTTGGAATAACATTCTTTGTAATTGCACCTGATGGTAAATTAATTAAAGAATTAATGCCTAGAGTAGAAAATAAAGATGAAGTAAACGCCTATATAGAACAAACTAAGAAAAAATCCAACATGGATAGAACAGAATTAAATAAGAGTAAGACTGGTGTTGAAATAAAAGGAGTAAAAGCCATTAATCCAATTAATGGTGAAGAAGTACCAATCTTTTTGGGAGACTTTGTTCTAGGTGATTATGGAACTGGAGCTGTTATGGCAGTACCTGCTCACGACCAAAGAGACTATGAATATGCTAAAGCATTTAATCTACCAATAAAAGAAGTAATTAAAGGTGGAAATATAGAAGAAAAAGCCTTTGAAAAATATGATTATTTAGGTAAAAACTGTGAACTAGTTAATTCAGAAGAGTTTTCAGGATTAATAGTAGAAGATGCTAAAGAAAAAATAACAGAAATGCTAGAACAAAAAGGTATAGCAAGACGTGTTAATAACTATAAAATGAGAGACTGGATTTTCTCACGTCAAAGATTCTGGGGAGAACCAATCCCAATGATTCACTGTGATAAGTGTGGATGGGTTCCAATGGATGAAAAAGACTTACCACTTCTTTTGCCAGATGTAGCAGAGTACGAACCAACTGACACAGGAGAGTCTCCTCTTGCTAAAATTACTGACTGGGTAAATACAAAATGTCCAAAGTGTCATGGAAATGCTAAAAGAGAAACAGATACAATGCCTAACTGGGCAGGTTCATCATGGTATTTCTTAAGATTTATGGATTCTCATAACGATAAAGAATTTGCAAGTATGGATGCCATGAAGTACTGGAAAAAAGTAGATTGGTACAATGGTGGAATGGAACACACTGCAAGACACTTGTTATACGCAAGATTCTGGGTACAATTTTTGTATAACATTGGACTTGTTCCTCATAAAGAAATGATTTGGAAAAGAGTAAGTCATGGAATGGTTTTAGGAAATGATAACCAAAAAATGAGTAAATCAAAAGGTAATGTAATTAACCCAGATGACATAGTAAATGAATATGGAGCAGATACACTAAGAGTTTACGAAATGTTTATGGGAGATTACACTCAAGACGCTCCATGGAGTACAGACTCATTAAAAGGATGCAAGAGGTTTATTGATAAAGTTGTAAGATTAAAAGATAAAGTAATAGATGGTAATGAGTATTCAAAAGACTTAGAACCAATAATTAATAAAAGTATTAAAAAAGTTGAAGATGACTTAATGAATTTAGGATTTAACACAGTTATTTCTCAGTTAATGATTTTAACAAATGCTTATGACGCTAAAGAACATATTACTAAAGAAGATTATCATTTATTATTGACGCTTTTAAATCCTATCGCACCACATATAACTGAAGAGTTAAATGAAAGTCTTGGATACTCTCCACTTTGTGAAACTTCATGGCCAGTATATGATGAATCTAAAACAATTGAAGAGGAAAAAGAAATAGCTGTTCAAGTAAATGGAAAAGTAAGAGCAACAATAAAAATAAATATAAATGATAAAGAAGATGTTATTAAAGAAAAAGCCTTAAATGAAGATAACATTAAGAAACATATAGAAGGAAAAGAAATAGTAAAAATAATAGTAATTCAAAGTAAAATAGTTAACATCGTTGTCAAATAGAAAGAGGTCAATATGTATGATGTAGTAATAGTAGGAGCAGGTCCAGCAGGACTATTCACTGCCTACGAATTATTAGAAAAAGATAAAAAATTAAAAATAGCGATACTTGATCGAGGACTAAAAGCAGATAAAAGAATGTGTCCTATGAATAAGTTTAAAACTGAATGTAAAGACTGTAAACCATGTGGAATTTTATCTGGTTATGGTGGAGCAGGAACGTTTTCTGATGGAAAGTTAAACTTTGTTCCAAAATTAGGTAAATCTGACCTATTTAAATATATGGGTAGACAAGAAGCTTTTGATATAATTGACGATACTGAAAAAATATTTAACCAATTTGGAATGGATAGCAAAGTATATCCAACAAATATGGATGAAGCAAATAAAATTAAAGAAAAAGTAGCAAAAACAGGTGCCAGTTTATTAATTATTAAACAAAAGCACCTAGGAAGCGACCACTTACCAAAATACATTGATGATATTACAAAATATCTAGAGAAAAAAGGTGTAGACACTTTTGAACAAGCTGATGTACAAGATATAGCAGAAGATAAAGATAAATATAGAGTTACTTATAAAACACCTAAAGGATTAAAAGAAGTAGAAGGAAAATACATCGTTGTAGCACCAGGAAGAACAGGAGCTAAATGGATTCAAGAGCTTGCTGATAAATATAAAATTCCTTATGTATCTCAAAGTATTGAAATAGGAGTAAGAGTAGAAACAAGAAAAGAAATATTAGATGATATAACAAATGTTATCTATGACCCTACAATATTTATTAAAACAGACACATATGGAGATGAGATAAGAACATTTTGTACTAATCCAGGAGGTTTTGTTGCCAAAGAAAATTATGAAGGTTATATCTGTGTAAATGGGCATTCCCTAAAAGACATTAAGTCAAGCAACAGTAACTTTGCATTTATTTCTAAAGTACATTTGACTCATCCAGTTACAAACACAAGACTATATGGTGAATCAATTGCAAGAATTGCTAATGTTTTAGGAGATGGAAAACCAATTATTCAATCATTAAAAGATTTAAAAAATGGAAGAAGAAGTGAGTGGCATAGAATAGAAAAAGGTTTTATTGAACCAACCCTTAAGGATTGTGTAGCAGGAGACTTAGCACTCGTACTTCCACATAGAATTATCACTAATATAATTGAAGGACTTGAAAGATTAGACAAAATAATACCAGGAGTTAATAACGACGAAACGCTTCTATATGGACCAGAAATAAAGTTCTTTAGTAACGAAATAACAACAGATAACAACATGAAAATAGAAGGACAAAATATATACTTTATTGGAGATGGTTCTGGAAAAGCTGGAAACATCGTAACAGCTGCAGCAACTGGATTAATTGCAGCTCGCGATATTATAAAAAGAAATAAAGAGTAGAAAGCTCTTTTTTTCGACACCAAATTACAATGATAAAATATAAGATAATATTGGTGATAAAATGAAAGTAAAAGTTTTTGATGAATCACACGAAAATGATTTAGAAGAAGATATAAATAACTTTTTACAAGAGGGAAAAGAAGTAATAGATATTAAATTTCAAGTAGCAATTTCTATGTTTCAAGAAGAACAAATATATTGCTTTTCAGCCCTTATAATATATAAAGGTTAGTTAAATAGTAAAATGCAATTTTTATAAAAATATTATAATTACAAGAAAAAATGCAATTTTTTTCTTGTTTTTTAATGATTTTATAGTAAAATATTTTTTGAAAAAGGAAAT
>CABUQZ010000039.1 GCA_902493795.1 uncultured Clostridium sp.
AAATTACAATTTGGTGATTTTTTATAGAGAAAAATAAATTATTATAATTATGAAAAATACGAATAAAGACAGCTTTTTGCTGTCTTTTAATTATAACTTTCTATATATAAAGCTTTTGCGATATAAGGAGTTATTTCTTTAAATTTATACCAACCTGAACTTTTGCTATCATTTTTTCCACCATTTGGATTAGAAATATATACCATGTCATTATCATCAGTTGCCAGTAAAACCATATAATGTGATGCAGTAGTCCAACGATTATCGTGTGGCTGATTCCATAAACAAATTAAAATAGGTCTATTAGTTTTTAAATGCTCTTGTAACTTTTCTTTAGATAAATGAACATTATCATAATAAAAATCCGTATTTTTAATATTAAATGTATTAGATAACTCTTTTGAAAGTGTGTCATAATCTAACACAGGATAATATTTTTGCCTAAGATCTTCAGGAGTATATTTTTGGTCATATCCACTCAAAATAATTGCAAGTGCAGTAATACCACAACCATTTTCAGCCATAGTTCCACCCCAATATTGATTATTACTCCAAGAAGCATCACTATTTTGTTTATACTCAATATATGTCTTTTTATGATTTTCAATAGTTGTAAATGTAGTAAAATAACCATTTTTATTTTTTACTTTTTCTTGTCCTATGCCAGAATAATTTTATTTACATCTTGTTTGATTGTTTTATATTCTGAAGTGTTAGTTACTTTAGAAATAAATCTATTCAAATTATAAGATATATCGTTAAATGGAGTGTTCCTAAAAAATAGATATATTCCTAAAATTATTATTAAAAGTATTATTATTCTTTTTTTCTTCATTTGATTTCCTCCTCTTTCTTGTAACCTGTTTATATTATAAAACCGAACGAAGAAATAAGTTTTAAGAAATGATTAAATAAATCTTAACATTTCCTTACATTTGAAGAGAGTTATAGAAAATATTAAAAAAATATGGTAAAATACAAGAAATAGAAAAGAGGAAAAAATGAATATTTTAGTATTAGATGATGAAAGAGAAATTGCAGATTTAGTGGAAGTTTATTTAAAAAATGAGAATTACAATGTTTTTAAATTTTACGATGCAAAAGAAGCAATAAATTGTATAGAAAGTCAAAAATTAGACTTTGCTATTTTAGATGTAATGATAAAAGATGTTGATGGATTTAAAATATGTAAAATGATAAGAGATAAAGGACTCAACTTTCCAGTAATAATGCTAACTGCCAAAATTGAAGATAAAGATAAAATACAAGGCTTAACTTTGGGAGCAGATGACTATATTACAAAACCATTTAACCCATTGGAATTAATTGCAAGAGTAAAATCTGCATATAGAAGATATACAAAATACAATGAAAAAAGCGAAGAAAATATTATTTATATAAATGGATTAGAAATAGATCAAGATAAGCATATTTGCAGGTTATATGAAACGCAAATTGAATTAACACCTATGGAATTTGATATATTATTATATTTAGCACAAAAAAGAGGAAATGTAGTAAGTTCTGAAGAACTATTTGAAAAAGTATGGAAAGAAAAATATTTAGAAAATAATAATACGGTAATGGTGCATATTAGAAGAATAAGAGAAAAGTTAAAAGAAAATACAAAAAATCCTAAATTTATAAAAACAGTATGGGGAGTTGGATATAAAATTGAAAAATGAGGAATTTATAAAATTAAAAAATAGTATAGCAAGAAAATCTGTCATAAAAATATTATTATATAGTTTAGGTGCGATTATATTATTTTCAGTATTAATAGATGGAGTGTATAATGATGAACTAGCAGACAGTTTGGCAAGTGTAAATAGAGATATATACTATTGGTGCATAGCAAATAAGATAATCTTACTTGGAATTACATATTTAGTAATATTTGCAATTATATCTTTTTTTGTTATCAGAAATACAAGTAATAATATGGTAGAAATAATAAAAGCTATGGATCAGATAATAAAAGAACCAGAGAAGGAAGTAAAGTTATCAAATGATTTAATACTATTAGAAAGCAAATTGAACAATATAAGAGTTGATTTGGTGTCAAATCAAAATAAGGCAAAAGAAGCATTGCAAAAAAAGAATGACTTAATAATGTATATGGCACATGATTTAAAAACACCACTCACATCAATTATAGGATATTTAACTTTGCTTACTGATGAAAAAGAAATACCTGAAAATTTGCAAAAGAAATATATGGATATAGCATTAAAAAAATCTTTAAGATTAGAAGAACTTACAAATCAATTTTTTGATATTACAAGATATAATTTACAATCAATGCCTATTACTAAACAAAATATAGATTTGGTATTTTTGTTAGAACAGCTTGTAGAAGAATCTTATCCAATGTTACAAGAAAAAAAGTTAGAATGTATTTTAAATAAGCCGAAAGCTATTCAATTTATGGGAGATGGAGATAAGTTAGCAAGAGCATTTGGAAATTTATTAAAGAATGCTATTAATTATAGTTATCTAAATACAACTATAAAAATAGATATAAAAGAATATGAAGATAAAATAGAAATTGTATTTAAAAATAAAGGAGATAAAATTCCAGAATACAAATTGGAAAAAATATTTGATAAATTCTATAGAGCAGATGAATCAAGAACATCTAGCACAGGGGGAGCAGGATTAGGACTTGCAATTACAAAGCAAATTATTGAACTACATAATGGAAAAATTTATGCTAAAAATGACAATGAATTTATTGAGTTTTATATAGAATTAAGTAAATGAGGTAAAAATGAAAAAGAAAAAATTTATTATTTTAATAATAATAATAATATGTGCAGGTTTGATAATATGGTATTTTAATACATTTACAATTAAAACTAATTATGAAATAATAGAAAGTGAAAAAATAGTAGATGAAATAACCATAATTCAAATATCAGATTTGCATGGAAGTTCATTTGGAAGAAATAACAAAGAACTTATTAAAAAAATAGAAAAAGAAAAACCTGATATTATTTGTGTAACAGGAGATATGTATACAGCAAAAGATGAAAAAGGCAAACAAATAGCTTTAAAGCTACTCAAAGAACTAGCAAAATCATATAAAGTATATTTTGTAAATGGAGAACATGATTGTGATGAAAAATTCATACAAAATTTAAAAGATAACGAAGTAAATGTTCTAGATTATAAAAAAGAAACAATAGCCATAAAAAATACAAAAATAAATTTATATGGTATAACAAATCAGTACTATTCAGCAACTTTTGATTTGAAAAATGCTTTTGAAATTAATAAAGAAGAGTACAACATTTTATTAGCACATATTTCAAACTTTGAAGAATTTGAACAATTTGGAATTGATTTATCATTATGTGGAGATACACATGGAGGACAAGTTAGACTTCCATTTTTAGGTGCAATAATAAATAGAGGAATATGGTTTCCAGAAATAGTACAAAAAGGATTAAATGTAGAAACAAATTATATTAAAGGATTATATAGTATAAATAATTCTTATTTATATGTATCAAGTGGACTTGGAAATTATCCAATCAGTATAAGGCTATTTAATAGACCAGAGATTGCAGTTATAAAATTAAGATGATTAACAAACATCCTATATTGTATTCTACATCTATGGTAAAGACAAAATTTATAAAATATACTATCCTTATTGTAGGAGGTAATTATTATGGATCAAGTAAAAATAGGAAAATTTATTGCACAATGTAGAAATGAAAAAAATATAACACAAGAAGAACTAGGAGAAAAATTAGGTGTAACTAATAAAACAACTTCAAGATGGGAAAATGGGCATTATCTACCAGATATTGAAATGATGCAATTATTAAGTAAAGAATTTAGTATTAGTATAAATGAACTAATTTCAGGAGAAAAGATAAATGATTTAGATTATAAAGAAAAAGCAGAAGAAAATTTAATTGTTGCATTAGAGAATAGTACATTTACTCTAAAGGAAAAAATAGAGTTTCATAAAAAGAAATGGTTAAAAGAGCATATATTCGATATTATTCTATGTATAATTGCTTGGCTAGTAGTTATCGTTGCATTAAAATTACAAAATGCAGAACGTTATTTAATAGGAACTATATCTGGAATATTAGCAGTTTTTTTCTATGTAGTAAGATATAATCAAATGATGATATATGTTGAAGATAGAGTATATAAGAAAATTGAAAAATAAGTATAGTTGATAACTATAAATTACAATTTAGTAAGTTGTAGGGGAGATTAAAAAAATGAAAGATGGAAAAATACCAAATCCAAATAAAATACACCCAATAGTTGGATATAATAAAGAAATATATGTAAAACCTACTATAAAAAATAAAAATATTATAGTTGGAGATTTTACTTATATTGCAGATACAGAGTTTGAAAGTCATGTAACACATCACTACGAATTTAATAATGATAAATTGATTATAGGAAAGTTTTGTCAAATAGCTTCAGGAGTTGAATTTGTAATGAATGGTGCTAATCATCAAATGAATGCAGTAACAACATTTCCTTTTTATACATTGGAAGGTTGGGAGCAAGTTCCACCTACACAAAATGACTTACCTATTAAAGGAGATACGGTTATTGGAAATGATGTATGGATAGGACAGAATGCAACAATAATGCCAGGAGTTCATATTGGAAATGGTGCAATAATTGGTGCTAATTCTGTTGTAGCCAAAAATATTCCACCATATCATATTGCAGTTGGAAATCCTTGTAATGTGATTAAAAAGAGATTTGATGATGAACTAATTGAGGTAATGGAAAAATTAAAATGGTGGGATAAAAGTATAGAAGAAATAAACAATTTAATTCCGATACTAACTTCGAGTGATTTAGAAAAAGTAAAGGAAGAATTATCAAAATTAGTATAAATACAAATTACAATAAGTTGGGTAGATAACCAGTTGAAATTATCTACCTTTTATTATATAATCGTAACAAGAATTAGTAAGTTATCGCTTACTTTAATATGTATTTATTAGTAGTAATAGGAGAACAAAGTATATGTTACCAACAATAAAATCAGACAGTATTTATCCATTACCCAATGATGTAGCAATATTTAATATTAACATAGTAGATATAATATTTTTAATAGGAATTATATGCCTAATAATAAAAAGAAAATCTATTTTTAATGCAAATAATGATGTATTGGATAAATACAATAGTAATAAAATAAAGGGACTATTGGCATTATTGATAATAATACACCACTTGTCTATTTATATAAAAGACACAATTCTACTTAAAGTATTTACAATAGTAGGAGTTATTGCAGTTTCAGCATTTTTCTTTTATTCAGGACATGGACTAATGACAAGCTATCTAAAAAAAGAAAATTATCTAAAAGACTTTTTGAATAAAAGAATAATGAAAATAGTTATACCATATATAATAGCAATTATATTTACTATTTTAGTATATCTATTAACTGGACAATTAACACCTAGAAAAATTTTTAATTCTTTAGTTGAAGGAGAGCCAGTTGTAAGATTTTCGTGGTATATGTTAGCAATTATTAGTTTATATGTAGTTTTTTATTTATCAGCCAAGTTTCTAAAAAAGAAAAAAATGATAAATATTGCAGTATTTGGTGGAACTATTTTATATTGCATAGTTGTTAATAATATTTTAGGCTTTAATAATTGGTGGGTTAATTCTTGTTTTGCATTTTTTATAGGTATATATTGGGCAAGTTATAAAGAAAAATATGCAATAACATTAAAAGACAAAAATAAAATAATTAGATATGCAATTATGCTTTCAATTATATTATTTGCAATAATAGGGATTCAATTCTTCACAAGTGGATATGCCATTATGGATATAATAAACGATACAGATCTAGCAGACGATATAATGAGAGAGCCTATTCCTGTTATAAATATGAATATTATTTGTATAGCATTACTTTTTGTATTGTTTACTATATTAGAAAAAATGAGATTGAATGATAAGGTATTTACTTTTTTGGGAAATATATCTTTTGAAATTTATTTATATCATGGATTAGTTATGTATTTATTGAGAAATCCTCGCTTTTATTGTAGAGTTGATTATTTATATGCTATTCTAGTAATTGGATTAAGCATAATATTAGCTAAACTTATGAATATAGCAAACAATAAAATATATAATTTCTATTTGAATAAAGTTGAGAAAGAGTCATGTTAATGATAGCGA
>CABUQZ010000040.1 GCA_902493795.1 uncultured Clostridium sp.
TAAACAGCGGGATATTCTAATATCAAAACATCCTAGGAAGGATTTTCGTATATAGACTTCTTTACAATCCATCGTTTTTGATGGATTGTTTTATTTTTGGTGGATAATTTTTAGTTATCTATCACTTTGATTAGAGAGAAACTATAATTGATAATAGATGTTTGCTTATTATTTACTTAATAGGCTATACTATGGAGAATAAATATGTTTTTATTAAAAAGATTTTTGGGTGAACAATATAATCGAGTTAATCAAATTATTGATTCATATAATAATATACAAAATAATTATATTAATTTGGAAGCGTGTTGTAGTTATCCATTCCCCAGTGTTTTAAGGGCACAAGAATATCCGATGTTTACTTTACCAACAGAGGGTATGGTAGGGGCGCGATTTTTTCCATGTTTTGAAAGTATGGATGATATTGATAATTATACAGAAGAACTTGTATTAAAATTGCTAAACATTGATACATATAATGTATGTAATCAACCTCATTCTGGTACACAGGCTAACCAAATTGTATATAATGCAATATTAAATGATGGAGATACCGTATTAAGTCTTGATCCCAAAAGTGGTGGTCATATTTCTCATAATAAATTTTCCAAAAATATTAAAGTTATAAATTATGGTTTGACGTCTGAATATTTAATTGATTATGAACAATTATCTAACTTGACTATCAAACACAAACCTAAACTAATCATTGTGGGGGCTTCATCATATCCAAATGATATAGACTATAAATTAATTGCAGAGATTGCTCATAATAATGGTTCATATGTAATGGTAGATGCTTGTCATACTATCTTATATATAATGGCTAAGTTATACAGTAATCCATTTCCAGAGGTTGATTTTGTTACTTTTTCATTGGAGAAAGTATTACGTGGACCTCAAGGGGGCATATTAATTTATAAAAAGGAACTACAAAAATTAATTTCTTATTCAGTTTTTCCTCTTACACAAGGAGGACCTCTACAATCTATTCAATTTGCAAAATTGTTATGCTTTGTAGAATTATCACATATTGATTTAAAAAAATTTGCTTCAGAGGTTCAACATCATGCTAAAATAATAGGATACAATTTAAATAATAACGGAATACATACTTATTCTAAAGATTATAAAACCCATATACTTTTAGTTGATGTGACTCCATATAAGTTAACTGGAAATATTGCAGAACAATTATTTTATGAAAACCATATATTAATAAACAAAAATCAAATACCACTTGATCCGTTATCACCACATATTACTTCAGGAATCCGATTTGGGACTACTTGTATTACTAATTTAAACTATTCTGATGATGATACAGCTTATTTAGCTGATTGTCTTAGTAATCTGTTATTGCATCAAAATATAAAAAAAGAAGTTATTGAATATTTAATTGATAAGTATCATAAAAGTACTAGTATCTCCAATTAGGTGATAGACTTAAACATATAGGGATATAATCATTGTGAATATTTAATACATCAAAAACAGTAAG
Source organism: uncultured Clostridium sp. (assembly GCA_902493795.1). Classification (GTDB taxonomy): domain Bacteria; phylum Bacillota_I; class Bacilli_A; order RF39; family UBA660; genus RUG13868. The sequence goes on from CABUQZ010000040.1 coordinate 1,502, forward strand.
AGTAGTAGTGTTTCTGTCGTTATTTGGTAAAAATATTTCCGATGGATGTACATCTGTTTTCCCATTATTATATATCTCAATATTTTTTAAATTATATTCTAATTGAAATCGAACCCATGGATCCTGTAAAATTTCTGATTTATTTAAACTATTTAATATATATATTTCTAAGTCAGAAATTTTTTCAGGATTAATTGCACATTCACATATTCTTTTGTTTATATGTAATAGTGTAACGTCCATAGTAAGCGTTTCTGGAACCTCCTCTAATGCATATTCAAAATATTCAATAGCTTTTTGATAATTTCCTTTTAAATAATTAAGTGTTCCATAATTATAATATGATTCAAAAATTTCATTTGACCCGATCTCATAAAATTTCTTAATTGCTTTTTTAATAGTTTTTTCTGCATCTATATATGTTTTTGATCCATTCCAGATTTGGATTACAGAAATATTATTAAGGATAGTTGCTTGTTCAAAAACAGTTCCACATTTAGAAAAATAATCTAGACATTTTTGCAAATTATGGTATGCCTGTTCATACGAAAAAAAATGTGCAGTATTTCTTAGAATTATATAATACCATTTGTCAAGCACTTTATTTCTATTTTGAATTAATGAATTAAGTAATTTAGATATTTCCGCTTCTTTCCCTATGTGCTCTAATATAATCAATTTATACATAAGTGTTTCATTACTCTCAGGCAACAATTCTACTTCCTTTAGTGCAATATCAAAATGATAAAGCTGTGTCATAACTTTTACATAATAAATTCTAAATTTTTCGTTCCATACATTACTACTTCTGATGATATTCAATATTTCTAAAGAAGTTTCAAATGAGCAGATTTTTTGACATGCATCTAATAGACTTAATATATATTGCTCCGAAAGATGTAATAATATATTTTTGTCCGAATCTATATATGTTTTTATTAGCTCAACAAGATATTGAAAAGAACACGCATTATATTCTAATTTTATTAACTCTTCCAAATATTTAATACTTTTTAAAATTTTTTTCCCATCACATATTCCTATATAACAGTGGAGTAAATATATATAATCTGAAGAATCCTTTTTTTCCTGAACCAGTTCTTCTAATCCACTTTCAATATTGTAATAAAATTCTAAAAACTCTTCTGATGAATTAATGGTTTCTATGCTTAAGCCTATTTTGTCATGTGATAGTTTAAGTAAGTCCTTTCGAGTACTATTTAGCATTACATAGCCTAGGGTTATTATCTTCTTTAATTCCTCATTTAGAACATCATCCTTTAAATAAAAATATCTTTTCATTAAAGCAGTGACATATTCTAATCTTATTCCAGCAGGAAATAATGTAGCTAATAAAACTAAATCTCGTTGTATTTGTGGTAAACTATCAAGAGCATTTTCTAAAGACTTTGTTCTATTTTTTTTTAAAATCCCGTTCCTTATATTATTGTGGTTAGCCTTTATATATATATCAATTTCCTTTAAATTTCCAAATGTTTTTTTAAAACAATCTTCTGAAACCATGTTCAATATTTTGACATCAGGATATAGCGGCACTAATATAGATTCTAATATATCTTTTTTACTTAAGTTAGTAAGTTCAATATTAATATAATTATTTTGATATGCTATTGGACGAATATAATGAGTATTATCTGTTCTTTGTATATTAATAAAAGCTACATTTTTTGATATTTGATTTATTGCTATTTCGAAATAACGCTTTATAGTAGGATTCATAAATTGATAATTATCAATGATAAGTATTAATTTGTGTTTTTTACTTACATACTTAAAATATTTCATTACTAATTGAGATTTTTCTATTTCATTATTGATGGCAAGATGATTTGAATCGGTAACATCAATTCCACCTATCTCAATTTGGGCATTATATACTGGTATAGTTGCAACAATAGAAGATACTGATTGAAATAAAACATTAATTACTTTTTCTCGATGAAAACACCGCCTTAAATATTTTGATAAGGATGTTTTTTTATCAACTTTTAACATATTTTCTTTATCGTTAATATCGCCATTCCAAACGGTAAATAATATCATATCCCAAAATGCTGTGGTTGATAATATATCCTCTAACAAATTTAGATATAATATTGTAGATTTGGCATTATCGCAAAAATATTTTTCTACCGCTTCTTGTACTAAATATGTTTTGCCAGTTCCAGATGCTCCGTACACATTTATTATTGAACTAGATGTATAACATTCATCTATTTTCTTTTGAATTTCAAATATTTTATCTTTTCTAATATTGTATTTTTTCATTATTTTTTATCTTTTCTCATTTCTATTTCAGAAAGTACTGAAAATAAATCTCCTATTGTATAACTTAATTCTTTGGTTCGCCATCCTATATCTAATCGTTTTTGAATACTATGAGCCGCTTCTACAGCATTTCTTATTTCTGTTACACTATCAAATAGTGTGAATGCATGATTAATAGCTATAGGATTTTCATTTCTAAAGTCTATAACATAAAAAGGAATTTTTTGTATTTTAGTTTCCACTCCATATCTAAATAAATAAGATAATGTCCAATGAGTATTATCTGACCAGTAACGTCCATCTCGTGTTATTACAATGCGAACAGCTCGTAAACAAGATGATTGAGCCATGTTATGTATTCTTGATAATTCATCAAAAATGTTAGTATATGCTCTATGTGAACCTAAAATATCGTTTTTATAGCCTATTTCTAAAGCATTTTCATGAAGTTTTGATGTTTTATCATCTATATATGCAATATGTTTACATTCTAAACTTATTAGCCTAAGAGGAAGTAATTTCTGAATTTCTATCAAAGCACTATTCCCGTCTATTATTGTTAACTTATCAATCATTGTTATCCTCTCCTATAGATTTTATACTGTCTCAAAATATTATATTATTTTCATCAAGATAAATACTAGTTATTTCTACAAAAAAGTTCTTTTTGATTAACATTTAACGGATAACTAAAAATTATCCACCA
>CABUQZ010000041.1 GCA_902493795.1 uncultured Clostridium sp.
CTAAAGGAAGCTATTTATTTTATTTAGAAAGATATGTGGAAATACAGTTTCCTATTGGAAGAATAATTAAATGAACTGGAAATAAAATTAATATTTTGAATGAAAATTTAGTCCATTAGATTAAACGTGTTTGTCCTTTTTTTGAGATTTTTTTCCAGTTATCAATACTTCTTTAATATTCTTTGCAATTTTTTGCATTATTATAGTTGGAACAGCTTCCCCAATACATTCTCTTATATTTGCTTCATTTTCCTTTAAAAATTGTTGTTTTTCTTCTAATGGTAAATTATTTAATTCTTCTTCACTTAATTCAGACCATTTAAAATTATTAGGAATATTCATTAATAATAATAATAATTCACGTATTGAAAATACTCTATCATCAACTGGATGGACTGTATTTTGACTCGCTAGATTAGCCATATAAGTATGCACACAAGGACCAACTTTATCCCAACATTGTCTTGTATATTTATCACCATGTTTGTTATTATGAACAACAATTTCTCCATCAACAATTTTATGGGGTCTTTTATTAATGTCTTCATTATCAAATGCAGATTCACCTTCGGAAATATCATGAATCCATGCTCTCATATCTTCTCTATAGGGCTTAAAATGATGATATATGTCAGAAGAATCAATTTCTCCCATTTCATTCAGACTAGATAAATTACCAATGACTTCAATAAGAGTTTTGGGTTCTTCTATGGTGTTTTTCAATTACTACGCTAACAAGGACATCAATAAGATGCTATGAAATGTGTAGCTAAAGATAAGGTTGATCTTATCAATAGTTACAATAACATATTAGTTCTTGAGTAATCCATTGTCTTTTAAATATTCAATGAATTCCAAGATGATTTTTGTTTCACGTTGCCCAATATCAGTTTCTGAAAAGTCAGTTACAGATTTTGAAAGATTAATTAATTCTTTAATAGCTGTACCTTCTTTTTTACCTTTATTTGTTGTGAATCCTTGATAGTATTTGATTTTATCAGAGAATCTATAGTCTGATGCCCTAATGTTAATTTTCTTTTCTAAAATGGACTTGTTTCCTAAACTTTCCATATTGTTTGGATTGGTAAGTCCCTGTTCTATTTTTTGACGATTCCTAGGGTAAATATGTTCTATCTCTATTGTTTTTTCTAAAGGTAAACATTCTTGTTCTGGTTCTTGGAATGCCCACCAGGTTAACATAGATTTTGTTATTGGCCTTTGGTTTTTAAAATCAAAGTTCCTAAATTTGTTCTCAAGTTGTTCGGGACTAAATAAGAATTCTTCAAATTTCACTGGTTGTTTGTTAACAATATTTATCATTTCAGGATATAGTGGAGTTCTTAATGCATTAACACCAGGATTGGTAACTGCATATGCCCAGATAAAAGCAGTAATCTTACTTAAGAAATTATAAAACTCATTATCATCAAGCATTCCTTCAGCATCTCTATTAGCTATATAATAAACTGATACGAAGTATGTCCACATTCCGTTTGGTGCATAATTTAAAACATATAATCTTTTAAGCACATCTTCGGAAAATCTTTCTACATTTTGATCATATATGTCATTCCAAAAGTTAGCTAGGTCAATTAAGTTTTCAAATGTTTCATCATTTTTTAAAAGTTTATATCCATCTCTTTCATAAAATTTACGCAAAGCTTCTGTTGTAGTTTGTTTAATACCCTGTTTTGCTCTTTCGTAATACATGTACCTGGTGAATATTTCATCTAATGCACTACCTGATGATGAAGGGAATATTGAATTACATAGTACTTCTAAGGCTTTCCATTTTTCAATGAAGCTTTCTTTTTCACCTTTATCAGAATAATACTTGTAGAATTGTGCTTTGAATATGTCTGCATCAGATAATGGTTTTCCCCTATCATTTAATGTTGAAAAAATTCTTAATGCAGTATCTTGGGATTCTGCTTCAATTGGTAAGAGAATACAGTTTTGCATAATTCTGAGGGGTAATAATGGAGTATAGCTAACATATTCTTCTGTGAATTCTTTTATTTTGTCTTGGAAGAATTTATAGTTTTTAGCATAGTTGCTTTTTCCTTTTGTTACATCGCCGGTTCTTAATATTTCTAAAAATTCATCTTTATCTTTATCAGTTGCAACTTCTGAATTAATTTTTAATTCTTCTGTATTTACATAACCAAATTCATCGGTCTTCCAGATACATGCTTCAATTTGTTCTCTTGTTTTTTCAGATTTATCATCTTTCATGTTCTTGAACTTGTCATAGAATGCACGAAGTAAAAGCATTAATGTGGTTAAACGTTGCTGACCATCAATTATTTCCATGTCTCCTTTATCATTTTTAAAAGTGACAATTGGACCTAGGAAGTATTCATCACTTTCACTATCAAAGTTATCACAGTTATTTTCTGGAAATGAAAAGTTGAATAAGTCTTCCCATAATGTTTGACATTCATCTTCACCCCATGCATATGGTCTTTGATAATCTGGAATTAAAAATTTTGTTTTTTTAGCACTGAAAAGTTCTTTAACCGTTTTCTGGTCAATATTTAGCTTTGACATGTATGGCCTCCATACTTATATCTTGTTAATAATTTATTTTTTATAATTTAAAATCTTTTTCATCGATAGAATTTACATTTAAAATATCTTTTCCTGTTAAATCAATGATCTCCTGAGCTAAATGCGTGAAAATATCTGGATAATCATTACCATTAAAAATCCGCAAATATTTATCTCTTTCAAAGACTAGATAAAGACTCCATTCATATCCATCAAAATACGATGACGAATGATAAGTTAATTTTTTCCAATATTTTCCACTATTTAATTGATAAATATGATATTTTTCAAGTAATTCAAATACTATTTCAATATCTTTATTCGTCATATTTTTATTTATACAGCCTTCCATTATCTTTTTTTTCAAAATCAATGTTAATATTATGTCTTGAAAAACCAAAATTCAGTGATAGTCCCTGATTATATTCAAGAAATTTTAATATACTCTCCACATCTAAATCCAATAGAGCAAATATGGAGACAAATGAAACGAGAAATTAAACATCATTACCTAGAATCAAGAGAATTTTTACAAGAATTAACAATAAAAACCTACAAAGAATCGATTTATGAAACAAAAGTTCATGACAAATGGCTCGAAACATTTATAACAAAAGTTTGGTAACTAACTATGAATCTGTAAAAATTTTGTTGCCCGTAAAACTTTATTAACAAATGATAATCACAAGAATAATTATATACTTACCAAATTCTCAAAGAAAATTAAGAAAAATTTTTTCATAAAATAGTAATCATCAACCTTAATCATCAACCATCATAAATTTTTTATTTTTAATTAAAACTGTTTAAATCACCAAATAAGTAATTTGATAAATTTTAAAAAATTAATCATCAACCAAAAAATATATTAATCACCAACTAGCAAATATGTTAAATCAAATGTTATCTTATGAAACATTCTCATTTTAACCAATTATTATATTGTTAATGTCCATATTAGAGAAAAGAATATACTTTTTAAGAGATATTCAACAAGAATATATACCAAAAAAATACATTATCCCTCCCACAAAAAGACAAAATAGACTCAAAAATTATTACTGATAAAACTCTTTTTATAAAAATAAGAAATAATAACAATTAAATCAACAATTAAGTAAGCCATATTAATTTAAAATAAGTAAAAATAAATATTAAAACTTAATAAACTCCAAAAATCATTGTAAAATTTTATTGCCCGTATACTAACTCTCTTGAATCATCGGTAGAATACCCTTCCCTCCTCGAGTAACCCTCGAAACGGGCAGCCTATCTAATGCTGGGTTTCTCCTAATCATTGACAGTATCAACTTTCCTCATAGAAGGACCGAAGGCATCAGTCATTAAAAAATGATACGGCAATAATATTTATGTATAAAATAATATTTAACTATTTCTTAATTCATTGAAAAAACAAATAAAAATAAATTAAGAAATAACTAAAACAATAAAAATAAGTAAATTATAATAAGAATAGGCTTGCAGCGAAATGAAATTCCCATAGAAAACCATAGTACACAAACAAAACACAAAAGGACTTCACTACTGGGATCGAAACGAGACCAGGTATAACCCCCATGCTATGACCGCAAAA
>CABUQZ010000042.1 GCA_902493795.1 uncultured Clostridium sp.
TTAACATATATATAATTACATTACACGAAAAAAATTAAAAAAACGCATATTTTCGTGTTTTTAGTCGTGGTATAATATTAATATAAATTTAGTGTTGACAAAACTTAGATAGTCAATTTGAAAGTGAGAAGTTAATATGTATAAAGATAAAAGTATAATTTATTTCTTGATTGCAATTACTTATTGGCTAGTATATATGATTGGATTACTTCTAATGGGAATGTTATATAGGAAAGGAGTAAATTATTATAATATTGTTTATTGGGCTATTTCTGTTATTGGAATCATAACTGTAATAATAAAAGATAAAAACTTTATCAATTTAGGATTTGCAAAAGAAAAGTTAAAAACGAATCTTATAATATCTTTTGTAATTATTGCTATAGTCTTTATTATAAGTATTATTGTTGGAAAATACTCAGTATTAAGACTTATTAAAGGTAGTTTGTATTACCTGTTTTATATATCATTATTAGAAGAAGTATTATTTAGAGGATTTATACAAAACTATTTATTTGGATTAAAGTGCAATAAATATCTGATATTTTTAATAGGTGCATTAATGTTTTCACTAACACATATACCTTTTCAAATGTATGTAAATAATAATGTTTCATTAAATTATATTATAGAAGCATTACCACAATTAATATTTACTTTTATTTTTCATTTAATTATGTGTTTTATTACATATAAAAGAAAAGATATAACAATACCAACAGCATTACATTACACAATTGACTATTTACAAAATGTTTTATAAATTACAATTAATGGAGTAGATCATATTTATTATTATTATTATTGATATATTAAAAGAGAACGAAAAATACTAATTTTAAAGGAGTCAAATTATGGTTAAGTTAGTACCAGCAAAGTGCCCTAGTTGTGGAGCGAATCTAGAGTTAGATGATAATTTAAAGAGAACAGAATGTGAATTTTGTAAAACTACAATAATAGTAGATGAGGCAATACAAAAATATCAAATTGAATTAAAAGGTAGATTAAAGGTATCAAATGATTATTCTGGTAAAATAGAGACAGCTAAAAAATATATAAAGTTAAAAGAATATGGTAATGCAAAAAGAGTTATAGAAAATATCTTAGAGGAAGATGAATTGAATTTAGAAGCATTGAAAATAAAAGTGGAATTAAATATAAAAGCAGAATCGATTATAGGAAGTATCTATACTGATAACTTTGATTTTAAAAAAGAAAGAGAAATTTTAGAATTAGATAGTTCTGTAGTAGAATATATAGAAAATTTAATTTCTGATATTAACAAAATAGTACTATTAGATGAAAATAAAGATTTTTTTGATTTTACCACTGAACATTTAAAAAAACTAAATGAAAAAAAAGAATTAATCAATAAATATTTAAATAAAAAACATGAACTAATAGATAAATGTAATAATTATATTTATAATCCTACATTTAAATGTAGTAGATTGCTTAAAGTGTTCAAAACATTAAAATTTAATAAAAGAAAAGTAGAAAAAGATTTTAGTATTCTTAAAGTTTATGATAATGAGAAAATGGTTTGGACATCTGATGGCATAAAAAGATATTCTCCTAAAATTTCTAATATAGGTTATAAAACTGCAATGATATCTTGTTCTGCAAGAATTGACAATTATAAACAAATAAGGGACAATTGTATTGATTTAGATGAACAAATTAAATTAATTGATGAATTGATTGGAATGGAAAATAAATCTTTATTTTCTAGGTTGTTTGATAAATAAAAATTAGTAGATTGGTTTTATTAAATTGTTGCTTTTGTTAGGGAAAATTATTGTGTTATTTGTATAACGAAAGTGGAGTGTGTTTGCTAGATTTTTTTTTGATAAAGTTTATAAAATATAATTAAAATTATAGTTTCTTACTTTAATTTTTTTTAAATGCAACTGAAAGTTGATAGTTTTTAGGGATATTCGTGTATATAATTTGAACATGAAAAGGAGGAAAATCTAATGAAATTTGGAGAGAATTTACGAAGTTTACGAAAAAGTAAAAAACTATCACAAGAAGAACTTGCAGAAAAAATGAATGTATCAAGGCAAAGTGTTAGTAAATGGGAAACTGGTGATGCTTATCCAGAAATGAATAATATTTTAGAGCTTTGCAAAATTTTTCATTGTCATATAAATGAATTAGTTAATGATAGTATAAGTGATATCGATTCATTAGATGAAGAAGTTAAAATGAATGTAATTAAATTCAAAAAAGAACAGCAAACAAAAATGAAAGGATTAAGTAAAGCGATTTCTATTATTGCTAAAATTGGTAGGGTTATTACACTTGTTTGTATTCCTGTTGTTTTAATATTTATGATAATATTTGGCTTTGTTATTAAAGATGTTGAAGTTACTGATAATAAAATAGAATGGCATGGGAATGATGTAATATCATTAATAGAAGAAGACGATAAGATAACTTTAAAAGTAGATAATATGGTTTTGGTAGATACTAATAATCATAACGAAATATCTACAATAAAAGATGTTTTATCTAATAATTCAAAGTTAGTAGTATTTATCTTTATTGAATTAGCATTTATTATTTTAACAATTACTTTATATTTAACTAATGTTTTATTAAAATCCTTAGAAAAGTTGTTTAATAATATTCACAATGGTGATACGCCTTTCACTTTAGAAAATGTTGGCTATATAAAGAAAATGGCTTATTTGATGATAGTGTTAGTTTTGTTACCATCCATTAGTGGTGGGGTATTTGAAATATTATTAAAGAGGGATTTAGATATTGAACTTGAACTATTTAGTTTAATTGAAATTCTATTTTTATTTAGTATTGCCTATATTTTTCAATATGGATATGAAATACAATTAGATTCTAAAGGTAAAATGTATGGTGAAGAATAGGGAAAAATTCTTGAATCAAATAAAAGAATACGATGTTGAATATTATAATGAGTAGAGATTATAACAAATCTTGGACTTTAGAAGAATCATATTTAATTATTTGTGAAGATAATAGTCATAGCTTTCTATATAGACTCTTGCTAAATGTGAGAGTTTAATATCATTTAAATGCCACAAAAATATCTTTAAAGGAGAAATAGGTAGATGTTGTATAAACAATGCACACTACCATATAATATTAGGTGTGAGATTATGGAATGGATATTTGTTGATATGATAAATAGTACCAAGGTACCTAAAATGATAAAGTACATCGTGATAACTTTTTTAATAGGATTTTTGGAATTTATATTTATTGGTGTTGCTATAAATGGGGTTACTAAATTTGCTATGCCTGTTGGAATTACATTAGCAATAATTTTCTTTATAATTTATATTTATTTAATTGTTAAAATAAAAAAATATAATTATATTAATAAAAATAGATAAAATGAAATTATAATTTAACAAGCAGACTATAAATGAACTTAACTTAGAGTTCAGATTTTATTTATGGTTTGTTCTTTTTTTGATAAAATTAAAAATGAAAAAATATTGTAATTTATCATATAAATATTGATATGCAAATTAAAGTAGCAAAGAAATTATAAGTTGCAAAATGTAGTTGGTAGAATAATTTTTATTCTACTTTAAAATGTTAGTTGTACATTGGGAGGTGTATAATTATGAATTTTGGAGAAAATTTACAAACATTGAGAAAACAAAATAATTATTCTCAAGAGGATCTTGCAGATAAATTGCAAGTATCAAGACAGGCAGTCAGTAAATGGGAGAGTGGAACAGGTTTTCCAGAAACTGAAAAGTTAATAAGTATATGTGATTTGTTTGATTGTAGTATGGATGAATTAGTAAAAGGTAAAATTTCTATTGATTCAAACTCAGAAAGAGAAGCTTATGATTCATTTATGAATAAGTTTAGTAAAAGTATTTCACTAGCTATAATGTTAATATTAATTGGTACAACACTATTATTAACTGTTTTAGGTTTTAATGAAGATAATAATATGCTTGGTATTATAGTTTTACTTATATTTGTTATTTTTGCAGTACCTATATTAATAGTAAGAGGAATAGAAATGGAAAATTTTAAGACTAAATATCCAAAGTTATCTAATTTTTATTCTCAA
>CABUQZ010000043.1 GCA_902493795.1 uncultured Clostridium sp.
CTGGTATTGTTAGAAATCCTTGGGATAAAACAAGAATGATTGGTGGTAGTTCTGCGGGTAGTGCTGCTGCAGTGGCACTCGGTATTGTACCTTTTGCTATTGGTAGTGATACAGGTGATTCTATTAGAAAGCCTGCGGCATATGGTGGTGTAGTAGGATATAAACCTACTTATGGTAGAATATCTAGATATGGACTATTTGCTTTTGCTTCAAGTTTAGATCATGTCGGAGTATTTACTAGAAGTGTTAAAGACACTGCTTATGTTATGGATATTATTAAAGGTCATGATGATAAAGATATGACTAGTTTACCTGATGAAGATGTTAACTATGTAAATAATTTGTCAAATGATGTCAAAGGAAAGAAATTGTTTTACATGAAAGAGGCATTAGAGATAAACAATGGTAATGAAAATTTAGAAAAAATAATAGAAAGTTTTTATAAGACTATAGATAAGTGCAGAGAACTTGGTATAGAAGTAGAGGGAGTAAGCTTTAGAAAAGATTTACTTGAGGCTGTATATCCTGCTTATAATGTTATATCTTGCGCTGAGGCAACCTCTAATAACTCTAATTTAACTGGTATTCCATTTGGTAATAGAATAGATGGTAATAATATTAATGATATTATGATGAATACTAGAACTGAGGGATTTTCTGAACTTATTAAGAGAAGATTTGTTATAGGTAGTTATGTTCTTCAGAAAGAAAATCAAGAAAAGTTATTTTTGAACGCAGGTAGAGTAAGAAGAATGATTGTAGATAGAATGAACGAACTATTTAAAGAATATGATGCACTTATTATGCCAAGTGCTCCGGATATTGCACCGCTATTTAATGAAGCAAGCGATAAGTTATCAGATGAGTATCTAATACTTGGTAATCATTTAGTTATTGGTAACTTTGGAGGATTCCCTAGTATATCTATTCCTAGTGGATTTGTTAATAATATGCCTATTAGTGTTAATATTACTGGCAGGGCAAAAGAAGATAGTTTAGTGCTTAATCTTGCTAATAAATTAGAAGAAGTACTTGGATGTAAAGGAATGGTGGCTAAAGATGAGTAAATATATTCCCGTTATTGGTTTAGAAGTCCACTGCGAACTTAAAAGTAATAGTAAAAATTTTAGTTCTAGTAAAAATGGTGATGGTGATGTTAATACTAATTTATCAGTAGTGGATATTGGCTATCCTGGTATACTTCCAGTAGTTAACAAAGAAGCTGTTAGAAAGAGTATTATGGTAGCTTTAGCATTAAACTCTACAATACCAGAATATCTAATTTTTGATAGAAAGAATTATTATTATCCTGATTTACCTAAAGGATATCAGATTACTCAGTTTGGTAATCCAATAGGTACTAAAGGTTATGTAATGATAAATGTAGATGGAGTAGAAAAAAAGATTACTATTCAAGATACACATTTAGAGGAAGATACCGCTAATATGGATCATTTAAGTACTTATTCTTTAATTGATTATAATAGAGCAGGAGTACCACTACTGGAGACTGTTACTGATCCTTGTATTAGTTCTTCAAAAGAGGCTATAGCTTATCTTGAGACACTTAGAAATATGTTCTTATACTTAGATGTTAGTGATGCAAGAGCAGATCTTGGTCAAATAAGAGTAGATGTTAATGTATCTCTAATGAAAGAAGGAGATACTAAACTTGGTACAAGAGTAGAAATGAAGAATATTAACTCTTTCACTACTGTTAAAGAAGCTATTGAAGTTGAAATAAAAAGACAAACTGAAATACTTGAAGCAGGTGGAGTAATTGAACAAGAAACAAGAAGGTATGATGAAATAAATAAAACAACAGTATTTATGAGAGGTAAAGTAGATGCAATAGATTATAAGTATTATACTGAACCTAATATACCTCCTATTAAACTGAGAGAAGAATATATTAATAGTATTAAGAAAGATATGCCAGTACTTGAATATGAAAGAAAGAAAAAATATATAGATGAATATGGTATTGGCAGTGTTGATGCAGGTACTTTAACTAAAGATAGAAAATTATCTGACTATTTTGAAAGTATTATTAGTAATGGTTCTAATCCTAAAAATACTGCTAATATTATAGTAGGATTTCTACTTGGATATTTAAATAAAAACTTTAAATCTATTAGTGATATAGATATTGATACAAAGGATTTTAGCGAAGTTATTAAAATGATGAGTGATGGTAAAATATCTAATAAACAAGCAAAAGATATATTTACTAAAGCACTAGATGAGAATAAGAATGTTCTTGATATTGCAAAGAGTGAAGGTACACAAATTAGTGATAAAGAAGAAATAAGAAAGATTATTAATGAAGTATTTAATGATAATCCTAATATTGTTAATGATTATAAAAACGGTAAAAACGTTACGGGATTTATTATGGGTCTTATCATGAAGAAAACTTCAGGTAAAGTAAATCCTGGTATTACAAATATAGTATTAAGAGAAGAACTAGAAAAACTTGAAGTTGTAAGATAAAAGTAGACACAAAAAGAATGTGTTTGCTTTTTCTTTTGTTAAAATAGAAATAGGAGGTAAAAATATGGCAAAGAAAGGTCAAAAATTTAAAACATGGACAGCTGATGAAAAATATAATGTAATCAAACCAATTATTGATTTAGAAATTAGCTTAGCACAAGTAGGTAAAAATACAGGTATTAGTAATAGTATGTTACACCGTTGGATTAAGTCATATAAGGAAAATGGTTACGATGGTTTAAAAGCCAAAAGGAAGCCTGGAAATCCACTAATGAAATATTCCAGAAGAAAAATTCTTACAAAAGAAGAACATTTAGAATATGAAAATATGAAGTTGAGAATTGAGAACGAATTATTAAAAAAAGGATACCTAATGAAAGGAGATGGTACAATTGTAAAATACACGAAATAACCCAAATAAAATATGAAATAATTGAATTATTAAGCAAAGAATTTAATATAAAATCCTTATGTTTAATTATGAAAGTATCTAGAAGCGGTTATTATAAATGGCTTAAAAATAAAGAAAATTTAAATAACTATGAATTAAACAGAAAAGATTTAGGAATTTTGATAAAAGATATTCACACAAGAAAACCAAGTTATGGATATCATAGAATAAATGCAATTATAAGACGGAAAACTGGCTGGATTGTATCAGACAATTTGGTACATAAAGTATGTAAATTGTTAAATATAAAATCTAAAGCAAAACATTACAAGTATAAGAAACCTGGTGAAGAGCCGATTAAATATTCTAACCAAATATGTGGTAATTGGAATACAACAAGACCTTTTGAGAAAATTGTATCAGATACAACTACGTTTTGGTTTAGGAAAAGAAAATATGATTGGACATTTTATTTAGATGTTTTTAATAATGAAATTGTTGGTTATGATGTAAGAGATTCAATGCATGGTAATGGTATCATAAATCATCGTGAAGCTTTAAATGATATGTTAAATAATAAAATAAAAAGAGGATATAAAGAACTTGAAACTATCGTTCACACAGATCAAGGTTCAGTATATTCCTCAGCGTCATTTAACAATATATTTAAATCTTATATGGTTACTAGATCTATGTCTAGAGCTGGTACACCAACTGATAATCCAGTTATTGAATCAAAAAATGGCTGGATTAAAAAAGAAATGTATATTGATTTTGACATAAATAATTATAACACAGTTCAAGAATTTATTGATGATATAGTTTGGGATAATAATAACTTTAGACCAAGTTATGCACTAAACTATAAAACCCCAATTGATTATAAAACTCAACTAGGGTTTAAATAATATTCTTTTAGTGTCTACTTTTTATTGACAAGTTCA
>CABUQZ010000044.1 GCA_902493795.1 uncultured Clostridium sp.
ATTCTATGACCTCTGTAATTTGCCGTTCTCACTTAAACTCTTGGTAAATAATTTAACATAAAAAAATAAGATATAAATATTAAATTATTTACATCTTAAAGTATACTTGTAATTTATTTTTTAGAGTTCTGCGCTTCCAAAAATGAAATTATTAAACCCACGATACCTATTCCAAGTGTAAGCATTTCTAAACCTATACTACATAGTTGTAATAAAATTGCAAATAACAATAAAGATATTCCAGTTCCCATTTTTTTCAAATTATTCACATCCTTTCAAATTACTATTTATCTTTGAATTATACCATAAGAAAAGCAAATCTCGTTATAAGATCTGCTCATTAAATTGTAATTTAGCGAATAGTAACTTAATTTTCTTTTTTATTAAACATATGGCGTACTTTATCTATTCGATTATTTGGTCTACGTGATTGAATAACTGGTTCACAAGTAGCAATTTGATAATCTTTTAATTCTGTCAAAAAAACTGCTTGCCCATTTGTATATAGAGTTAAAGTATTACGATATTCATTAATACAACGTACAGGAATATGTCCTGTAAAAATAATTTCATCATTTTTTGATTGACTAGTTTCAATTATTGCACAATGTTTTTGTGCATCATTATATGCACGAGAAAGGTATCCCTGTGGTGTAAAAAGTATAAACGAAAGATATGGCTCTAATAATTGCGTTCCCGCTTTTTTCAATGTTTGTTCAAGTACAATTGGGGCAAGAAAACGAAAATCCGAGGGAGTACTAACAGGGCTATAATAAACACCATATTCAAAACATATTTTACAATCTGTTACTTCCCAGCCATACAAACCTTGCTCCAGTCCATAATTAATACCTTCTCTTACTGCATTTTGAAAACTTTGATTTAAATAACCGAGTGAAACTTTGCTTTCGTACTGTATTCCACTGCCAATTGGAAGTGGAGTTATTGATAATCCAATTGATGCCCAAAATGGATTTGGTGGTACTTCAATATGAATAGTATAATCTGCCTTTTGTAATGGCTTTTCCAAATAAATTACGGTTGGATCTTCGATTCTTATGTTTATGTGATATTTTTCAGTCAACAGAGAACAGATAACTTCTAACTGCACTGTTCCTAAAAAAGAAATGATGATTTCATGTGTTATCGTATCAACATAATAACGTAAAAGAGGATCAGTATCTGCAATTTCTGTAAGAGCATCCAATAATTTTTCTCTCTCTTCTATTTTTATCGGTTCAATTCTTGTTCGTAGTATTGGTACAGTCTTGTCATCCCATACATTGCATGGCAAAATCTTTTCATTTCCTATAATATCGTTCAATCTTAATGTATTGTTAGGTATAATAAAAATATCTCCAGAACAAACTATTTCTGTCTGTATCATTTCCCCATTTGAAGGAATATATATTTCTGTAAGTTTCACTTTCTTTTTTTCTGGCAATATAATTGTATCTCGTAAGTGTAATGTTCCACTGTAAAGACGCAAATAAACTAATCTTTGCTTATGGTCTGTATATTCAATTTTAAAAACCCTTCCACATAGTTCTGAATCATTCTCATTCATTTCAGGACAAAAAAGATTTGAAATAGCTTCGATGAGTTGTTGAGTCCCTATATTATTTCTAGCACTTCCATGGTATATAGGAAACAACGAACCTTTTTTAACACACCTATATTCTTCATACGTTAATTCTTGTATAGTCAATTTTTCTCCTGTAATATATTTTTCTAAAAGTTTATCATTTTTGGAAATTACAGGATCCCATTCATCTAAATCAATGATATTTTTAATTGATATTTCTGGAGTTAATGTTACATTTTGCATAACAATAATATCATTTGAAAGTTTTTCTTTGATATTTTGATAAATATTATTTAAGTTAATTCCATACTGATCTATTTTATTTATAAAAATAATTGTTGGTATATTCATTTTTTGAAGTGCATGGAATAGTATTCTGGTTTGTGCTTGTACACCATCTTTAGCAGAAATTACTAAAATCGCTCCATCAAGAACAGATAAGGAACGATACACTTCTGTTATAAAATCTGTATGTCCAGGAGTATCTACAATATTGATTTTGTAGTCATTCCAATTAAAAGAAGTAACTGCTGCCTGAATTGTGATCCCACGCTGACGTTCTAAAAACATAGTATCTGTCCTTGTTGTTCCCTTATCTACACTGCCTAATTCTAAAATCGCTCCACTTGTATAAAGCAGACTTTCCGTTAAGGTCGTCTTTCCTGCATCTACATGAGCAAGAATGCCAATGTTGATTATTTTCATGAAATTTCCCTCCCTACAAATTTATGACGAATCTTTAACTTAAAATCAATATTTGCTAATTTTGTTCTTTTAAACTATTCTCAAAATCAATTATCCACTTTTCTAATGTTTCTACTAATGCTAATTGTTGTTTGAACATTTGTTTTCCAACATTAGGAATATGTTGTCTATGAGATTGTCTTTCAATTAGTAATTCTTTTAATTCTAATATCTTTGATTTTATATTGGAAACAAGAATCTTTTTTTGTTCATCATCTACTAAATCTAAATTCGTGATAATAATATTAAAATCCAAATATAGACTAACATCATAATTTGAAATATCATTCATAAGTTTATTAAAATATTCATTACCTTTGTTAGTAATAGTATATACTGCTTTATCTGGCATATTTCCCTCTTTCTCTTTATGGCTAACAATATATTCTTTTGATTCTAATTGTAATACTTTCTTATAAATAGACTGCTCACTAATTTTTACCCATCTTGGCATATTACGATATTCTATATTTTTTTTAATATCATAAGCACTTTGTGATTTTTGCTTAATAAGTCCTAATAATACCAAATCTATATTTGACATAATCTCTACTCCTTACTTAATATAATCTGTAACGCCAAGTCTATTTCCAAATGGATCTTCAAACTCGACTGCATTACCAGTTCCAATTTTAAAAGGCTCACTCAAAAATTTTATACCATTATTCAACATTTCTTTATAGAAGATTGCAACATCTTCTACTTCAAACCATATTGTAGGCTTTAAATTCTCAAATTTATTTTTGTCTTTTAAAATTATTGCAGGTTCTTCATTTCCAATATTATAAGCAACCATTCCCTTATCAGAGAAATCAAATTTCTTTTTTAACCCCAATATTTCCTCATAATATCTTTTTGCTTCTTCCATATTATCTACTGGAAGAAAATAGTTGTCATAATTTTTCATATACTCCACATCTCCTTTTTTGCTATAAGCTACACTACTATATTTTATAGTAGTTACCGTTAAAAGTCAATATATAACAAAAAAGACTGTCATTACTGACAATCTTTTCGGTAAATTACTATAAATCAATAACTATAAAATTGACTATCTAAGTTTTGTCAACACTAAATTTATATTAATATTATACCACGACTAAAAACACGAAAATATGCGTTTTTTTAATTTTTTTCGTGTAATGTAATTATATATATGTTAA
>CABUQZ010000045.1 GCA_902493795.1 uncultured Clostridium sp.
TATATTAATAGTAAGAGGAATAGAAATGGAAAATTTTAAGACTAAATATCCAAAGTTATCTAATTTTTATTCTCAAGAAGAAATAGATAACTATAACAATAAATTTTCTAAAATTATTGCTTTTTCAATTAGTTTTATATTAATTGGAGTTGTTGCATTAATGATAACTCTTGCTTTAAAATTATTTAATGAAGGTAGCACATTTCCTGTTTCTATATTAATGTGTTTTGTAACAATTGCTGTTCCAATTTTAGTAAACGCTGGTATTCAAAAAGATAAGTATGATATTGAAAAATATAATAAGATAAATTCTATTGTTTCAAAAACAGAAATTGATAAAGTTGGAAAATATTGTGGTGTAATTATGATTATTACAATTATAATATATTTATTAATTAGTTTTATTTTTAATATTTGGGAAATAAGTTGGATAGCATTTCCTGTAGGAGGAATGTTATGTGGAATAGTTTCGATATTATTAAATAAGGAATGTTAAAAAAATAACAATTAATAAAGGTGATTAAATATGAATAAATTAATTAAAGACTATTTAATATATACTTTTTCTATAATGTTAATTTGTTGGGGATTATGTGTAATATGTAGTTTAAATGGAGTTTTGCTAAATAAAAATTATTTTCTATATATACCATATTTATTAGGTGGTTTGTCTCCAACTATTGCTTCGTTTTTGGCTTTAAGGAAAAATAACAAAGTTGCAAACTTTAAAGAGTGGTTAGGAAATGTATTTGATTTTAAGCACAATTTTTTTTCATACTTTATGGTAATAACTTTAGGAATTTTGTTTATATTACCACAATGTTTAATTTCAGGATTTGAAAATGGCTTACCATTATATGCAATTTTTGTTATGATTCCTATTATGCTTTTTGGTGGTGGCTTAGAAGAAGCTGGATGGAGATATATACTTCAAAGAGAATTAGAGAAAAAATATAAATTTATTTTGTCAACCTTAATAGTAAGTGTTATTTGGTGGTTGTGGCATTTACCTTTATTCTTTATAGATGGGGTATCACAATATGGACAGAACTATTTAGCATTTGGATTAAATGTTTTAGGATTAAGTTTTGCACTAGCAAGTATAAGAAAAAATACTAATAGTGTATTTCTATGCGTATTATTTCACTGTAATGTAAATTCGTTATCTGGCATTTACATCATTAGCGATAATATTCTAGGAAATATAGTTGCAACAATAATTTTAGTATTTAGTTCTTTAGTTTTAATAAAAATTAATAATAAGAAAAAAATATTTAGTTAAATTTATTTTTATTTAAAGGGGATTATTTTTATAATCTCTTTTATCTATATTTATTTTGCTAATCAAATTAACTATAATTTGTATATAGTGAGTAGCGTGTCTTAATATATATTTTATTAAAACCTTATTATTAAAATATTTGTAAATCACGAAGAATATATAATGATTTGTGATTTATAGATTAGGATAAATTGCGTATGAGATATTATAATATTTAATGTAAGTGAAGTAGCAATTTGTTTAACGCTCACTATATGGCCTGTTATAGTTTTTAATATTTATTCATTTTATGAAGGAAGCAAAACTTATAAATCAAGAAAAAATAAGTAAATTTATTGCTGACTTAAGAATAAATATGACATGATAATATATAATATGTAAAATATAAATGAATTATCTGGTTGAGCTTTATAATAACGATTAAAACCTCTATTTGCAAATTGGTCAGACGCGTCTGACCAATTCAGAAAGGATAAGATTATGCTAGAAAATATTAATGATAAAATGATTGAAGAAATAACTAATTTAGTAAATCAAATGAGATCTAATTTAGCACTTGAAATTAATAAATCAATAGTTAATGTGTATTGGAATATAGGAAGAATTATTGTTTCTAATGAAAATGAAAATAATAATCGCTTAGAATATGGGAAAGAAGTTTTAAAAAGTTTATCTAATGAATTAACTAAACATTTAGGTAAATGTTTCTCTATTTCTAATCTAAAATATATGCGATTATTTTATAAAGCATACCCTAAATATGAGGAATTAAATGAAAAGTTATCTTGGTCTCATTATCTTGAACTTATGATAATTCAGGATAAAGATAAACGTAATTTTTATGAAAATGAATGTGCTAATTCAAATTGGAGTGTTCGAGAATTGAGAAGACAATTAAATACTTCTTTATTTGAGAGATTGTTATTATCCAATGGAAAAGCAAATAAAGCAAAAGTTTTAGAGTTGTCGAAAAAAGGACAAATTATATCAAAACCGAGTGATATAGTAAAAGAACCTTACGTTTTTGAATTTTTAGGAATAAAAGAGCAAAAACCTGTTCTTGAAAAAGATTTAGAATATAAATTAATTAAACACATAGAGGATTTTTTGCTTGAATTGGGAAAGGGATTTATGTTTGTAGGCAGTCAACAAAGGATTACACTTAATAATATTGATTACTATGTTGATATGGTTTTTTACAATAAATTTCTGAAGTCATATGTTCTAATAGATTTAAAAATGAATGGTTTAAAGGCAGAAAATTTAGGTCAAATGAATTTATATTTAAACTATTATGAACATGATATTAATAGTGTGGATGACAGAAAGCCTGTTGGGATTATATTGTGTGCTGAAAAAGATAAGATAATGCTTGAATATGCTTTGGGTGGCTTATCAAACAATATATTTGCTTCTACTTATACTTATTATATTCCTGACAAAGAAGTATTGATTAATGAGATTGAAAAGGTATTAAAAGAAAATTCGCAATAGTGTGTTATTTGCACAACGAAAGAGGAACATGTTTTCCAGAAACTGAAAAGCTAATAAGTATATGTGATTTGTTTGATTGTAGTATGGATCAATTAGTAAAAGGTAAAATTTCTATTGATTCAAACTCAGAAAGAGAAGCTTATGATTCATTTATGAATATGTTTAGTAAAAGTATTTCACTATCTATAATGTTAATATTAATTGGTACAGCACTATTATTAACTGTTTTAGGATTTAATGAAGATAATAATATGTTTGGTATTATAGTTTTACTTATATTTGTTATTTTTGCAGTACCTATATTAATAGTAAGAGGAATAGAAATGGAAAATTTTAAGACTAAATATCCAAAGTTATCTAATTTTTATTCTCAA
>CABUQZ010000046.1 GCA_902493795.1 uncultured Clostridium sp.
ATACTTACTACTAATGATATTACGGTCGTTCTATATTTCTTTTTGCTTCTCTTTAAGTTTTTGCTTGCAATTACTCCACCTATTCCAAATATCTTTTTTGTAAGGCGTGATGTTCTTAGTTTCTTAGCTTTTGTTTTTATATCTTTGTTTCCTCTTATAGACTCAATCGGCGAAATTTTTGATGCTCTAATTGCTGGTATTAGGCAAGATAGGTATATTGTAATTAATGAAATTACTATTGATACTACTATTGCAAGTGGGTTTATGCTGTATATAAAGCTTAAATTATTTAGCATATCTACTAGTAAATAGTTTACTACTTGTAATAAAATCATTATTGCAACTATTCCTAAGATTACTCCTAAAGGTATTGCAATTAAGCCAATTATCATTCCTTCAAATATTACATTTCTTTTAATTTGTTTTGATGTTGCACCAATACTTGCAAGCATTCCATATTGTCTGTTTTTCTCTGCAACTGATATACTAAAACTGTTTCTTATTACAAACACACTACTTACTACGATTATAGCTATAATTACACCTGCTATTGTGTATAACACAGTCATCATGCTTTCACTCATAACGCCTTCAAATCTTAAAAGTTCTGTGTTTATATCTATCTCATTTAAAGACATTATTCCAAATGTTTTGCATATATCTTTTGCAATTTCTTCATATTCTTTTGGGTTTTTGTATAATACTGAAATATCTATTTTCTCTGGAATTTTATCCATGTGTGTTATAACTATATATCCTGGTGATGAAAAGTCTTCTCTTGATAATCTTTGCATTATTCCTACAATTTTATATGTTTTTTTTGTTGTATTTTCAATATATTCAGTTTCTTCAACTTTTTCTGTTTTCTTTTCTTCTAAATCTGTTTCATCATCATAAACTATTAGAGTGTTGCCATTAAGCAATGGGTTATTTTCATTTAGTTCTTCACCATCTGATGATACTCTTTTTCCAACATCTAAAGTTATTTCATCTCCCACTTTTAAAATTACTCTACCATTTGTTATAATATGCTCTGAAATTACTATTTCATTTGAATTCTCTGGAAGTCTACCTTCTGTAAGGTTTACACCTAAGTTATTTAATGCCTTATTATCATATTCTAAAATATGCACATAAGGCTTATAATCGTTTGTAGAGTCCTCTAAGTTTGCCCAGCCGACATCTCCTACTAAATAATAATCTTTAACTTTTTGATTTTTACTTACATATTTTAACTTCTCTACTGGAATATCATGAAAAGCTACATGATAGTTTCCATCTTGAACTTTTATCCAATTTATAAGTGATGCTTTAAAACTAGAAACTAGACCTGCAACCCCACAAATAAGGGCAGTTGAAAGCATAATACCAATTATAGTAACAATGGTTCTTTTCCTGTTTAGCTTCAAATTCTTAACTGTAAATTTATTTAAAATACTCATTTCTAATTCCTTTCATCTTTTATAATTTTTCCATCTTCTATTGTAATTACTCTTTCTGCCTCTTTTGCAATTTCTAAGTCATGTGTGATTATTATTACTGTTTGATTAAACTTTTTGTTTGAAAGTTTAAGAAGTGATATAATCTCTTCACTTGCCTTTGAATCTAGGTTTCCTGTAGGTTCATCTGCAAGCATTATACTTGGGTTATTAATCATTGCTCTACCTATTGAAACTCTTTGTTGTTGACCACCTGATAATTGGTTTGGTAAGTGTGTTTTTCTGTTTTCTAGTCCTAGTGTTTTTAGTAAATCTTGTAACCTTTGCTTATCAACTGTTGTACCATCTAAATCACATGGTAAAGTGATGTTTTCTTCTACATTTAATATTGGTATTAGGTTATAGAATTGATAAATTAAGCCTATTTGTCTTCTTCTAAATATTGCTAAATTATCGTTATTCAAAGAATATATGTCTTTTCCATCTATATATACTTTACCTGATGTTGGTCTATCTACACCTCCTATTAAGTGTAATAAAGTTGATTTTCCACTTCCACTTGCTCCTACTATTGCAACAAATTCTCCCTTGTTTACAGTAAATGAAACATTATCAACTGCATTGATTTTTGTTTCTCCTTTACCATAAGTTTTAACTAAATTTTCAACCTTTAAAATTTCCATAATTAAAAAACTCCTCTCTTTTTATTAAAATTATTTTATCATTTGAAAATGACTTTAAAATGACTTTTATAAATTTTCGCTTAAAATTTCATCAGCTTTTCCTTCACTTAGTTTTCCATATTTTATCATCTTATCAATTACTTGTTTTTGGCGTTCTCTTGCAAGTTTTGGGCTTACTTTTGGGTTATATACAGATGGGGCATTTGGTATTCCTGCAAGCATTATGCTTTCTCCTTCCGTTAGGTCTTGTGGTTCTTTATCAAAATATCCAAGAGAAGCGGATTTTATATCGTAATAGCCTGAACCATAATAAATATAGTTTACATATAGTTCTAAAATTTCTTCCTTGTTATAATTGTTTTCTATTTTCTTTGCCATAAATACTTCTGCAATTTTTCTTGTTAGTGTTTTATCTTGTGTGAAATACATGTTTTTTGCAAGTTGTTGTGTTATTGTGCTACCACCTTCAATTAATTCTCTTGCCCTGATATCATTTAAAAGAGCTCTTCCTATTGCAATAATGTCTATACCTTTGTGATCATAATATCTGTGGTCCTCAACAGCAATTACAGCATCTTTATAAATATCTGGAATATTTGATATTTTAGTATAACTCTTTTGGCTCCTAATCTCTTGAACCATTTCTTCTAATGGCTTATCATCTAATGCATTCTTATACATTTTATATCCTTGACCTATATAAATTGCCAAAATACTTAATATAATTAATATTAGTAATAATAATATCTTTTTAAATTTCTTCATTTTTTACCACCTTTATTTTTTCCATATTATTTTATCATAAATATATTAACATTTCAAAGTGACTTTAAAATGACAAAAAAATAAATCTTCAAATAAATTGAAGATTTCAAATAAAAATTTGCATAAAAAAATCTGGCAACTACTTATCTTCCCAGCAAGGTAACTCGCAAGTATTTTCAGCATTAATGAGCTTAACTTCTGTGTTCGGTATGGGAACAGGTGTACCCTCATTGTCATTATCACCA
>CABUQZ010000047.1 GCA_902493795.1 uncultured Clostridium sp.
AAGTTTTTATAACTATCTTCTAAATTAAAGATAGCACATCTTAAACTACAAGAATCCACTTCTTTTAAAAATGGAAAATCTACATATAAGTCTTTCAATTCTCCACACATATCAAATGCATTTATATATTTATTCTTAATGCACTTATCTAAAAAGTGATTATACACAAGTCTTACACAACAAAATGTTTTATGTAATAATACATTTTGTTCACTATTTGGATAAAGTCTAAACTTATAAGCCTTATACAATATATCACCACCAGTAAGTTCACTATATCAAACATAAGTTCGTGTGTCAACTGTTTTTTTTAGTTTTAAATAATTATACAGGTTATTATTTATTAAATAAAATTATGACACTCTAAATTAATATTACGAGAAAATTCCTTATTAATAAAAAAAGAAAAGATAAATCTTTTCTAATTAATAAGTATAAATTCCATGAATCTTTTCTCTATCCATATCAGAAATATCATCAAGAACCCATTTATCATCCTTTTTCCTTACTACAAATTCAATTGTGTACTTAACTCTTTCTTTCATATCTTTCATAAGATTAATCTTGTAATCAACGTATTTAGTCTTATCGACTTGTCCATTCTCATCTAAGAAAGTATTCTGATTTAACATAAAAAAGTTATTAGCTTCAGTAATTGCATTGCTATAGTCATACACTTCTACTTCAACTTTAACAGTTGCAATGTCCCCATTTATTTCTTCATCTTTAACAACATAAACTAAATCTTTATATTGTTTTTTCATAATATCTTTATACTTTTCTTTTTGCTCTTCAGTATAATCATTTTCTTCCATTACTAAATCTAAATCTTTAAGTAGTTTTTTATCTAAAGTTTGATATTTATTTAACAATTCTTCTACTCTTTTAGTAGGAGTATTATTTAAGGATTCACACCCAACAAGAAAAGAAAACAAAATTAAAACAACAAATATCTTTTTCATAATTCCTCCTATTTAAAGTATTAACTAAATAAGAAAATTTATACAAAAAAAAGAAGGCAATTTTGCCTTCGTATTAATAATCACAACTTCCTGGAGTTCTTGGAAATGGTATTACATCTCTTATGTTATCAACACCAGTTAGATATATTATTAATCTTTCAAATCCCATACCAAAACCTGAGTGGAAACATCCTCCATATTTTCTTAAGTTAATATACCAATCGACAACATCAGTGTCAACTCCCATACTTTTAGCACGTTTTACAATTGTATCGTAATCATCTTCCCTTTGTGAACCACCAATAAGTTCACCTGCTCCAGGAACTTCCAAATCAACTGCAGCAACTGTCTTTCCATCACTATTTTCTTTCATATACCAAGCTTTAATATCTTTTGGCCAGTTAGTAATGAAAACAGGTCCATTAAAGTATTCAGTGATATATTTTTCGTGCTCTTTTGCAATATCATCATCGTAATCTGGAGTAAACTCCCATTTAACAGGAGCTTTCTTTAATATATCGATTACATCGTGATGATCTATTCTTGTAAACTTAGAAGTTAATAATTTATTAAGTCTATCAAGAAGTCCAGGTTCTACCCATTTATCGAAGAACTCTATTTCACTATGACAATTATCAAGTACATATTTAACAATAAACTTAAGCATATCTTCTTCTATATCCATAAGTCCATTAAGGTCACAAAACGCAATTTCAGGTTCTATCATCCAAAATTCATTTGCATGTGTCTTAGTATTTGATTTTTCTGTTCTAAATGTTGGTCCAAATGTATAAATCTTCTTAAATGACAAAGCATAAGACTCTCCATGTAATTGTCCAGTACCAGTAACAAAAGAAAGTTTTCCAAATAAATCTTTAGACATATCAACGTCCCCATCTTCTGTTTTAGGTAAATAATCAAAATCAAGTGTTGTAATCTTAAACATTTGGTTAGATCCTTCACAGTCAGCTGTAGTAATTAATGGTGTATGAACATACACATAGTTATGACTTTGAAAATACTCATGAATAGCACGAGCAGCTACACTTCTTACTCTAAATACTGCTTGATATTTATTTGTTCTAGGTCTTAGATATGCTTGTTCTCTTAAAAATTCATCAGAATGTCTTTTAGGTTGCATAGGATAATCTTCTGGAGAATCACCCTCAAGCTTAATAGAATCAACTTTTACTTCAAATTCTTGTCCTTTTCCTTCTGATTTAATTACAGTACCATTAACAGTAATAGCACACCCAACACGATACTTTTTAATCTCTTCAAAATCTTTATTCTTATCATCATATACAAGTTGTACGTGATTAAAGCAAGTACCATCAGAAAAATCAATAAACCCAAATTCTTTTTGTTTTCTATGGTTTCTAATCCATCCTTGAAGCACTACTTTTTGCCCCATATACTTATCAACATTTTCAATTAATTCTTTGACATCCATAAATATTCCTCCCAATAAAAAAAGGTAGTGTGTAGAGTTTCTACAACATCTACCTACTTTTTCTTTATATTTCAACGATTTTCTATATTTTTCCTAATCACTCCCTTTTTGAAGTGTTTTTTATATAGAATATCATTTTTA
>CABUQZ010000048.1 GCA_902493795.1 uncultured Clostridium sp.
TGCCGTGGCAGATGAAAAGTATTTTTATCATGTTCTTATATCTCCTTAAATCGTCGTATTTCCTTATATTTAAAGGGTTTTTACAACTTTCATTTTTCTTGTAGTTTCTGTATCTTCTTATAAATTCTCATGTTTTCGCAGTCAAAAGTTGTAAAATAATTACTCAACATCTTTATCTTTGTTGCACTCGGAAAATTAAAGTCTTTTTAGGTATCCCACTATATAAACATTGTTGAGATAAAAATTCTTCTAAATCTTCCAATATAATAGATATTACTTCATTTCGTTTATTATATTTATCTCGAAAAACAAATTCTATTTCCCCTTTTTTGTTCAGTAAAATTTCAATATGCCCATGCATTAAAGAATTTCTCATACGCTCAACAATATATTTCTGAATTGAGCAATTTTGTGTTTCATTTCTCCGTCTATATTGCTCCCAATTTTCATTTTGATACTTGAACTTAGATACATTAAGGTCTTGATATTTCAGTTTCTCGTAGTCATCATCTTCTGTTCGCAACGCAAAATTCATAGAATATAAATAAACAAAACCAATCTTAAATGAAATTTTTGCATTTTCATCTTCATATAATTCCAGTAGTGATTTTTCAAGTTGTTTCTTATATTCCTCAATTTCGTTTTGAGTAACATTCTTACTATCACGTTTCGTACAGTAGGCATAAAATACGTTATTAATCTGACTGATATGTACCAAAAAATTTGACAATTCCGTTTCAAAATCAAGAAATGTTTTTAATCCATAAAAATACTCATCATATGTTTGTATTTTCAATTTTTTTGTTAATTTTTTGTAATCCCGCATTTTTATAATCTTATTTAATTCTAGTTCATTAACATTAATTTTATCATTATTTTGTTGCAAAAACGGTAACAATTTTTTATTATCTCTGGACACTTGTGCCAACTCACTCATTATCCCTTTATTGTATCCATTATATGTGTTTTCATCACATATTCTAGGTGTAATTTCATAGAAATAATATTTCCAAAAACTTTTCTTCTGTAATCGCAAAGAATATTTTGAAAAAAAGGAATTTTTAAACAAAAGCCCCGAACTATAATTATTAAAAAAACGTTGAATTAATTCGTGAAGAACAAATTCAAAAACAATACCTGAATCCTTTCTTATTCCATCGTCTTTGTTATATAGCCAATAAAGGATTAATGTACCATTTTCTTGTGAGAAAAAATTTCCATATTGCATATGCGCCATTGAGTTTCGTATAGTCATAATTTGATCCCATGGTTTTTTCTTTTTATTTTCAAAAGAATGAAACAAGCAAATATTAGAAATATCATTAGTTAATGGTTCTTGTTTAATAAATTCAAAATAATCTTTTAAATGAATATCATTTTCTACTTCTCTGATAAACTCCTTAAAACTATATCCATTTTTATAATAATCATTCAATTTCTCTTTATTCAACAATAATAAACAACTATCAATAAATACACGAAACCTTCCGTAGTCGAAACCATTATGCTTAATTATTTCTCCTGTTCTGAATCTTTCGATTATCTTATCGATGTTAATCTCCTGAAAATATAGATTTTGATATTCATTAATTAACACCAAATTATTGTTTAAATAATTCAACATAACCGCTCATCTCTCTTTCTAAAGAACAAATTTTTATCATATCGGACATCTTTCAAAAATTGTAAACTCGTTGTAAATTTCTCTCTAACTTTCTCGAAATCCGCATAAAATAAGGAGATTTAGACAAAAGAGAAACTCCTGCCGTGGCAGATGAA